>JANOJN010000086.1:0-10102 GCA_031418775.1 Acidimicrobiia bacterium
CGTCGCCGGCGGCGCGACCGAAGTGATCTTCAACCGAATGGTGTTCGGGAGCGCTCCGTCCCCCGTTGTCGGCGCCGATGCCCGCGACTATCTGCGGTTCGTCTACCGAGTGCTCGGTGCCGTGATGGTGGGATGGAGCGCTGCACTTGTGCCGACCGTGCTCGGGCCGCTTCGTCGTCGGCAGCGATGGGCGTGGAGCCAGGTGGCGTGGTCGATCGGCATCTGGTTCACCGTCGACACTGCTGCGTCGCTGGCCTCGGGTTTCCCGGAGAACGCACTGCTCAACATCGGCTTCGGCCTGTTGTTCGCGATCCCGCTGGCGGGGATGCGACCGACGCTTGTCGACGCGCCCAGCAGCACGAACCCGCGCTGAATGTCGGACCGACTCAGTAGATGGCGAGGTGGCCGGTGACCTCGTCGATGGCGGGAGCGAGGTCCGGCCCGATCGCCAGCGCGGTGATTGTAGGGACGCCCGCGAACTCCGTGCGACCGGAATCGGTGATGAGATGCGACCGCAGCCCGGCCGCACCGGCCTTGGCGTGGAGGTCGAGCAACTCCTCCTCCGACCTTGCCTGCAGCGTGACCTTGCGATTCGACGTCGTCATCCAGGCGAGCGCGACCTCGTCGAACGAAACGACTCCGAGACCCGTCGACGGATCACACGCGCCAACCACCGTTTCGACGAGGAACGCCATCGATGCGTGCGAGCCCTGGGCGATCTCTTTGCCGCGTCGCATGTTGAGGTCACGCCGAATCACGATGACCTGTTTGAGGGAAGCGGGATCGATCGCCGACACTCGTTACCGACGTGTCCCCGAGAGACGGGCGAGCCGGGCCACGGCCATTTCGAGCACAACCGAACCGGGAAGATCACGACGGCCGCGCAGATCGAGATCGGCCTCGGCAAGGATGTGCACCGCCCGGCCCACCCCGGCAGAGCCGAGCTTGCGGGACTGCACGAGCGCCTTCTTCGCCGGGAACGTGCTTCCGGTGATGCCGAGATGCGCTGCGGCCTCGGTCTCGTCGCGGGCACCAGCGCCGTCGAGACGCAGCATCTTGCCCACGTGGGTCTGGAGGCTGGCCATGATCTGCAACGGATGACGCTCTCCCGAACCCATCATCCGGTGGAGCTGATCGAGCGCCCCCGCGGCGTCACCACGATCGATCGCATCGGTCAGGTCCCATGGCGCGCCTGACCCGGCCGAGCCGAGGAACGGCTCGATGTCCTCGGTTCTGAGTCGAGCGCCGTTGCCGTGCACCGCGGCGAGCACCTCGAGAATTCCGTTGAGCCGGCCGAGGTCGTCGCCCAGATGCTCGGCCAGGTGCTGCTGGGCGCGGGCATCAAGACGGACGGGGGCATCGGCGAGCCTGGCCGTCAGCCACGTCTGGCGGCCCTTGCCCGACGGCACGCCGGCGTCGATGACCGCGCCCTTCTTCTTCGCTGCGTCGAGCAACTTACGCGAGGTCTGGCCGCCCCCGGCAACGAGGATGAGCGCGGTCGAATCGAGAGGACCGGCAAGGTAGTCGAGCAGCGGCTCGAGGTCGCCTGAGGTGAAACGACCGATGCCGCGACCGACCACGATCCGGCGCAACGAGAACATCGGCGGCGTCTGCGCGGCGTCGACGAGCGCAGCGATCTCATAGTCCTCGGTGGAGAAATCGGACAGCGCGAGCTCCGCAGACTCTTCCCCCAACGCCTCGGCCACCGCGCTCCGCAGGGCGTCGGCGACAAGCACCGGATCGTCGCCCTTGATCAGGAGTACGGGCAGCGACGACACAGGCACGACACTACGCGGTGATCCCGGCTCCAGGCTCGCGACGGCCACTTCGCCTCCGTCTCACGTCACAGCAACTTCGACGCGGCGATCGCGCACCCCGACGACGGCAACCGTCGCCGCCCCCGCCCGCAATGCGAGACCGGGGAGCGCCCGCTTCCATCGGAGGCCCGGCGGCGCTCCGACCCCGGCGGCGCTGACCACCATGCCGACGTCGACGCGATGGTGGATCGCCCGGATCACCGCCACCTGCGGCTTCCCGCCTGACTCCACGACGACGAGATCAATCGCGCCGACCCGAGCCGCTCTGAGGCGCTCCAGCAGGGCTCCGGCCGATACGCCGTGCGTGATCACCAGCACATCGACGTGCTGCCACAAACCGTCGGGTCCCAGTCCGAACACGACGGCGCCGCGTCCGAACGGCCGCGGCGTACGGGCCGATTCGATCTCCGTCTCCGTCGCCGTGACCGTCGATCGGAGCGTCGGCACGGCGAAGACGAGGACCGCGAACGCGATCATCAACGGTCGCCGCGCACCGCGAGCCCGTTTCAGGAAGGGTTGGCCAATCAGCCCCAGGACCCCAACGACGGCGAGATCGGGGAGTGTCCACGATCCGAACGGCAGCGACGCCGAACCTCGTGCCAGTGCCGCCACCAGGCCCAGAAGGAACCTCGTGGGCAAATGCACGACCGAGCTCACCGAAGGACCGAGCAGCCCGGCAGGAAGACCGGCGAGCACGCCCCAGCTCATGATCGGCGCCGCAATCGCCACCGCGCACGAGTTAGCGAGCACGCTTACGACCGGCACGCCGTCGAAGATCAGCAGGGCGATCGGCGCCGTTCCGAGTTGGGCCCCGATGGTCACCGCCAGGGGACCGGCCAACCGCCCGAACGATTGCAGGCGCTCCGACAGCCACGGTCCGATGAGCGCGATGCCGCCCACCGCGCCCACCGAGAGCCCAAACCCGACCGAGCGCACGAGGAGCGGATCGACCACGAGCAGCACGATCACCGAGAGCGTGAGAACGCGCAGAAGCGGCTGCGGGCGACCGATCGCTCGCGTTAGGACGATCACCGCTGCCATGACCGCAGCACGGAGCACCGACGGTTCGAAGCGGACCACAAAGACGAACCCGACGATCACGAAGAGCCGGAGGGTCGCCGGGATCCAGAGGTTCCGCCGACCGACGACGGAGGTGATCGGGATCACGCCCGCCAGGAGGAACGCCAGGTTCTGGCCGGAGACCACGACCAGATGAGACAGCCCGGATGCCCGGAAGTCGTCGGTCAGTTCAGCCCGCGCCGAGCTCACGTCGCCGAGGACGAACCCGGCGAAGAGCGTCCGTTGCGTATCGGTGAAGCCGCGAGCGCTTCGAAGCAATGCCGAACGAATGGCGTTCGCCTGTCGATAGGGAACTCCGCCGGCATGGCGAGCGTGGAGCCGGCGGAGCCGGAAGCGGCCGGCGAGATGGCGGGCATCCTGAAACGGGCGACGGGTCGGGAAGGCGACCGTCGACCCGGACACGACAAGCCCGTCGCCGACCCGCAGAGAGGCTCCGCGCATCGACGCCGGCACGACGACACTCCACCGGTGTCCGTCGAGGGACAGGTCGACGCGGCTGCCGCCGAGCGACGGTTCGGCGTCGGTGCGCACCACGGCCCGAACGGCGTCGTAGGAGCGCGAGGACGCGTGGAGGCCGTTCTTGGCCCGGGTGGCCCAACCGGCAAGTGCCGCCAACGTGATCGCGACCCCCATTGCGAGGGCCGCTACCCGGCGACCCGGAGAGCTGCGGTGGTCCGGGGCGGAACGGAACAGCCCTACCGTTGCGCCCACGAAAGCGCCGGTTCCGAGGGCCACTGCCGCGGTCGGCGACCATGGCCAGAGGCACCCCGCAACCACGACGAGCGCCGCGGCCACGATCGCCGCATCGGAGAAGCCGGACGGAGGGGCCGCGACAGGGACCATGCCCGCGCCCGGGTTCAGACCCGGACCCGGGCCTTGAGCGTCGAGAACTTCGCCTCGCCGATCCCCGGGACGTCGAGCAACTGGTTCACCGACCGGAACCGGCCGACGCGGGTTCGCGCTTCGATGATCCGCTCGGCGATCGCCGGACCGATCCCGGGCAGTGCGTCGAGTTGCTCGGCGGACGCCGCGTTCAGGTCGACGATTGCGGCCGGAGCCGTCCTCGCGCCGGTCACCGACCCCGTCGATGCCCCGGACCCGGTCGTGGCGACGACCACACCGGGAGGGGCCTGCCCACGACGCGGGACGAAGATGCGCTCGCCATCGCCGACCCGCGCCGCCAGGTTGAGCACGTCGGGATCGGCCTCGCTGGTGAGGCCGCCGGCAGCGGCCACGACATCGGTGACGCGGGCCGGGTCCGACAACCGGTACACCCCCGGTGCGAGGACAGCACCCGCGGCGTGGACGACGACGGTTGGTGCCGTCGGGCCGATCGGCGTCGAGGACTGCGATGTCGGGCGAAGCGCCACCGCTTCGCCTGGAGGTACCGAGACGGACAGGGCAGATTGGCGTGCGGCCGGGGGCGGCAGCGAAGTGGGTGGCGCCTGACCCACCTCGAGGGGCAGAGCAGCGGCCGGCGTCAGCGGGAGCGTTGGATCATCCGATGGCACTTGCGGCGCCGACCGCGGCACCCGCGCCAGAGCGGCCGGTCCAAACACCGCCAAGGCGGCCAGGACGGCGACGATCGCAGTACCGCCGAGCACGATCCGGCGTCGACCCGAGAGCCGACTCCGCAACCACCCGATGAGCCGCTCGAAACCACCCCGGATCTGCTCGGCGGGCGTCGGCCTCGGCCGGGGTCGGGCGAGACCGCTGAACGTGGACGCCGCCCGTACTGTCATCGTTTCCGGCGCTTCCATAACGACCTCCGCGCTCACGGCCGGGCCACCCGATGCTGAACGCATGGTGGGCTGACCGACGAAGTGCCACCGGGGAAGCGACACCGCAAACGCTACGGCGGGAGTGTGACGATCACCACGGCCGGCCGGGTTCGGCGCACCGACGCGCCAGCGCGTCGGATGTTCTTGGGCGAGATCTGCCGTGCGGCGTGTCCGTGGGGACGGCGACCCGAACAGTGGACCGCTCAGACGGCAGCCGCGTCGACGACCGCCGGTCGCGCCGTGCAGCCGCCGAGAGGCGTCGACGATTCGGGTGAACTGTGCAGGCGAGCGCGTCCGTCGACTCGCGCCTCGACCTCGAGCGGAATGCGCGAATATGCCTGCCAATGGCCGTAGCCGCGAAAACGAAAGCGCGCGTACGACCTGACGTACCGGGCAACGAATCGGCCGACCCCGAGTTCGGCGAACTGCCGAACATGGACCTGTTCGTGCGCAAGCAGTTCCGCGAAACCGCCGCCACGGGCGGCCGACCTGCGGACGATGACGAGCGACCCGAGCGTGATCCCGACGGAACCGGGCGGCACCGGGCCCCCGACCCAGAGCCAGTGCCCGTCGACTTTGCTCAGCCGCTTCGGGGGAGACGTCGTCAGTCCCATCACGGCGTTCTCCCGGGCGTGAACACCATCATCGGCGACGTCAGAACAACCTGGCGGCGAGTTTGCGGCGGTACTCGCCGACCTTCGGGTGTTCGCCGAGGGCGGCGAGCAGATCAACGTACTTCTGGCGGGCGTCGTCGTCGGCCTTCACCTGATCGAGCAGACGGTCGAGCTCGGCGAGCGACTCGGCCCCCACTCCGGTCTCCGACATGCCGAGACGGGCGCGTGCCGCAAGCTCGACGGTCTCGGGGGTCTCGGGGATGCGGGCGAGCAGAGAAAGCGGCTCGTCGAACTCGCCGCCTTCGATCAGCATCTTCGCCAGGCCGACGATGGCCCGAGCATTGCCCGGCTCGACGGCGAGCACCTCACGAAGTCCGTCTTCGGTGCCGGCGGCAAGGGCGTTGTCGATCGCGATGTCGACCGGCGACGCCGCCGGGGCCAGACGATCCACCCACATCTTGATCTGTGCCTCAGGAAGGGCGCCGATGAACGAATCGACGACCTTGCCCTCGTGAATGGCGAAGACCGCCGGAATCGACTGCACCTGGAAGGTGGAGGACACCCTGGGGTTGTCGTCGACGTTGACCTTCACCAGCACGACGTCACCGTTCGTGGCATCGACGACCCGCTCGATCATCGGGCCGAGCGTGCGGCACGGACCGCACCACGGGGCCCACAGGTCGACGACGACCGGAACGGATTTCGATCGCTCGACCACCTCGGTTTGGAAGGTGGCGTCGGTGACGTCGATGTACATACCAGGCACTCCAGGAACGAACGGTGGGCTCGCAAAACTACTGCCTTTGGGACACCCGCAAACCCGCGCACCGGCAAGCGATGACACCCGCCGCGAGCTGCGTCGAGCACCGAACGGCCGCGGCTCGCGTACGGTGGGGGGACACATGAACCCGATTCCGTCTCTCACGGCGTCCCCCATCGCTCCGGAACGCACCGTCTCGGCCGTCCCGGTGCCCCCGGGGATCAACGTCGACAACGTGACCGCCTGGTTCGCTGCCCACGTGCCCGGGGCGACCGGTCCGCTGCACTTCACCCTGATCGCCGGCGGCCGCTCGAATTACACCTACCTGGTCGACGACTCCGCCGGGCACCGCTACGTCCTTCGCCGTCCGCCGCTCGGGCACCTGCTCCCGTCCGCCCACGATGTGGCCCGCGAACACCGGATCATCTCGGCGCTCGCCGACACGTCGGTGCCCGTCGCTCCTGCCCTCGGCTTCTGCGACGACCCCGCGGTGAACGGGCGCCCGTTCTACGTTATGGCCTACGTCGACGGGCTCGTGCTGCGCAATGCCGATGACGCCCGTCTCCTCGACGACTCAGCGAAGGTCCGGGCCAGCGAGTCGGTCGCCGACGTCCTCGCCGATCTCCACGCGCTCGACGTCGATACCGTCGGACTCGGCGACCTCGGCAAGCGGGAGGGGTACCTCGAGCGTCAGCTGAAGCGGTGGTACGGCCAGTTCCAGCAATCGAGCACCTATCCGGTACAGACCATGCACGATCTCCACGACGCGCTGCTCCGGCGGATTCCGCAGCAGCGGGGGGTCTCGATCGTCCACGGCGACTACCGGCTCGACAACACCATGCTGAACCGGAACGGCGAGGTCATCGCCGTTCTCGACTGGGAGCTCTGCACGCTCGGCGACCCACTCGCCGACGTCGGGCTGCTCCTCGTCTACTGGCCCGAGCCCGACGATCCGAATCCGCCCCTCGGCCTCGCCGCGAGCTCGACCCCGGGCTTCCTCGGTCGCCAGGCATTGCGCACGCGCTATGCCCAGCGCACTGGCCGGAACCTCCGCGACCTCGATGTGTACGTGGCCTTCGGGTACTGGAAGCTCGCCTGCATCCTCGACGGGGTCTACGCCCGTTACCGGGCCGGCGCGATGGGTGACGACGGCTACGACTGGCGGGCCCTCGAAGAGCAGGTGCCGCTCCTGGCGACAAGCGCGGCGAACGCGCTGGAAGGACTGTCATGACCGATCTCGTCATCTGGGAGAACCCCGTCCCCGAGGGGCTCAAGGATCCGGTGCTCGTCGTCGCCCTCGAAGGCTGGATCGAAGCGGGCTATGCGTCCGCTACGGCCGTCGGAACGCTGAAGCAGCAGATCCGCACGCATCGATTGCTGCGCTTCGACACCGATGAGCTGCTCGACCAGCGTGCCCGCCGCCCGACGATGCGGCTCATCAATGGCGTGAACACCGAGCTCCGCTGGCCGCGCCTGCAGCTGCGCCACGGACGGGACTCTGCCGGGCAGGACCTCCTCGTGCTCACCGGACCCGAGCCAGACATGCGGTGGAACGCTTTTGAACGCGCGCTTATGGAAGTGGTCGAACGCCTCGACGTCCGCCTCTGCGTCGGCTTCGGGGCCTTTCCCGCCGCCGCGCCACACACCAGACCGGTTTCGATCGGCGCCACGGCGACGAGCCAGAAGCTCGCCGACGAGGTCGGCTACCTCGAAGCCACGATGGACATCCCCGGAGGTGTGCAAGCGGCAATCGAGCGGGGCTTCGCTGAAGCAGGGCGTCCCGCCGTCGGCCTCTGGGCACGGGTTCCCCACTACGCCGCGGCGATGCCCTTCCCGGCCGCCGCCTCGGCCCTCCTGGAAACACTGGCCCGCGTGACAGGTCTCGTGATCGACACGGTCGAACTCCGCAACGCTGGCACCGCGGCAAACGCGCAGATCGACCAACTCGTGCAGAACAACCCCGAACACGTCGAAATGGTGCGCCGCCTCGAGGAGCAGGTGGCGTCGGAGATGCCGATGCGACCCGGACGCTTCGGCATGGCTGGTGGCGACCTCGGTGACCTTCCCAGTGGCGACGAGCTCGCCGCCGAATTGGAGAAGTACCTGCGCGAGCAGTGAGCGCGTCGCAGTTCTCGGATCACGCCCCCATGGGGTAAACCCGACGCCATGCACTCCCTGCCTTCGTCGTTCCCCGCGTTCGTCGCCACCAAAACCACCGATGCCGACGGCAAGGTTTCCGTCACCCGTGGCGTCGCCGAGCTCTCCTCGGGTGACCTACCAGCCGGCGAGGTCACCGTGCACGTGCAGTGGTCGAGCGTCAACTACAAGGACGCGCTCGCCACATTGGCCGACGGTGGGGTCGCCCGGATCAGTCCGCTCGTGGCCGGGGTCGATGTGGGCGGCGTCGTTGTAGCGGTCGACGGGTCGGCCGACGTGGCCGTGGGCGACCTCGTCATCGCCCACGGGTACGACATCGGCGTGGCCCGCCACGGCGCCTACGCCCACTACTGCCGCCTCCCCGCGGGCCAGGTGCTCCGTCTCCCTGCCGGTCTCACCGTGCAGGAGGCGATGGCCATCGGAACCGCCGGCTTCACGGCCGCCCAGTCGGTCCATGCCCTCGAGCGGGCCGGGCTGCGCACCGACCGCGGGCCGATCCTGGTGACCGGCGCAACAGGTGGCGTCGGGTCGACCGCGGTCGCCATGCTGGCCCAGCGCGGCTTCGAGGTCGCCGCGTCGACCGGCAAGGCCGATGAGCACGAGTACCTCCGCGCCCTCGGTGCCACGACGATTCTCGACCGCGCCGAACTCGCCGTCGATGCCGCCCGCCCGCTCGAGAAGGAGCGGTGGGCGGGGGCGGTCGACTGCGTCGGCGGAACCACGCTCGCCACGGTGATCCGTCAACTCCGCTACGGCGCGTCGGTCGCCGCGTCGGGTCTCACCGGCGGTGCCGGTCTCAGCGGCACCGTGCTCCCCCACATCCTGCGCGGGGTGAACCTCCTCGGCATCGACTCGGTCCAGGTCGACATGATCACCCGGGCCGAGATCTGGCAGCGGTGCGCCACCGACCTCAAACCCCACGACCTCCTCAGCTCCATCGCGGTGAAGACCGATCTTCATGGACTCGACGCAGTGTTGACGTCGATCCGAGCGGGCGCGGTCCGTGGTCGCACCCTCGTCGAGGTCGCGGCCGGGTAGCTGAACCCGTTGTTGGCGTGGGCGGCCATTCCCGAGCCCAAGCGGAGATCGGCATTCTTCGCGCGCACATGGCTCCGAGAATGACGCTCAGGTGCGTCTCCGGCCCGATCTGCGCGGGAATCGGGACGAGGTGCGCGTCGAATGCCTCGCCGCCGTCGGGAGTGCCACTGGCACGGCACCCGGTTGGTCCAGGATTTGGACGCTTGCTACCGTCGTCGACATGAAAATCGATGGTGGAGCATACGGAAGCTGGACCGACACGGCGGCGGGCGCCAAGCGCGCCGAAGCGGCGGGATACGACGGAGTGTGGATCCCGGAAACGAACCACGACCCATTCCTGCTGTCCCAGATGGCCATCCAGGGCACGGAAAAGGTCCTCGTCGGCACCTCGATCGCCGTGGCCTTCGCCCGCAACCCGATGATCACCGCAGTGGTCGCCAATGATCTCCAGGCGTTGTCCGGCGGACGCTTCGTCCTCGGCCTCGGCAGCCAGATCAAGCCGCACATCGAGAAGCGGTTCTCCATGCCGTGGTCCAACCCGGCACCGCGCATGCGCGAGTTCATCCTGGCCATGCGCCACATCTGGTCCTGCTGGAACGAAGGGACCAAACTCGAGTTCCGCGGCGACTTCTACACCCACACCCTGATGAGCCCGTTCTTCAACCCGGGCCCGAACCCCCACGGTGTACCGAAGGTGTTCCTCGCCGGTGTCGGCGAACTGATGACGGAGGCGGCCGGGGAGACCTGCGACGGCTTCCTCGCCCACGGCTTCACCACCGACCGCTACCTCCGCGAAGTCACCATTCCGGCTCTCGACCGGGGCCTCGCCAAGGCCGGGCGCGCCCGATCGGACTT
>JANOJN010000087.1:0-6647 GCA_031418775.1 Acidimicrobiia bacterium
CACCGCCACCGACGGTGCGGCCACCGTCGCCAGCTCGACCGTCACGATCACGCCCGCTGCGGCCGCGACCGCGACGTTCTCGACGCAACCGTCGGCCACGACCGTCGCCGGTGTCAACTTCGCCCAGCAACCCTCCGTCACAGTGGTCGACGCCTTCGGCAACCCCCGCTCCGGCGACTCGGTCGTACTCAGCGTCACCGGCAATCCGACGGTCGGGTTCTCCTGCACCTCCACGACCGCGACAGCCAACGCCAGCGGCATCGCCACCTTCGCCGGATGCAAGATCACGAAGAGCGGCCCCTACACACTCACCGCCACCGTTGGCTCAGTAACAACAGTCCCCCCGAGCTCGACGCTGACCATCACCGGGGCAGCGGGCTCGAAGATGGTGCTCTCGAACTGTCTAATCAACAACGGTGCGGTGGCGTGCACGTCGCCATTCGCCGTAAACAACAGCGGCAACTTCAAGGCCAACATCGACGTCCTCGACGCCTTCGATAACGTGCCCACGGCGGCGCCTTTCGTCATCAACCTCTCGAGCGACAACGCGCTGTTCACTTTGTCCACACAACCAGTCAATGTGACGGGCTCTGGCTCACCGACGAATCGCAGCACCCAGTTCACCGTCACGTTCACGTCGACGGGGAACGCTTCTGCCAACATCACCGCAACGTCGACGGGACTGACGAACCTCGTGTTCATCGTAAAGAAGTGACCGGGCAAGAAGCCGTCGGGGAACTGGTCACGACGAGTCGGTCCGTGATGTTCACCGTCGCGTCGTGAACTGACCAGATTCACGCTTTCGGACTACTTCGCTCTGCGGTCACTGCGTGCGACCGACGGCGCCGTATCTCCGCAGTGCTGAAGCGCTCACCCTTCGCGACTACATCGTTCTCGACCGCGCGACGATGCGGCGTGGTTCCGCACCCGGACGAACCTGGAAGGAACCCCGAAGGAGCTGCGGGTGAGATATCCCGCGTGACAACTCCCTCACAAGTTGCTCACACAGAGTGAGGATAATCGTTGCACGCAAACCCGTAGCGGCGCCGTCGAGACGTCCTCGCCGACGGCTCGACACCTCAGGAGAGTTCCATGCACGGATCACGATTCCTCGCACCGCTCGCCGCCGCCGGCGCACTCGCACTTCTCGCCGGAGGCGCGCCTGCGGGAGCCCAGACGACGGTTCCGCCCACGGTCGTAATCACGGTCGTCCAGGTCACCGCACCGTCGTCGACCACGACGTCCACCACGACCACCAAGCAGCCCGGCACCCTGACGACGCGCCGCGTCATCACGTGCGAGAACGCCCGAAACCACGGTGAATGGGTCTCGTCACGACCGAAGGGAGAGCGGGCGGCAGCGGCGAAGAGCGACTGCGGCAAGCCCCACCGCCCGACGACCACCCTCGCCGGGTCCACCACGACGGTGACGACGAAGCCGACTTCGACAAGCTCCACTGCGCTGGCGACGTCCACGACGAAGCCACGCCATGACGACGATCAGGGTGAGAACGAGCACGGCAAGGGCAGGGGCAACGGCAACGGCAACAAGGGTCGCGGCAACGGCAAGGCGAAGGGCAAGGGCTGACGCACTCGCGCGTCATGGAGCGCATCGGAGTCGTACTTCCCGCCTTCGCCTGCTCCGGAGTCCAACCACTCCCTGGGGAGAGGGCCGCCCGGTGCCCCGAAGTCTGATGAATACTCGCTGAAGTCGAACGGCGGCCACCGTGAAGTGGCGGCGGACCGCGTGGTGAGCACACGCCGGGTCGACTCGCCGGTCCGGCGGGGGCCGTGCCAGGATCGGCCGCCGTGGAAACTCTTCGCACCCCCGACGCGGCGTTCGCCGATCTGCCCGACTGGCCCTTCGAGCCGCACTACGTCGATCTCCCGGACGGGCTTCGCATCGCCTACGTCGACGAGGGACCTGCCGACGGTCCGGTCGTTCTGCTCATGCACGGCGAGCCGTCGTGGAGCTACCTCTACCGCTTCATGATCCCGACGTTGGTCGAAGGCGGCTGCCGGGTCCTCGCCCCCGACCTGGTCGGCTTCGGTCGAAGCGATAAACCGACGGAACGAAGCGCGCATACCTACGAGCACCACGTCGAGTGGATGCTCGAGTGGATCCGCGAGGTGAATCCCACCGGCGTGACGTTCTTCGGACAGGACTGGGGCGGCCTCATCGGGCTGCGCCTCGTCACCGCCGAGCCGGACCGTTTCGCCGCGGTTGTCGTTGCCAACACCGGGCTTCCGACGGGCGAGAACAAGCCGACGGACGCGTTCATGGCGTGGCAGAAGTTCTCCCAGGCTGTCGAGACGTTTCCGGTCGGTGTCATCGTGAACGGCGGCACCGGCCGGGACCTCTCCCCCGCCGAGATCGCCGCCTACGACGCTCCGTTCCCGACCGAGGAGCACAAGGCCGGGCCCCGTCAACTGCCGTCGATGGTGCCGACCGACGCAGAGAACACGAGCACCGCCGCGAACAAAGCGGCATGGGAGGTCCTCCGGTCGTGGACGAAGCCGTTCGTGTGCGCCTTCAGCGACAACGATCCAATCACCAAGGGCGGCGAGAAGGTCTTCCTTCGCGACGTTCCGGGGGCTCAGGGTCAGCCGCACGTCACGACGTCAGGTGGCCACTTCCTCCAGGAAGACTGCGGCCCGGAACTCGCCGCCCTCATTCTCGAGGTAGTCGGGAATGGCTGATCTCCGGGTGATCGTCCCGACGCCGACGTTCGCTCGCTCGCGCAGCTTCTACCGCGACACCCTCGGAGCAAGCGTCGTCGAGGAATGGCCGGCCGACGAATTCCAAACGGCGGGCATGATCCTGCGGCTCACCGCGGGCGGATGCGTCGAACTCGTCGACAGCCGCATGGCGCACGACGGACTCCGACTTGGCGTCGAGCTGGACTCGCCCGACGCGATCGACGAGACCCACGATCGGCTCGCCGGCGCCGGTGTCGTCATCGTCAGCGCGCCGGCGAATCAGCCGTGGGGCCATCGCAACACCACGGTGACCGCGCCCGAGGGCACGCTTCTCACCTTCTATGCGCACCTACAAAGGAACGAGCCCGACCCCGTCAGCTGAGTTCGGGGGCGAGGTCCGGCGTCTCGGCCAGCGCGACGATGCGATGAATCTCGGCGTCGAGGCGTCGGCGGTCACGGGCATCGGGCCAGCGTTGCATCAGCGTTCGAAGCCGAACAACCCACGAGTTCGCCCGCTCCGAAAGGAGCGCGGTGTTACCGGAGCGGGCCGCGACCTCGGTCTCCGCCGCGCACAGCGCCAGGGCCAGATCGACTTCGGTGTGCAACGCCACGATGACGGGGAGGCGCTCGGCCTTCGCAAGGGGATACGAGGTCCCGGCGACCAAGGAGAGCGGATCGATCCCGAAGATGCCCGACAGGATGACGACCGTCCGCTCCGACGCCACCCGCATGCCCGCCTCGAGATGAGAGAGCGCGGTTCGGCTCATGGCAAGGCGATCCGCAAGATCCTGCTGTGTCCACCCGCGTTCGACGCGGAGCGTGGCGATCCGGTCGCCCAGTGCCTTGGACCCGCTCACGCCGCTCACAGACGACAACTGTAGGGTCTCACCGACCCTCGAACTTGCCAACTGAGTTGGCTGAAGGTCCGCGGAAAATGCGCCGATACTAGACGCCATGGCAAAGAAGCGCGCACTCATCACCGGTATCACCGGACAGGATGGGTCCTACCTCGCCGAGCACCTCCTGGATCTCGGCTACGAGGTGGTCGGGATGGTTCGACGCTCGTCCACGGTCACGTTCGAGAGAATCGCCCACATCCAGGACCGCCTCACGCTCGTTTCCGGCGACCTCCTTGATGCCGCGTCGATGGTGCAGGTCATCAGCGAGTCGCGACCCCACGAGGTCTACAACCTGGCGGCGCAGAGCTTCGTACAGACGAGTTGGAACCAGTCCGTGTTCACCGGCGACACCACGGCGCTCGGAGTTACCCGGGTGCTGGACGCCATTCGGATCGTCGACCCCGAGGCCCGCTTCTATCAGGCGTCGTCGTCGGAGATGTTCGGCAAGGTGCAAGCCGTCCCCCAGGACGAGGACACCCCGTTCTACCCGCGCAGCCCCTACGGCGTGGCCAAGGTCTACGGCCACTGGATCACGGTGAACTACCGCGAGAGCTACGACATGCACGCGTCGTCGGGCATTCTCTTCAACCACGAGAGCCCACGGCGCGGACTCGAGTTCCTGCCCCGCAAGGTCTCCCACAACGTGGCCCGCATCAAGCTCGGTCTCCAGGACAAGCTGCCGCTCGGCAACCTCGACGCCCGACGCGACTGGGGCTTCGCGGGCGACTACGTCAAGGCCATGCACCTCATGGTTCAGCAGGACACGCCCGACGATTTCGTCATCGCCATGGGCGAGACCCACACCGTCCGAGAGCTCTGCCAGGTGGCGTTCGACCGCGTCGGCCTGGATTGGGAAGAGCACGTCGTGATCGACGAGCGCTTCCTCCGGCCGGCCGAGGTGGACCTGCTCATCGGCGACCCGGCGAAAGCCAAGAAGGTGCTGGGCTGGGAGCCGAGCACGTCGTTCGAGGAGTTGGTGCACATGATGGTGGATTCGGACCTGGAACTCGTGGGGCGCTACCTGTAGCCACCAACGAGCACCGTCGATTCCGATCTGGAACTCGTGGGGCGCCACAACTAACCCACGCGCAGCTCCCGCGATATCACGCGCAGATCGGCGCGAATCGAACCTGCCGTGCGAAAGACGGTGAGCTGCGCGCGGCAATCGGCGAGGTGCGCGTGGGGGACGACGCCATCGGAGTCCTCGGGTGGCCTGCTAAGGTCGAGCCTCCCTACGGGGGCGTGTAGCTCAGATGGTTAGAGCGCATCGTTGACATCGATGAGGTAGCAGGTTCGATCCCTGCCACGCCCACCACTGCACCATTTGGCGTCGGGCCCCGCCTCCGCTCCGCTTCGGCACCCAACCCCACGGCCTCTACGGGGTTCGCGGCGCCCTTCCGTCGCAAGCTCCTCCCTGCGACACTCACCCACGGCCGCGACACACCGCAACACTCGGGTCGGGCCCCGCCGCCGCTCCGCTTCGGCACCCAACCCCACGGCCTCAACGGGGTTCGAGGCGCCCTTCCGTCGCAAGCTCCTCCCCGGCATACTCACCCACGGCCGTCGGCCACGAGACGAGAACGTCTTCACCAGTCCTCGCAGCCCCGCCGCCGCTCCGCTTCGGCACCCGACCACCGCGACGATTGCGTCTTCGACCCGCGTTACGGCGTCGCGCTGGCCCAGTCGAGTTTGGGGGCGTCGGCCCAGAGACGCTCGAGGTCGTAGAACCGCCGGGTCTCTTCCAGGAAGAGGTGCACGATGAACCCGCCGAAGTCGAGCAGCACCCAGTTCGCGTCCTCAAGACCCTCGCTGGCGATCGGGCCGTCTCCGCCGGCCTCCTTGACGACCCGTTCGACCTCCTCGGCCATGAACGACACGAGCCGGGTGTTCGGTGCCGACGCGATGACGAACACGTCGGTGATGCCGATGGTCTCGCCGACGTCGAGCACCAGAACGTCGGAGCCCTTCTTGTCGTCGGCGGCGCGGGCCGCGGCAAATGCCAGGGCGCGAATGGAGTCGGTCGAATCGGCGACGATGCGGGGAGCGGGATCAGGTGACAGCGGAACAGTCCTTCGGCAGGCGAACACCGGGCGGGTGCTCACCTCTCATTCTGGTCGACGAAAGCCATCGCGGGAATCCCCCGGACGTTCGGGGAGCTCGGGGACAACATGGAATGGGCGTCACGAGCGGTAGAGGTGCCGCCCGTCGATCACGTCGAGCACGGCCGATGGGACCAGGAAATCGAGCGGACGACCCTCCCGCGCCATCGACCGGAGCTCGGTCGAGCTGATCTCGAGCGCCGGCGAGCGGACGCTCACGGTCCTCCATCCCGGTGCCAGCTCGCCTCGGTCGGCCTCCCCCGGTCGATGGCACACGGCCAGCGTGCACAGCGACGGTATCTCCTCCCAGCGATTCCACGACGGGAGATCGTCGACGAGATCCGACCCGATGATCAGGAAGAGCTCGCGGTCGGGCGCCGCGAGTTCGGCGAGCGTGTCCGCGGTGTAGCTGTCACCGCCCCGGTCGATCTCGATCCGGCTCGCCACGAATCCGGGGTATCCGTCGATCGCCGCCTCGACCATGGCGTAGCGGTCCTCGGCGTTGCTCACGTTTCGCAGCTGCGCCTTCTGCCACGGAACGTTCGCGACGACGAAGAGCACGGAGTCGAGACGCAATTGGTGCTTCACCTGGGCGGCCACGGCAAGGTGGGCGACGTGGATCGGATCGAAAGTCCCGCCGAACACCCCGATCCGACCGGATCCGAGCGCGCTCGCTGCGCTCATGTGCCAACGCTCACGTTCCCGCCAGACGCGCCACCACCGGAGCGAAGGCGTCGATGTCGTGCACGACTACGTAGGACAACCCGTACGTCTCGCGGCGAGCGACCAGGTCGGCACAGATCTCGTCCACGGTGCCGACCAGAACGATCGGCATCTCCAACGCCTCCTCCGGCGTAAGTCCGAACAATGGTGCCAAGTTCGTAGCCACCTCGTGCCGATTGGGAACAACCTGCTCGATCTGTGTCTGCACCTGCAGTTCGATCGATGCG
>JANOJN010000088.1:0-5531 GCA_031418775.1 Acidimicrobiia bacterium
GCTGCTGTTGGTTTGCGATGCCTCCGCTTTCCCGCCGTGAACGACCGGGCGGCAGCTCTCAACGCTTCAGGTGACTCTTCGAGCGATTCACCGATCTCCGGATCACGAGTCTGCGAGACATTCATGACCCGGTGGAGTTCCTTGACGAATCCCCCGCTGCCAGCGATCCATCAAGAACCCGCCAACCGTGTCAGGGGCCCGTCGCACCGGACGGTCAGCCTCGTACTCCTCCAACGCCTCCCCCAGGGTCGCCTGCGCATCGGCCTCCGACGCGAAGCCTCCGACTTGGACCTGCCGTCGCGCTTGACCCCGTACCGCAGGCAAATCCAGTCGATACGACCACGACCCGGATTCCTCGGCGCACGCACGGATCCCTTGACCATCACCAAAGGATACTGTCCACGACTGTCCACCGAACTGTCCACCGAACTGGGTGGACACTCCGTGGACATTCAAAATCGACGTTTGTCAGATTATGCCTCTGAGCTGCGGCTATATGGTCGGGCTGGCGGGACTCGAACCCACGACCTCTTGACCCCCAGGCGACCCGGGACCATGTCGGCCCGTGTCGCACAGTGCCGTGAGCTGCGGTTTTGTACCGAAGCTTGTCCGTATGGTGCCGCCAAATCCGCCCAGTATCGGCTTCTAAGAGAACATAAGGAGAACATTTCCCTATGCGTGCTTAGCCTCTTGACCTTTCGTCTGTGCACTGACGATCGAGGCGGCGACTCCCGACCTCTTGACCCCGTGGAGGAGGTCGTGGACAGTGCCGGACCTCACGGGGCGGCTCCACCAATGGCGGCGAGCGCCTGAGCCACCTCGTAGGTGTCGCGCTGGCTGCAGGCCGCCCAACGCGACTCGTCGGAGTCGAGGTCGGCCAGGAACCCGAAGCGACCACGGATCTGCCCTTCCCATCTCGGGATCTCGGCCGGGTCGACGAGGAGCCCGATCGATTCCTGCTTGAAAACCGACGCGGGTAGCTGAGTGAGGACGTCGGAGGGGTCGACGGGCGGGCTGCCGCGACCGTCGTTGACGACGTCGCCCCAGACCTTGAGCACCCATAGGCGACGGACGAGTGCTTCGTCGAAGGTGCGCTCGGCGAACTTCGCGAGGTCGCAGAGGTCACGGGCGAGTGGGACGCGACGGTAGCGGGCGAGCTTTTCGGCGATGGCTTCCTCGACCGCGATCACCGGCAGTTCAGGCAGCTGGATCTCATATGCCTTGTGGATCGGGCTTTCGATGAACCCGAGCCGTTCGGGTGGGCACGCCAGCGGCCGGCGGGCGAACTCGACCGCCGCGTCGACATCCGGTGTGCCAAGGTCGCTGTGTGTCACGCGGAGTCGCCAGTGGCGTGCGTCGTTGCTCTCCTCGTCGAGCACGAACGTGAACCCGGCGATCACCGCGCCGTTCATCACTTCACAGTCCGCCAACACGTCGTCGTCGTTCGGTGCCGTGAAATCCAAATCGGTGGAGAACCGACCAGAGTTGCCGAGCCGGAACTTTCGCAGACTGGTCCCTCCCTTGAAGATCAGCCGGCCGTCGTAAAACAGTCTTTCCTCGGCGAGAAGCCACAGGAGATGATCCTGGCCAACATCGAGCAGCGCAGCGCCGTATGCGCCGGAACGTCCGGACGCATGTCGGCTCACCAACGCTCGCGACAGCTGCGGCGCCATGTCGTGAACTCAGGCCTTGCCGAACTCGGCCAGAAACGGAGCGACGAGCCGGTCGGTGATTCGGTAGGTCTTCGACCACACTCCCGCGTTGTTTGCGTCGCCGATGGTGAGTCGCGCGAGCGAGGAAGTCGGACGCGCTGCGAGCACCTCAGCGGCGAGAACGGCACGGCCCCCGAGTTCGAGCAAGTACGCGGCCCGTTGATGCGCAGGTGTGCTCTGCCCTTCGAGCAACCCGAGCAACATCGGTCGATCACACGCCTCCCCCAAGCGTCCGATGTTCACCGCTATTTCGCCCCACGCCACGAACGATGTCGGACGAACAGCGAGCTGCACGAGCAACGCTTCAGGACCGAAGGCAGGTAACCCGGCCGACCACCGGGTGAGATCCAGTCCCCGACTACGTAGCCACTGACGACGCGGACCGACCCGGCCGGCCATCTCCGATCCCCAACCGAGCCTCACGACGCGCACCTCGGCTCGTAACGAATTCGGGATTGTGGAGCCTTCAGGAATCCAAATCGAAGTCGGGTCGGCGGAACGGCGGGCCAGCAGGCCGAGGTGCCATCCGGCCGACTCGCCCGCCAGCGCGAACACGACACCGGAGGTCGCAGCCCAGGCCCGCAGCGAGACGTACGGGTCGGTGACTTCGTCCTCGCCCGGAGGGACGAACGCCCAGACGCCCCTGCGACCAGACGATGTCAGCCACCCAGCGGCAACAAGCTCTCGAAGCACCGTTCGAGACGGCCGGGCGGTACCCGTATCGGCGACGTAGCGTTCGACATCGGCGAGCGTCACGACCGCTGGTCGTTCCTGGGCGAGGCGGTCAACCACGGCGGCAACGGAGGCGGGCACCCGCCCGGAACGTTCGGTCGTCTCCATGTCCGCACCTTCCGTGTATGTTTGAGGGTACTTCACGCACTATGTGTGCACGATGTAACACTAAACTTACATATCAGAGTTGGATGCGTCCAGGAACAGCGGTCGAGACATGCCACCCGGGCCGCGATCTAGATCCTGACTCCGATCACGGGTCCGAAGCTGCGCCCGGCACGAGTTAGCGCAACAACTTCACGTGTCTGTCGAGTTGTCGACGGACATGGTCGACGTCGCCACCATCGATTCCGACGACGACACGTGATGCTCCGACAGCACGGTGGGCTTCGACGGTCTCGTGATCACCGGAAGAACCGTAGATGACGAGGTCAATCGAAGCCGGGTCACGGTCATGCTGTTCAGCAAGTCTTCGCAGTTGGTCCCATCGTTGCAGTATCGGTTCCGTGCCCTCGACAGGCATCCACCCATCGGCGTAGCGCACGACATCGAGCAGGGTCGCTGGTGACCCAGCGGCACCGAGCAGTACGGGCGGGTGCGGCGACTGCTTCGGTTTCGGGTACGACCACGACGGACCGAACGTGACGTGTTCACCCTCGAACGCGGCTTCTTCAGCAGTCCAAAGTTCACGTACCGCGCCAAGGTGCTCCCGGAACACGGCACGACGCTGCGACCACTCGATGCCGTGTTGGGCAAGTTCGTCGCGTTCCCATCCGTAACCGACACCGCAGATCAATCGACCGCCGCTCAGAACGTCGAGCGACGCGAGCTGCTTCGCTGTAGCCAGCGGTTCACGTTGACCGAGCACGAGCACCCCGGTACCGAGTTTGATCGTTGACGTCACCGACGCTGCTGTTGCGAGGGCGACGATCGGATCGTGCAGGTGCTTATAGAACTCGGGCATAGCCTCGCCGCCACGCCACGCGATGAACGGCCGAACCGGGATGTGCGTGTGCTCCGTCACGAAGACTGACTCGAAGCCACGCTGTTCAGCCTCGACCGCCAAGACAGCGGGCGTGACCGTCGAGTCGGTCACGTGCATCATCACGCCGATCTTCATGGCCGAGGTACCGATTCGAGGGGGCAACCGAAACCGCAAATGACGCAGCCACCGATGCGACCACGAGTATGGAAGCCTCGCCGAAGGTCGGGCATCATGCGGGTGTCGGGCCGAAGAAGCCGGCGAGATCCGCGAACCGGCCGTCGGAAGCGATTCTCACCGCATCGAGACCGGCAACCATCACCTCGGAATCGTCGCCAATCATCTGCCAGTAGTACAGGACACGGTCGGCGTGTGCTGCAATCTCTCCGAGGCGTTCGAAACGGTGCGGTGGCATGTTCGTCTGGATCCCGGCGACCATCGCATCAATCGCCTCGTGACCGGCCACGGAACTCATCGGGTCCGCCGACACCGCGTCATTGGTCCACAGTTCACTAATCACTGCCCGGCGAGCGACGGGATCGTGCTCATTCCACATGGCGAAGTACTTCTCAACCGCGTTCTCGATATTCATGACATGTTGCCTTTCGTTGGTTGGAAAGTCGTTGAAAGTTGGTGCGTGCTGCGGTGTCCGATTTCGTGTTCCCAACCGCGAAGTATTCGGCGGAGCACGACCGGAAATCCGGCTTGCATCAACGCTGCGAACACTCGACCCTTGATGCCCGGTACCGGCTGATATCGGAAGTCCATCCCGACGACGGACGTCTCTGGTGTGTCGGGGCTCACCCACCACGAGCCGCGCATCACCGCAAGCGGATACGGGTAGCGATCAGTACGAACGTTGACCTCGAATCGGTCACCTTCGTCCCAGACCGTGCATGTCTCGGACCACTCCTCACCCGCGTTGTTCGAGCACACCCGGACCATTCCCGCGCCGGTGCCGGATTGGACATGGACCGCCGAAAGGTTCGGGGCGAGGCGGCCATACAGCTCGTGATCGGTGACAACACCCCAAGCGATGTGTCGGCTGCCGCGCACCTTGCGTTCCACATGCGCAACCTCGACCGGCGGCACTTCGTCGAACATCGAAACGGGCCGACTGCCGACCATGCTTCGGTGACGCTGCCTAGCACGCAATTGGGTGAAACCGAACGCAGCGACCATGACACCGACGAGAACGACCACGATGACCCCGGCCGTGGAGTACCAACCGGCGGCAACGGTGACTGCGGTCGCAGCGACCCACACAGCGTCGGCAATGCTGACGACCGGAGCCCAGCGAACAAGCCGCGAAACACGTGCACCGGCGACCGCAGCGACATCAAACGCGAACACGACCAGACCCAAACCAACCAGACGGACAAGTCCCGCATGCCCGGTGCCGAGCACCGTCGAGGACCACCCTGCGGCCAGGAAGCACACCAGCCCGCCAACCGTCGACGTCAACGCGTTCAGTCGCAAGGTATTGCGAAGCCGTTGAGCCGACGATCGAACGGGTGTCAGCTGATCGACAACCAGACCCGGCCCGGATTCAGAGTTCATGACACCACTGTCCGGCAATTTTCGGACCGAAAGCGATCACCTCACAGGTGATGGCTTTGGCCGGGCACCACCCATAGGGTTCTGTGATGGTGATGGCCACAAACAATGCCGGGCTGATGTTGCGCGAATGGCGGCAACGACGACGCTTCAGCCAACTCGACCTGGCAGCCGTTGCCGACGTTTCCGCAAAACACCTCAGCTACGTGGAAACCGGTCGCAGCAGACCAAGCCCCGAAATGATCCAACATCTCAGCAACCACCTCGACATCCCGCTCCGCGAACGAAACGCACTGCTCCTCGCCGCCGGACACGCCCCCCGCTACCAAGAAACCCCACACAACCAATCAGCGCCGACCGAGCTTCACGACCTCCTCAATCTGGTCATGAGCGGCTTCCGATACCCAGCCTTCGCCGTCGACGCCCACTGGAACCTCATCACCGCCAACCCCGCAATGGGTCTCTTCCTCGACGGCGTCGCAACTCACCTCCTCGAACCGCCCGTGAACGTCATCCGGCTCAGCCTCCACCCAGACGGCCTCGCACCC
>JANOJN010000089.1:0-3314 GCA_031418775.1 Acidimicrobiia bacterium
CGGAACCGAGTACTTCTCCCTCGTGCGGGCGCTGCAGGCGATCGACGAGGCCGACGCCGCCGTGCTGGTGATCGATGCCCGCGAGGGTGTCACCCACCAGGACCAACGACTCGCCGAGCGGATCGACGCGTCGGGCTGCCCGATCGTCGTGCTGCTGAACAAGTGGGACCTCCTCAACGAGGATCAGAAGCTGGCCGCCCAGGTGAGCGTCACCGACCGCCTGCAGTTCCTGGCCTACGCCCCGGTTCTAAAGGTAAGCGCGCTATCCGGTTTCGGGGTTCACAAGCTCCTGCCGCTGCTCAGCGATTCGGTGCGCAGCTACCACATGCGTGTTCCGACCCGGGCCCTGAACGAACTCGTTCAGGAGGCTCAGCAAATGCATCCCGGTCGCGAAGCCCGGATCCTCTACGCCACCCAGGGGGCGACCGACCCGCCGACGTTCACCCTCTTCGCCAACCGCGAGCTGTCGCCGCAGTTCCTACGGTACCTCGAGCGACGCATCCGTGACCGGTTCAACTTCGGGTCGACCCCGCTGAAGCTGCGGGTGCGCAAACGCGGAGGATGAGTCGATGACCGGCCGGCACCGCCGAGGTCTGATCACTGCTGTTCGGCGGCCGGCGTGGGTCATGTCCGTGGTTTCGATCGTGTCGATCCTCGGGGTTGTCGCCGAGGTTTCGCCGGGAGCGGGAGCCGCGGTGGCCACGCGGACGGGGCGAATCGTCGCGGCGCCGGTTCGGACGCCGTTGCCGTCGATCGCGTTCGTGGTGACGTGCCGGCGTTCCCACAGCTCTACCGACGATCCGATCGTCCATCCCGGTCACCCGGGGGCGTCGCACCGTCACGACTTCTTCGGCAACGTGTCGACTGACGCAGGCTCCGACGCTGCATCGCTGACGGGGGCTCCGACGACCTGCAACGAAGCGGGCGACAAGGCCGCTTACTGGCTGCCGACGCTGCAAGGCCGCGGGTGGGAACCTCGTATGCGCGCCTACTACAGCGCAGGTCCGTTGGCTCCGGCCGCGATCGTTGCGTATCCGACCGGGCTGCAGCTGATCGCCGGATCGCCATCGTCTCGTGGCGTTCCGGGCGTTGATGTCGTGGCGTTCTCGTGCGGTCGCGCCGTCGGCGAGCCGGGATGGAACGCGTCGCCGCCCGCGTGTCCCGGGCCGACGGCGGTGCGGCTGAGCTTCCCGCAGTGCTGGGACGGCGTCCGACTCCAGGCACCCGGCAACGCCGTTGCCCCGATGGGGGGGAGGTGTCCATCGACCCATCCGATTGCGCTCCCGCTTCTCCGTCTCGTGGTCTCAACAGCCGGACGGGTCTCGCCGATGGACGTCGTCACGAGCGCCGGCGCCGCGAACTATCTGCACGCAGACTTTCTGAACGCGTGGGATCCCTCGGCGCTCGATCGTCTGGTCGCGGTATGCACGCGAGGTGAGCGGAGCTCCAACCGGGACGTCAAGCAGTGCCGCACGGCCGGCACCGGCCCCCGTGCGGTCGGTGGGCCCGCTACGAAGGAGACGAACTTCTAGTGCATCTTCGCAGAAGTTCCTGTGACATCGAATGGTGTTGATTGGTTGTACTTCGGCGCATTCTCCGAAGGATCGATGTAACAGAAACTTCCGACTCAGTGCACTAGTCGCTGGTCGCCTTGCGCGCCGACCCGAAGCGCGAGCGGACCCGGCGGGCCACTCGCTGCCAGCGCGGCGGGTTGGCGAGGACGAATACCTTGTGGATCGACTCGTGGACGGTCCACTCGGTGCGCAGCCCACGAGGGAACATGGCTGTGCTGCCCGCTGATAGCTCGTGCACGTGGGTGTCGGCAGTCACGGTGACCCGACCGGCGACGATGTGGACGTATTCGTCCACTTCGTAGATGAAGGTGAAACGGCTCGGCTGGCAGCACCACACGCCGCTGCTGATCGCCCCGCTGGGAGCGGTCGCCGTGATTCGCATGCGCGGACGTGGATCGCCGTCGATGACCCAGCCGGGGGCGAGGGGAGCGTCGACGAGGCCGTCGTCGGCGTCGGTCGCCACGGCGACCGGCGACGGTCCCCGCACGGTGAACCGGCGCGTGATGTCCGTCCCCGGCGGCGCAACGGGCGCGCCGACACTCGGAGGGGCAGCCTCGACGGTGGTGAACTCAAAAACAGCCATACCCGGTTATCGGCATGGTTCGTGCATCGGGAGAGAGGTTGCCCCCATATATGGGGGCTGAACACCTCCGAACGCCGCTGGGAGGTGTTCTGCCGCACTTTCCGAGGCCGACGCGTTGGGCACGGGTGCGGAAAACTGACGAAATCGAGGCGCCCGGAAACTTACCCTTGTGAGGGACTGCCCCGCCCCGGGATCGTCTACTCGATGACCCAGTTGCGCTTGGCGTTGGGGTCGTGCACGCGCTCGCGCGACGCATTGATCTCGCGCCAGGCGGCCCGAGCGCCTTCGAACCCCGCGGTCGACGACTTCTTGTCGGGCTCGAGCATCTTGTAGACGTCGAAGAAGTGCTTGATCTCCTCGAGGAGCTCCTCGGGCAGGTCACGAAGGTCCTCGACGCCGCGCCACCGCGGTTCGCGGGGCGGGACGCAGATGATCTTCGCGTCGGGTCCGGCCTCGTCCTGCATCCACATCACCCCGACCGGTCGGGCCTCAACCCAGACGCCCGGGTAGGTCGGGTCCTCGAGGAGGACAAGTGCGTCGAGCGCATCGCCGTCCTCGCCGAGGGTGTCGGGGATGAAGCCGTAGTCAGCGGGGTAGACGGTGGCCGAGAACAGCCGACGGTCGAGGAAGATGTGACCGGACTCGTGGTCGATCTCGAACTTGTTGCGGGAGCCTCGGGGGATTTCGATGGTGACGAAGACGTGACCGTCTTTGGGGGTGCGAGCCATGCCCCCCAGTTCACACGCTGGCGGGCGTCCGGTGCGACTTCTCGTCCCGTCGGCCCGTTACCAGAAGAAGGATTCTGGCGTTTGTGTTCCGTCTCTGACGGAAACACCGTACAATTTGCAACGGTCAGCACCGATAGGAGTCTCGAATGGATCCGTCCTCATTCCGTTGCACCGCCGACATCGTCCGGCACTACTCCGCCGAGAAGCCGAACGACACCATGATCAAGTTCGGCGACCGGATCGTCACGTGGTCGGAGATGGACAGCCGTTCGAGCCGGGTGGCCCGGGCGCTGATCGCTGCCGGCGTGGCATCACAGGAGCGGGTGGCGTTCCTCGAGAAGAACTCCCTCGAGTACTTCGAGGTGCTCTTCGGCTGCTCGAAGGCGAACATCGTCGATGTCTCCGTCAACTGGCGACTCGCCCCCGCGG
>JANOJN010000090.1:0-2250 GCA_031418775.1 Acidimicrobiia bacterium
GCATGGGATTCCCGTCGGGTGAGTTCGCTATCAGTGATGAGTCCAGCACCAGAGTCGACGCAACGTGTTCGGGAGTTGTGATGCTCCGATGATGGCGGCCCGGCAGGTGGAGGCCGACGGATCTCGCCGGTCGCCCCAACGCCCACCCGGAGGGTCTGCCGCGGGCGGACTCGGCCCGGAGGGGTACACGGCAAGGCTCCCTCGGGGGCTTCGGGGCGGGGCGTACGCTGGTGGCATGGCCACTCGCTTCGAATCCACCGAAGTCGCCATCATCGGGGCGGGCATTTCCGGTCTCGCCGCCGCCCGCCGCCTCCGGGCTGCCGGACGCAAGGTGCTCGTACTCGAGGCGTCGACCCGGGTCGGGGGAAGGCTTCTCAGCCACGAGCTCGCCGACGGGACCGTCTTCGACCTCGGCGGCCAGTGGATTGCATCCCGCGACCACATGCCGCTCGTCAACGAACTCATCGATGAGCTCGGCCTGCAGCGCTTCGTGCAACGTGACGACGCCCTGCTGGATTACACCGCGCAGCCGTTCGCCGACATGCCACGCATCATGAACGCCGAGTGGCAGTGGTTCATGGCCAAGCTCGACGAGCTCACCGAGTCGATCGACACGAAGGTCCTCGCCAACTCCCCCGACGCCGACCACCTCGATTCGGTCAGCCTGGAGGAATGGAAGCAGTCGAACCTCGACTCCGATCTCCTCAAGCGGATCTTCGATCAGATGATCCGCACGGAATACACGCTCGAGCCGAAGGACGTCTCGATGCTGTACTTCCTCTACGCCCTCAAGATCAACGGCGGCATCTCGACGATGCTCGACGTGGGCACCGACGGCGCACAGAACCTGCGCGTCGTGGAAGGTTTGGCATCACTATGTACGCGTATCGCTGACGAGCTCGACGATGCCGTTGTGCTTGGCGCGCAGGCCTACGACATCGTGCAGCGCGACGACGGGGTACGGGTGATCGGTGACTCGATCATGGTCGAGGCCGACCGCGTCATCATCGCTCTCCCACCGAATCAGATCCAGCGCATCGATTTCGATCCGATGCTCCCCCGCCGACGTATGTGGCTGCTGCAACGACTCGAAATGGGCGCGGTGATCAAGTGCTTCGCCATCTACGACCGCCCCTTCTGGCGGGGTCGCGTCGTCACTCCGCTCGACCCCGACACCCTCGTTATCGATCACGCGCTCGATGCGAGTTCCGTCGACGACGGGCACGTTGCGTTGGTCGCCTTCATCGGCGGCGACGACGCCGTGGCGTGGAGTGACCGCACACCGGAAGATCGCCGCGAGATCGTCCTCGACAACCTCGCCAAGGTGTTCGGCGAGGAGGCCCGCACGCCGATCGACTACTTCGATCACGACTGGCTGACCGAACCCACCATCGGCGGTGGGTACTGCTGCTACGCCCCACCCGGGGTGATGACGGCCGGCTACGAAGACCTGTCAACTCCCATCGGCTTCCTCCACTGGGCCGGCACCGAGATGTCCAACGTGCACCAGGGCTACGTGGAAGGTTCACTGCACGCCGCATACCGCGCGTGCGACGAGGTCCTCTCCGCACTCTCGGCCGCAGACCATAAAGGACCCTCGTAGGACACGGCCCTGTCGCTGTCGCGGCCGCTTCCCAAACCCGGACCGTTGCGCCGTTGCGTGAGCCGTGATCGGACCGACAGGATCTTCCTACCGGGTTATACTTTCGCCCATGAAGACTGCCGTTTCGATTCCTGACGATGTGTTCAACGAGGCCGAGGAGTTGGCCAAACGGACTCGAATTAGCCGCAGTGAGCTCTACGCAAACGCGTTGCGGGTGCTCCTGCGTGAAGATCGCGGCGTCACCGAGGCGCTCGATCGGGTCTATCGGAACGTGCCATCAGATCACGCGGTGACTGCCGCGGCGCGTCGCACCGTCAGTCGATCGGAATGGTGATCCGGCGAGGATCGGTGTGGTGGGTTGATCTCGGCGAGCCGAGTGGATCCGCGCCTGGCCTCATTCGACCGGCCATTGTCATTTCGGCCGATGCCTTCAATCGGAGCGCAATCGCGACGGTCGTCATCGTCGTGCTCACATCAAACCTTCGACTCGGTTCCGCGCCAGGAAACGTCGTGCTCGCGAAGGGCACTGCCGGACTGCCGAAAACCTCGGTCGTGAACGTCACCCAGATCGCGACCGTCGACAAGGCTGCGCTGTACGAGGAAATCGGCCAAGTCGGTGATTCACTCATGGGCACCATTTCGACCGG
>JANOJN010000091.1:0-10572 GCA_031418775.1 Acidimicrobiia bacterium
CCGGTGACGGGACGACCGCGACGGCCGTTGTCGAACAGCGCATCCACGGCTTCTTGGAGCATGCGCTTCTCGTTGTTCACGATGATCTCGGGCGCACCGAGGTCGAGCAGACGCTTGAGGCGGTTGTTGCGGTTGATGACGCGGCGATACAGGTCGTTCAGGTCGGACGTGGCGAAACGGCCACCGTCGAGCTGCACCATCGGACGGAGGTCGGGCGGGATGACCGGAACGGCGCCGAGGATCATGGCGCGCGGGTCGTTGCTGCGCTTGCCGTTCTCATCGCGGCGGTTGAAGGCGGCCACGATCTTGAGACGCTTGATCGCCTTCTGCTTGCGCTGCACCGACAACGGCTTCTTGCCTTCGGCCGGCACCGCGTCGATAAGCGCGCGGAGCTTCTGCTCCTCGACGTCGAGATCGAGCTCGTTGATCAGCGAGTTGATCGCATCGGCTCCCATGCCGCCGCGGAAGTAGTCGCCGTAGCGGTCTTTCATCTCACGCCACAGCATCTCGTCTTCGAGGATCTTGCGGCTGTGGAGCGACTTGAACTCGTCGAACGTGCGCTTCAGCAGGTCGTACTCGGCCGCGGAACGATCGCGGATGCCCGTGATCTCCTTCTCGGCGAGGCGACGCTTGGCGTTGATCTCGGAGTCCTTCGCGCCGTCCTTCTCGAGCTGCTCGATGTCGGCTTCGAGCTGCTTGAAGCGACGGTCGAGATCGAGGTCACGGTCGCGCTCGATGAGCTGGAGCTCTTCGCGCAGTTCGGCCTCGAGGTTCGGCAGATCGGCCTGACGGCGCTCGGGATCGACCCAGGTGACGAGGTTGGCGGCGAAGTAGATGACCTTCTCGAGCTGCTTGGCCTTCAGCTCTTCCTTCGCCTCGGTGCCCATGAGCAGGTAGGCCAGCCACGAACGGGTGCCACGGAGGTACCAGATGTGAACGACCGGAGCGGCGAGCTCGATGTGGCCCATGCGCTCGCGACGGACCTTGGAGCGAGTGACTTCAACGCCACAACGCTCGCAGGTGATGCCGCGGAAGCGAACCCGCTTGTACTTGCCGCAGTAGCACTCCCAGTCCTTCTGCGGGCCGAAGATCTTCTCGCAGAAAAGACCGTCCTTCTCCGGACGAAGGGTGCGGTAGTTGATGGTTTCCGGCTTCTTGACCTCGCCGTGGGACCATCCGCGGATGGCGTCGGCGGTGGCAAGGCCGATGGTGATGCGATCGAAATCGTTGACGTCGAGCATGTGTGTGTTCTCTACCTATGCGTGTCGTGTGTGAACGTCGGACTGATCAGTAGCGCTCGGCGCGTGCAGCTGCACGGCGGGCGTCTTCTTCGTCGGAGCCACGCTCCGGACGGGAAAGGTCGATGCCGAGCTCCTCGGCGGTGCGGAACACGTCTTCATCCATGTCGCGCATCTCGATCTCGCCGCCGGCCTTGGATTCGACCTTGACGTTGAGAACGAGCGACTGCATTTCCTTGATGAGCACCTTGAACGACTCAGGGATGCCCGGCTCGGGAATGTTCTCGCCCTTGACGATGGCCTCGTAGACCTTGACACGACCGAGCACGTCGTCGGACTTGATGGTGAGCAGTTCCTGGAGGCAGTAGGCGGCGCCGTAGGCCTCGAGGGCCCACACTTCCATTTCGCCGAAGCGCTGGCCACCGAACTGGGCTTTGCCGCCGAGGGGCTGCTGCGTGATCATCGAGTACGGGCCCGTCGAACGGGCGTGGATCTTGTCGTCAACGAGGTGGTTGAGCTTCAAGATGTACATGTAGCCGATGGTGACGGGCTGGTCATAGGGCTCGCCCGTACGGCCGTTCCAGAGCTGGATCTTCCCGTCGTCGCCCATGAGGCGAACACCGTCGGCCGACTCCGGGTTGAGCGTGCGGAACGCGTTCTGGATCGTGGTGTGGCGGGTGCCGTCCTCGTCCCAGTGCGCGCCGTCGAACACCAGGGGTCGACGACCAGACCGCCGGCGTGGTGTTCGGACGGGTCTTGGACTCGGTACCGCGGATCGGTGCGGTCGCCTTCTCGGCATCCTTCCAACCCCACCGCGACGCGTAGCCGAGGTGAGCTTCGAGGACCTGGCCGACGTTCATGCGGCTCGGGACACCCAACGGGTTCAAGATGATGTCGACCGGCATGCCGTCGGCGGTATGGGGCATATCCTCGACCGGCAAGATCTTGGAGATGACACCCTTGTTGCCGTGACGGCCGGCGAGCTTGTCGCCCTCTTGGATCTTGCGCTTCTGAGCGACGTAGACCCGCACGAGCTGATTCACCCCAGGGGCGAGTTCGTGTCCGTCTTCACGGGTGAGCACGCGCACGTCGATGACCTTGCCGGACTCGCCGTGAGGCACCTTGAGCGAAGTGTCGCGAACCTCACGGGCCTTCTCGCCGAAGATGGCGCGCAGCAGGCGCTCTTCGGGAGTGAGCTCGGTCTCGCCCTTCGGCGTCACCTTGCCGACGAGCACGTCGCCCGGCTCCACTTCGGCGCCGATGCGGATGATCCCGCGCTCGTCGAGGTCCTTCAGGATCTCCTCGGAGAGGTTCGGGATGTCACGGGTGATCTCTTCAGCACCCAGCTTGGTGTCCCGCGCGTCGACTTCATGCTCTTCGATGTGGATCGACGTGAGCACGTCGTCGCGCACGATGCGCTCGGACAAGATGATGGCGTCTTCGAAGTTGTAGCCCTCCCACGGCATGAATGCCACGAGAAGGTTCTTGCCGAGGGCCAGCTCGCCCATGTCGGTCGACGGACCATCGGCGAGCACCGTGGCGCGACCGCGACCGTCTTCGTCGCCAATCACGCGATCGCCTTCGCTGACCTTGACCCGCTGGTTGATGCACGTGTTCTGGTTCGAGCGACGGAATTTCGCCAAGCGGTGGATCTTCTTGCCCAGCTTGACGTCGTCGTACTGGATCGTGACGTGCTCTCCGCTGACCTCGACGACAACGCCCGGACCTTCGGCCATCATCACGTCACCGGCATCGCGGGCAGCGCGGCCCTCGACCCCGGTACCCACGTAGGGGGCTTCGGGACGGACGACGGGCACGGCCTGGCGCTGCATGTTCGCACCCATGAGGGCGCGGTTGGCGTCGTCGTGCTCGAGGAACGGGATCAGTGCCGTGGCGATCGAGACGATCTGCTTCGGCGACACGTCCATGAGATCCACTTCGGTCGGTTCGACGAAGTCGACCTCGCTGGTGGAGGAGTAGCTGTTGCCGGCGGCACCGACTCGCACGCTCGCACCTTGGGGGGCGCGGCGTACGAGGACGCGGCCACCCGTGAAGGAGCCCTTGTCGTCGAGATTGGCGTTGGCCTGGGCGATGACGTACTCCTCCTCGGCGTCGGCCGGGAGGTAGTTGGTCTCATCGGAAACCCGGCCCGCGATGACCTTGCGGTAGGGCGTTTCGATGAAGCCGTACTCGTTGACGCGGGCATAGGTCGCGAGGTTGCCGATGAGGCCGATGTTCGGGCCTTCCGGGGTCTCGATCGGACACATACGTCCGTAGTGCGACGAGTGGACGTCTCGCACTTCGAAACCTGCACGCTCACGTGAGAGGCCACCCGGGCCGAGCGCCGACAGACGACGCTTGTGGGTGAGCCCGGCAAGCGGGTTGACCTGGTCCATGAACTGCGACAGCTGCGAGGTTCCGAAGAACTCCTTGATTGCCGCGACAACGGGTCGGATGTTGATGAGCGTCTGGGGCGTGATCGCTTCGACGTCCTGGGTGGTCATGCGCTCGCGCACGACACGCTCCATGCGGCTGAGACCGACGCGGACCTGGTTTTGGATCAGCTCTCCGACGCTGCGGATGCGGCGGTTGGCGAAGTGGTCTTGGTCATCGAGGCGGTAGCCCTCCTGGCTGTCGGCCAGGTGGAGCAGGTAGGTACAGCTGGCCAGAAGCTCCGCCGGGGTCAGCACGTCGTGGCCGATTGCGGGCACGTCGATATCGAGATCGAACAGGTCGCGGACCCGGATGATCTCTTCGCCAAGCTTGCGGTTCAACTTGTAGCGACCGACCCGGGTGAGGTCGTAGCGCTTCGGGTTGAAGAAGGCGTTCTCGAAGTAGGCGCGCGCCGATTCGATCGAGGGCGGCTCACCCGGACGGGCCTTCTTATAGATCTCGATGAGGCTCTCTTCGCGCGTGGCGAACTGGCCCCGTTCCTTCTCCCACTGGGCTTCGAGGAACGAGAAGTGACCGACGAATCGATCGAGGAACCCGGGATGCAGTTCTTCGGTGAAGCCGAGAGCCCGGAGGATGACGAACATCGAGAGGCGGCGCTTGCGGGCGACGCGAGCACCAGCAGTGACGTCCTTGCCGGGCTTCTGCTCGACGTCGAATTCGATCCACTCGCCACGGTAGGGGTGAATGGTTCCGGTGACGAGGGTCTTGGCGTCTCGGCCCGGAGCGAAGATCACGCCCGGGGACCGCACGAGCTGGCTCACGACGACACGCTCGGTGCCGTTGATGATGAAGGTTCCCTTGTCCGTCATCATCGGGAAGTCACCCATGAAGACGGTCTGCTCTTTGATTTCGCCTGTTGCGGCGTTCATGAACCTGGCGCGAACGAAGATCGGCGCCGAGAAGGTGATGTCTTTCTCTCGGCACTCCTCGACGGAATACTTGGGCTCAGGGCGGAGATCAGGGTCGAACGGGTCGAACTCGAACTCGAGGCGGAGCGTGCCGCTGAAGTCCTCGATGGGACTGATGTCGGCGAACGCTTCCGCCAGTCCGTGATCAAGGAACCAGCGATACGACGACTTCTGGACGTCGATCAGGTCAGGGAGGGGAAGGACTTCATCCAGATTGGCAAAGGAGAAGCGTTCACGGGGCGGCGGGGTGGACATGATTGTCCTCACTCCTCGTGGGAAGGATTGGCGGGCAGGAGTCGCAGCGGAATAGCACAAGCACCACATTTCTGGGATGCAAGCTCATCGCAGACGCGCGCCGTCGACCGAAGAAGCTGCAGAAGGGGGACGACGCGCACGGCAACCGACAAACCTAGCACGCGCGTCGCTAAGTGTTCATGTCGAGGCAAACACCGGCCGGGAGGGCCGGGAGTGCCAAAGGTCCGGATTTCTCCCCGGAGCCGCCCGAGCTACAGGGTCGGTGTTCTTGGCGGCAAGGGTAAACGGCGCTGTGGGGCAAGGTCAAGCACCGACGGTGAACGGTGACCGGACGGCGAGTTGACGCGCCTGGTTCAAAGACCCGCCGGTTCACGCCGAAATCACCTCCTGACCTGCTCAATCCGGTCGAATCGCCCCATGCGACGAAGGCCCGGCCGTGGAGGGCCGGGCCTTCGAGAATTCACTCCGCGGCCGAAGGGCCACGAAGCTCAGCGAGCCAAGGGGCGTCGGACTGGCACGTCACTGAGTGCTGGGGCCGCTCCCGTGCACTACTTGAGTTCGGAAGAGGCGCCTGCCTCGTCGAGGGCAGCCTTGGCCTTGGTGGCGTCATCCTTGGAGACCTTGGAAAGGACGGCGCTCGGGGCGCTGTCGACGAGATCCTTCGCCTCCTTGAGACCGAGCTTGGTGAGCTCACGGACGACCTTGATGACGGCGATCTTGTTGGCGCCGGCGCCGGTGAGCATGACGTCGAATTCGTCCTGCTCCTCCACGGCGGGGGCGGCATCGGCTGCCGGTGCGGCGGCCATCATCATCGCCGGAGCGGAAGCGGTGACGTCGAAGCGCTCTTCGAACGCCTTCTTGAGCTCGACGAGCTCCAGTACGGTCATTGCCGAGATGCTGTCGAGGATTTCATTGACTGAAGCCATGATGTTCGTGTTCTTTCTGGTGGGGTGTCCGCAGGGGCGGGCACCGAGTGCGTTGGGGGGTGGCGACGTTGCCCGGTCACCGCTGGTGGGCGGAAGCAAGCCGTTTCGGGCTGCTCCCGCCAAAGATCCGTGCCGCTCTTAGGCAGCTTCTTTCTTGTCGGCCAGCGCCGAAAGGGCGTAGACGAAGTCGCGGGGCGGTGCGGCCAGCAGGCTGGCGAACTGCGACAGCGGTGCAGCGAACAGACCGGCGATCTCGGCGAGCACCTGCAGACGCGGGGGCATGTCGGCAAGGGAGCTGACCTGAGCGGCGGTGAGCACTTTCGTGCCGAGCACGCCACCCTTGACGATCAGGTTCTGGTTGGTCTTGGCGAAGTCACGAAGGATCTTCGCCACTTCAACGGCGTCGCCCTTGACGAACGCGATCGCGGTGGGACCGACGAGCATCGAGTCGGCATCGAGACCGTTGCGATGCGCAGCGATCCGGACCAGCGTGTTCTTGAACACACGGAACTGACCACCAGCGGGACGCAGGGTGGCACGAAGCTCTCCCAATTGTTTGACGGCGAGGCCGCGGTACTCGGTGAGCAACACGGCATCAGCCCCGGCGAACAGATTCGAGATCTCTTCGACGAGTGCGACTTTGTCGGCATTTGGATTTTCCATGGAAACCTCCTTCCGGAGGAACAACAAAAGGCGTTCGAGCATCGATGTCGACGCACGAACGCCCCCAGCCGAGATGTTGCTCGGAAAGCGGCCTTCGCCTCGTCAGGCGAGTCCTCGGGAGGACTCATTACGTACGAACCGAGTCGCCCGAAGGCTGGCGGTTCGAAACACCGGATGTCTGCAGCGCAGGTGGATGAAATTGTGGTGTTGCGGTACTACGAGAAACGAGCGACACATTCTAGTGCCACCGAGGAGGCACCAGATCTCCCGTTGGTCAGGCGACGTCTTCTTTGAGCTTGCCCGGGTCGATGCTGATGCCGGGGCCCATCGTCGAGCTGACGACGATGGAGCGGAGGTACTTGCCCTTCGCCGACGCCGGCTTGGCCTTCTGGAGCTCGTCGAGGATCGCTTTGAAGTTCGTACCGAGGGAATCGGCATCAAAGCTGGCCTTGCCCATCGGCACGTGAATGTTGCCGAACTTGTCCGTCCGGTACTCGACCCGGCCGCCCTTGAACTCGGTGACGGCCTTGGCGACGTCGGTGGTGACGGTGCCGGTCTTCGGGTTCGGCATCAGTCCGCGGGGGCCGAGCTGGCGGCCGAGACGGCCGACCATACCCATGAGATCCGGGGTCGCGATGGCGAGGTCGAAGTCGAGGAAGCCACCGGTGATCTTCTCCACGAGGTCGTCGGCGCCGACGATGTCGGCACCGGCGTCGCGGGCGGCCTGGGCGGCGTCACCGGCGGCGAAGACGGCGATGCGGACGGTCTTGCCCGTGCCGGCCGGTAGGGCAACCGTGCCTCGGACGATCTGATCTGCCTTGCGGGGATCGACCCCGAGACGGACGGCGACATCGATCGTCTCGTCGAACTTGGCGCTCGACAGGCTTTTCACCAGATCGATCGCTTCGGCCGGGGTGTGCTGACGGGACCGGTCGAACCGCTTTGCTGCATTGGCGTAACGCTTGCCTGTAGGCATGCTCCCTCATCCTTTCGTTGCGCACGCCGGGCGAGGTCGTCCCGAGTGCTGGTGGGTTGTAGTTCGAATGCCGAACCGCCCGAAAGGCGGCCCGATCAGCCGATGAAAACGATGAGCGACGGCTCAGACGACCTTGATGCCCATGGACCGAGCGGTCCCGCGGATCATCTCTTCGGCGCCGGCCTGGTCGATCGAGTTGAGGTCGGGCAACTTGATGTTGGCGATCTCGGTGACCTGCGCGGCAGTGATCTGTCCGACGGTTTCGGTGCCGACCTTCGACGCACCCTTGGCAACCCCGGCCGCCTTGCGGATCAGCACCGGTGCAGGCGGCGTCTTCAGTTTGAAGGTGAACGTGCGGTCATTGAACACGGTGATCTCCACCGGAACGATGGTGCCGACCTGGCTCTCCGTGGCGGCGTTGTAGGCCTTCACGAACTCCATGATGTTGAGGCCGTGCGGACCGAGCGCGGTACCGACCGGCGGCGCCGGGGTGGCCTTGCCGGCCGGGATCTGGATTTTGACGATGGCGGTGACTTGCTTTTTTGCCACGGCAGGCTTCCTCAAGAGGTGGCCGAACGCAGAATGCGACCGGCGAGACGAACGGAAAAGGTTACAGCACCACCGTCGCACTCAATTCCGAGGCATCGGCAGCGGCGTCACGACATCGTCGAACGCCTGTCGGCGGGGTCTTCGACATCGCGAAGGACCCCGGCACCTCGGCCCTAGAGCTTGGCCACCTGGGCGAAGTCGAGCTCGACCGGGGTTTCGCGACCGAAGATGTTCACGAGCACCTTGAGCTTGAGCTGCACGTCGTTGATCTCGGCGATCGTTCCGGTGAAGTCGGCGAACGGTCCTTCTTTGACACGAACGCTCTCGCCGACCTCGTGCTCCATGCGAGGCTTGGACTTACGGATCGGCTCCTCGCCCTCCACCTTCGTGACCAGGATGTTCTCCACCTCGCGTCGTGACAGCGACGTCGGCTTGGCACCCGACCCCACGAACCCGGTGACGCCCGGAGTGTTACGAACGACGTACCAGCTGTCGTCGTCGAGCTCGAGTCGGACCATCAAATAGCCGGGGAAGACCTTCTTCTGGACGACGACTTTCTTCCCGTTCTTGATCTCGACGACCTCTTCCATCGGGATCACGACTTCGTAGATCCGCTCTTCCATGTTCATCGAGGCGATGCGGCTCTCGAGGTTCGTCTTGACCTTGTTCTCGTAGCCCGCATAGCTGTGGATCACGAACCACCGGCCCGGTCGGTCGTAGGCGCTCTCCGGGCGAGCTGGGACCGCAGCTGCCGCGACCTCGACCACGGCTTCGACCGGCGCGACCGCCTCAACGACCTCGGCGGTGTCGGCCACAGGGGCCTCGTCGACGGGCGCGTTCTCGTCGGAAAAGTCGTCACTCATGGTTTTCGGGGTCTTTCGGGCAAGCAGGCGGGGTGGGTAGGGCGCAACGACGGCAGGGTCAGCGGTCGAAGAGGAACAGGACGAACTTGGCGAAGACGTAGTCGAAGCCGAACGTGATCGCCGTCATGATCGCCAACATCGCAAGCACGACGATGGTGTAGTTCTTGATCTCGTCTCGGGTCGGCCACACCACTTTGCGCAACTCGGTGGCGACTTCGCCGAGGTACTGGCGCGGGGGCGTGCGCTCCGACGCAGCCTTTGGAGTGGTGGCCGTGCGAGTCGCCCGCACGGGGTTTCCGGCGGCGTCCACGGCGCCCTGGCGCTGCAACAGTCGTTTGGTTTCTCGGTTCAACTTCCTGCTCCCTTACGCGACGAGACCCGGGTGCAAAACGCCCCCGGCTTGTCCGCAGGGCCGGAGGGACTCGAACCCCCAACCGCTGGTTTTGGAGACCAGTGCTCTACCAATTGAGCTACGACCCTTGGCGTACCGGTGGCCCGGCAGAACCGGAACTGCGGATTTCCGGGACCCGCGAGCGTAGCACCGCTGTTGTCAGATCCGACCGGGCGGATCCGTCGTCGAGGTCACCGAGGCACACCGCACACCTCGGCCGCAACCCGGCCGAGGCTCGCTGAAAGGGGCCTCAGGCGACCGAGCGGGCGTCGACGTCGGTGTCGGATGCAACAACGTGGCGACCCAACTCGATGACGTTCTCCGGGACCGGCTCCTCTCCACGGAAGAGGTGCTCGCGCAACTTCGCCCGGGCCCGGTGGAGGCGTACTTTGGCCGCACTCTCGGTGATACCGAGCTTCTTCGCGATGGCGTCGTGGGAGAGATCGGCAAGTTCTCGGAGTTCGACGACTTCGCGCAATTTCGCCGGCAGCAACGAGAGCGCGGCGAGGAAGCGGGCCCGGAGTTCGTTGCCTTCAGCCGCCGTCTCCGGGTCGTGCGTGGGATCTCGATCGATGGCGATGGTCGCCTCGGTGAGTGTCTCGGTGGACCGGCGACGACGAAGCACGTTGTGGGCACAGTTCGACGTGATCCGAAACAACCAGGTTCCGATCGCGGCATCGCCGCGGAATCGGCTGATCGCCCGGAAGGCCCGGAGGTAGGTGTCCTGCACGACATCGCGCGCGTCGTCGGCATTTCCGACGAGACGGAGCGCCAGCGCATAGGTGTCGGCGTACGTGGCCTTGACGAGTTCGTTGAACGCCTTGGGACAACCCGTCTGGGCCGCCGTCACCGTCTCGTCCAGGTCCACCATCGGCGTCACATGGTAGCGGGCAAGCCGGCTGGTGACGGGCGCCCGGCACCTCCACGTGCCGTCGGGCGGCACCAAAGCAGGAGGGGCCCAGCAGGGCTGGACCCCTCGATGCAACGTGTTCTTGCCTCTCCCGGCTGCCGGGGGAAGGCGTTACTTCAGAATCTTGATGACGCGGCCGGCGCCCACGGTACGGCCACCCTCACGGATAGCAAACTTCAAGCCTTCTTCCATCGCAATCGTCTTCCCCAACTCCACCGTGACCTCCAAGTTGTCACCCGGCATCACCATCTCCGTACCCTCCGGCAACTTGATCGTCCCCGTCACATCCGTCGTCCGGAAATAAAACTGCGGACGATAATTATTGAAGAACGGCGAATGACGACCACCCTCATCCTTCGTCAACACATACATATTCGCCTCAAAATCAGTATGCGGCGTAATCGAACCAGGCTTACACAACACCTGACCACGCTCCACA
>JANOJN010000092.1:0-8956 GCA_031418775.1 Acidimicrobiia bacterium
CTGGACCAACACCAACCCGCCGAAGGCGACTCTCACCGGCGGTGGATCGCTCGACGCAGCACGGGGTTCGTCGCGCCTCGTGCAAGGCGGGATCGAACTCAACGGGGACCGTGACATCTTCGGGCGCCCCTACAACAGCGCGGCCCAGGCCCAGGCCCAGCTCACGCTCACGGCATGGGCCGGGGGCACGTGGTCGGGCTCCACGTGGTCCGGGGCAACCTGGTCGGGCTCCACGTGGTCGGGCTCCACGTGGTCCGGCTCCACCTGGTCCGGCTCCACCTGGTCCGGCTCCACGTGGTCCGGCTCCACCTGGTCCGGGGCCACCTGGTCGGGTTCGACCTGGACCGGCAACGTCTGGTCGGACGCCTACTGGGGGTAGAACTCGGCATGTGGCCGCCGGGGGGCAGGCCACTCGCCACGGGGCTGAAGCGCTCGACTCACGGGGCGAGCGCTTCGGCGCGTCTGCGGCCCCGTGACCTACGAAGACGTGTCAGGGCTTCGGCCATCCGCACGGGGATGAGCGGGAAGGCTTCCATTCACCGCGCTCCTTCTGCAACGGCAATCGACGGCCGATCGGACGCGGCACGATCCGGTAGGCGACGCGACGCGCCGACGGCGAGCACAAGAGCAGCACTGGTGGCAACGTACATGATCCTTCCGCCCGAGCCGTCGTCGGCCACGCACGCGGCAAGCAGCAGGCTGGCCGAGATGCTGCCGACGTACCGACTCGCCGAAAGAATCCCGGCGGCGACGCCCGTCTGATGCGGCGGAACGGCTTCGAGCCCCGCCGAGATGATGCTCGACGACGCGAACCCCTGGCCCATGCCGAACACGGCCAAGGACACAATCAGCATCGCCGGTGCCGCAGCGATTCCGAACGGGAGGAGCAGGGCGGCCCCGAAGGCGCCAACGGAAAGGCCGCGGAGGATGGCGCGCTTGCTGCCCGATCGATCTCCGAATCGTCCACCCGGTGGACCCATCACGATCAGCCCGACGGTCAGCGCGGACAGGGCGAGACCCGTTTCTCGTGAACCCCATCCTCGATGGTCCAACACGATCGGGGCGATCAGAAGCAGCGCGTACTGCCCGAAGTTGGCCAGCGCCTGTGTGGCGAAGGCCGCGACAAAACTCGTGCGAAGCAGTTCGTTCCGCCCTGCAGGCAACGCCTTCACCGGCGACGACTCGCCCTCGCTGTCCCTTGGCACCGCGGCGATCTCGGCCGCCAGATCGTTGACCTTGACCGAGGCGAGGACGACGAGAGCGATCGCTGCGGCCGGCACGTTGGCGACGAAAATCGCCTTCCAGCCGAACGAGCCGACGAGCAGACCGCCGACGATCGGCCCGGACGCGGCCCCGACCCCGATCACCGATCCCAGAATCCCGAACGCGTGCCCCCGTTCCGACGGCCGCGTGACCGAACGAAGCATCGACTGCACACTTGGGGCCAACGCCGCCGCAAAAAACGCCTGCAGTCCACGCGAGCCGACGAGCCAGGCGAAGGACGGTGACAGGGCGGCGCCCATCGAACCGGCCGCGAAGCCGAGCAGCGATGTCAAGGCAACACGCTTGTTGCCCAGAACGTCGCTGACTCGGCCGGCAATCGGCTGACCGACGAGCATGACCACGAGGTAGACCGTGATGAGCAGACCCGCCCGGCCCCTTCCGATGTCGAACGCGCGGGCCACTTTGGGGAGCGCAACCGCGACCATGGTCGAGTTGAGCGGAACTAGCGCCGACGCGAGCGCGATGCCGACGACCGTGGACCGAGGGGTCCGCGGTACCGAAGTCACCGACGCGAGGCTGGCGCGAACGCCGTCTGTCACGTAAGCACGTGGACTTGCCCCGAACGTCCGTCGACGCGAACACGGGCCCCATGGGGGATACGGTGCGAACCGTTCGTGGTGCCGACCACCGCAGGGAAACCGAGTTCACGCGCCATGATCGCCGCGTGACACGCAAAGCTGCCGTGATCGGTGACGATCGCTCCGACGAGATGGATCATCGCATTGAAGGCCTCACCGGTTGCGGACGTGACGAGCACGTCGCCCACCTCGAGGCCGAAGAGGTCCTCGAAGTTGTGCACGACATGAGCGCGCCCCTCGTAGACGGTCGATCCGACCGGGACTCCCTGGATCGTCGAGGCGTCGCCGGCTGCCTCCGGCAGCTCGCCGAGGATGCCGTCGATCATGAATCCGACCGACGACATCATCCGGGCCATCTCGGGTGGGAGTCCCTCCACCGACGGAGGTTCGTGCGCCGGGGGTCCGAGGAACCGGGGCGATCCGCTCAGCGTGAGTGCAGCGCGATCGCTGGCGCGTGCCGCCAATTCGCTCGCGGTCGGAGTCTCGCTCCCGTCGACCAACGCCAACAGCTCGGCGAAGTCGGCATCGAGCACCTCGGACGGATCGTCGAGGCGCCCCTCGGCCGTCAGTCGGCGCCCGACCTCCAACATGGCGAGGCGCATCAGCCCGAACGCCGAGATGTCGCTGAAGATGCCGCGTTCGTCACGGAGCCGGTACACCGTGCGGGCTTCACGCAGGAGCGCATCGAAGGCGTCTCGATGTTCGACCGGCACCCGCTCGCGAAGGCTCGCGGCGAAGGCCGCAGCACGGTCGGTTGCGGCGTCGGGTTCAGCGGCGACTCCGGCGGCAAGTTTGCCCAGGATGAGCTCCGGGCACTCGGCGAACGTCCGGCGGGTGACGTCGAATCCCTCGACCAGGCGGTAGCCGGTGGCGGCAACGTAGGCGGCAACCTCAGGGCAGCGATCACCCAGCTCACGAAGACGTTGCGCCGCATCGGCGTGGCCGCCGTCCTCGACCAGCGAGCGCGCCTGCGGATCTCGCTTGATGGCCGCCACGGCGTCGGCCACTTCCGGGGAGACGAGACTGGAGATCGGCGAGGCGCCGCCGAGCGCGTCGAACAACGCCGGTGGCGCCATGGCCGTCCAGGCACTCGCCTGCAGGAGGAAGTCGCCCACCGGGACCAGGGCCGCGAGGTTGAACCGGTGGTGCTGATAGACCATCGCCTCCAAGTGCTCGGCGCAACGTTCGACGTGCGACCTGAGCGCCGCCGTGTCCAGTGACGGGAGATCCACGCCGTTGAGCTCCATGTGCTTGCGCAGCGCGGCCGGCTTCAGCTCGTTGTCCCAGAACGCAAGGTCATCGTTCCATATGCGCGCTTCGAAGGCGTGCGCGGCGACGCCCACCCGCCGACCGAACTCGGCGCCCAACTCCTCAGGGCTCTTCGGTCCGTCTGGTCCCGGCATGTCGAAGGGCTGGGGTTGGTGATAGGTGAAACCGTTCACCGTCGACATCGCGAGTCGATCGATAAGGGTGCCGTAGCGACTGCACGTCTCCTCGAAGCCACGGTTGAAGCCACGCGGGTACAACGCCTGGGCGATCAGCGAATTCGGCTGCGGGTTATGCGCACGGTCCTGCATCCACGGTCCCGGGAGTGCCGGGGTCCAGTTCGGATCAAAACTCATGGCTTGTCCTCCGTCAGTAGGTCACACCGGTACGGTGCCGGTGGTGACGAGGAGTGTCCCACAACGCCGCGCTCGCTGCCCGGCGCGTCCTTTCGCTACCGAACGTCCCAGCGCGCTGACGTCCACGCCGCGATTCGCTCGGCGGCCTCACGCACGTCGTCGAGGGATCCGGCGTAGGAGAAGCGGACGAACCGGTTGCCGCGAACCGGGTCGAAGTCGATGCCGGGCGTGACCGCGACGTCGATGTCGGTGAGCCACTCCCGGCACAGAGCCCACGAATCGACGGTCAGGTGGGACACATCGGCGTAGGCATAGAACGCACCGTCCGACGGGGCGGTGTCGGTCAAGCCGGCGCGGTCGAGTCCGTCGAGAAGAACTCGCCGCTTCTCGGCGAACTCGACGACCCGGGCATCGAGTTCATCGGAGCAGTCGAACGCCGCGAGTCCGGCGATCTGTGACACGTGGGGCGCACAGATGTAGAGATTCTGAGCCAGTCGATCGATGGGTTCAACGAGTTCGGGCGGTGCCACGATCCATCCCAGCCGCCATCCGGTCATCCCGAAATACTTCGAGAAGCTATTGAGCACGACGACATCGTCGGTGTGCGAGAGAACCGTCGACGCCCTGGCGCCGTAAGTGATGCCGTGGTAGATCTCGTCGGCGATCAACGTGATCCCGAGACGGCGACAGGTTGCGACGACGTCGGCCATGTCGGCGTCGCTCAGCTGGGTACCCGTGGGATTCGATGGGGAAGCGATGATCAGCCCATCGAGCGGCGAGCCTCGGTGCGCGGACTCGATGGCCGCCCCTGTGATCCGGTACCCGGTCTGCGGGCCGATCGGAATCCCCACCGCGGTGCACCCGAGGGCGTCGAGCGTGTTGCGGTACGCGGGGTACCCGGGCTCGGTGAGGCCAACGCGCGAACCGACGTCGAAACACGCAAGGAAGGCGAGGACGAACCCTCCGGACGCACCTCCGACGACGCTGACCTGGCGGGGGTCGACAGCAACGCCGTACCACTCGTCGTAGTGGCGGGCGATACGCGCCCGGAGTTCGGGGAGGCCCGGCGAGGTCGTGTAGCCGAGGGCTCGACGGGTCAACGCGTCGGCGGCAGCCGCTCGTGCTCCTGCGGGGGCGCCGCCACTGGGTTGGCCGACCTCGAGGTGCAGCACCCGGTGGCCTTGAGCCTGGCGCGCTTCGGCGAGCGCTCCCATAGCCATCGCGTAGAACGGCGGTACCTGCGAGCGTGTCGAGACCCGGACCATTCGACCACGGTAGGGGCGTTCGTTCGGGTGGTGGAGAACACCTCCGAACGCGTCTCGGAGGTGTTCTGCCCCCAGATATGGGGGCAACCTCTCTCCCAGGGTCGGGGCCACTCGTGTTGCGAGCAGTCGAGCGGAGCGAGCAGCGCAGCGACGAAACAACAGAGGCGGCAACCTCTCTCCCGGCAGACGCGAAACGGCCCCGGGTGCGGTGGAGGGGGGACCACCGGCCGGGGCCGATCACGACATCAGGTGGCTCACGCCGGGGGGAGGAGCACCTTGTCGATGACGTGGATGACACCGTTGGAGGCAGCAACGTCGGCGGTGACGACGGTGGCGTCGTTCACCAGGACCTTGCCGTCGACGACGGAGAGCTTGACGGTCGGACCGGCAACCGTGGCGACATCGCCGGCAGCGATGTCGGCGGCCATCACCTTGCCCGGAACGACGTGGTAGGTCAGGACCTTGGTGAGAAGGGCCTTGTCGGCGCCGAGGGCGGCGAGGGTATCGGCCGGAACGGCGGCGAAGGCCTCATCGGTCGGCGCGAACACCGTGAACGGGCCTTCGCCCTTCAGGGTCTCGACGAGGCCGGCGTCGGTGAGGAGCTTGGCCAGAGTGTTGAAGCTACCGGCGGCCACTGCGGTGTCGACGATGTCCTTCGGCGCATCAGCGGCGATTGCTTCGGTTTCCGCTGCGGCGGCAGCTTCGGTCTCGGCGGCCACCGCCTCGGTCTCCGCGACCGCAGCTTCGGTCTCGTCGGCCACCGCTTCCGTCTCGGCCGGTGCAGCCGTGGTGTCGGCGGAATCGCTGCCGCAGGCGGTCAGTCCGAAGGTGAGGGCGAGGGCGGCGACAGCGACAGCTGCGCGGGTTCGGGTCATACGCATTTTGGGGGGCTCCTTGGAACAGGCGTCGAGGTCGGGATGACGTCGGTAGCTCTCCGGAACTGGCGTCCACCTCGGATGACACCGAACCGCCGGCGAAACATGACGTCGGTCACGTCGCAACTCGGACGAGTACCTTCGTATCCGTGCCGGACGAACCGACGACCGACCCTCACCGAAAGCTCGGCGATACCGATGGGGATGGCAAACGGGATTTCCTGATCCTTGACGACTTCAGCGAACGCCTCAGTGCATTCCGGTCGTTGAGCAAGTCGAACGACGAGGCCGGCGTCGACGCGATCCTGTCGAACTTCGGGGCGAAGGGTCGCGTCGAAACCGACATCGTGAAGGAACTCTCCGCACGCCGGCCCCTCTACCTCCCGGCACGGTTCGAGGAGGCGCACTTCATGGCCATGCGATCGCTCGAGGTGCTCGACCGCAACGGTGCGAGGAGCCCACAGCTACCCAAACTCGGCCCGCTCACTCCCGTCCTCGCATTCCTGGTCCAGCTGATCAGCCGGTTCATCGTTCGCAACCACCAGGCCGAGGCCATCACGGCCGTCCGGAACCTCTATATCCGTCGCGAGGCAAACGCGCCCAAGGACTCTCCCGACCGTTTCATGCTGCGGCGGGCGCGCATCGACGCCGAGCGGGTGATGCCGACACTGAAGAAGAACCCGCTCGGTGTGCCGACCTTCCTTCTCGGCGGCGCCGTCGTCTCATGGCTGTCGTCCGTGGTGAGCGGCGCGTTGGAGGGCGCGAAGTCGAAGGTCGGGCTCATCGTGGCCATTGCCGTGCTCTTCGTGCTCTTCGGTCTGATCTCCTGGTCGGCCCTTCGCGGAGCCGCGGTCGCCCGGCATCGCATCCGTCTCACCCTCGACAACCCGCTGAAGGCGTTGTGGGAGACCGTGGGCGCGGCCGGCAAGCCGCCCAAGGACTCCTCGGCCTCCTTCGCGCTGATCGCGATCGTGCTGTCGGGGCTGGCGCTCGTGCTGGTCCCCGTCGTGCTGGTCGTGGTCGTCGTTCGCTAGCCGTTCAGCGGGGCGGCGTCAGCTCAAGCTGACCAGGCCGACAACGGTCAAGACCGTTGACGGTGATCTCCGCATCGAGGCGCGTTGCCTCCCACCGCTCCCGCGTCAGGCGGTACTCGAGCATTGTGGCCGGCTCGCCGCGACGGACGGTCTCCGCCACACCATTGGGCTCGTAGCCATTGGCCAACGAAACGCGTTGTGACGCGATGTTGTCGTGGAACGCACCGCTGGTGATCGTCCTCGCTCTCAAGTGCTCGAACGCGAATCTGATCACCGCGGCACGCATCTCCGTTCCGATTCCGCGACCCTGGAACTCGCGTCCGAGCCACGAGCCGGTTTCGACGCATCGAAGAACTGGAAAGTCCACGGCAGTTCGAGTCGCTCGGTTCGTATCGAGAGCCCGAACAGCGGCCAGTGATCGACAACTGCCATCGCCCGAGTGTCGCGCGCACGTTGACTTTCCAGCTTGAGTGTCTCGAAGAAGCGCAATCGGAAGCTTGCGGAAACGTGAAGGGAGCAGATCACCCTTGGGTTCGGGGGTCAAACAGCTCGAGACCGGGGTAACGAGCGAAGCCACGGTCATTGGTGGCCAACCGAGCGCCGTGCGATGCGGCGACCGCCGCGAGAAACGCATCGGGTACGTGGTTGCCGACGATTCGATCGTCATCGCTGACCCATGCGCGTAGTACTTCTCACGTCGCGGAGTTCGCGGACAACGGCGTTGCGTTGTACGCGACGCGAATCTTTCGGACGAACTCGAGCGCCAGGGCAGTGGGCGCAGGGGTGATTGAGGTGGCCTAGGGGGCGAAGTCGGCGATCAGGCGGGCCAACTCGAGCGGGGTGTCGCCCTGCACGCTGTGTCCGGCATCGGCAACGTGTTCGACCCGGGCATTGGGGCGCCGACGAAGGAGTTCGGCCTCATCGTTATCGTCGACGACCGACTGGGGTCGCATCCCGCGGACCAACATGATCGGCATCGTCGAGGCCGACACGACGTCCCACAGTGCGGCGAGCGCGTTCATCCGCTCTTCCCCCGAAGCTGCCGCCATCGGGCTCGCGTCAGGATCTGCGTGGCGACGGTGGCGCCACACCCAGCTTCCGTCGGCCTGCTGCTGGGCGTTGTGGAGTATGCCGCGGCGAAGCGACGCGACGGTTCGACCGGGGTTGAACTCCACCGTTCGGGCGAGGATCGCGTCGAAGCTCGGGAAGCTGGTCGGGCCGTTCACGAAGCTGTGAATCGCTTTGGCCTTCTCGCTCGTCACCCCGGGCGTCACGTCGACCAGCACGAGGGAGCGGACGAGATCGGGACGCGCACCGGTCAACGCAATCGACGTGAGTCCGCCCAGCGACATGCCGACGACCACCTTCGCGGAGGGTGCGAGCTGATCGATCACCTCCGCGACATCCGCAGCCAGCGCCGCCGCCGACGTCTGCGCGTCCGTAGCCGAAGAGGCGCTGTCGGAGTGACCGTGGCCGGGAAGATCGATCGCGAGCAGCGGCCGCCCGAGCGCGAGCGCGACCGTGTCCCACGTGTGCGCGTTCTGCGCGCCGCCGTGGATGAGCACCAACTCCGGCGGCGTGTCACCCCACGCGAGCGCGCTCATCACCCGGCCGTCGCCCATCGGTGCGGTCACCCGACGCACGATCGGTGGCGCCGGGAATGGCAGGCCGAACTCGGACGCGTTCTCGTCGAACATCGAGAACTCGTCGTAGGGAACGAGGGCGATTGCATCACTCATGCAACCGACCATCGCCCATGAACCACCCATCGGGCAAGTGCGGTCGCCCTACGACTCGTTCGTCAGGCGGCGACCGGGGTGCCGATCTCGACGAAGATGCCGTTCGGGTCGAGCACGTAGGACACGGTCTGTCCCCACGGCTTCACCGTGGGGACCAGGTAGACGCGTGCCCCGGCGGCTGCGGCGCGTTGCGCCGCGACAACGTCGGCGGTGATCAACGTGATGGACGCGCCCGTCGGAGGGACCGACGAACTCACCGGCGTGAAGCCGCCGACGGCATCGCGGTTGTGGGGGGCAAGCCAGTTGGCCACGAACGACAGAGTCGTCGCGCCGGTGTCGAGTTCGCCTTAGCCTGGATCCACCGTGGCGGTTTGGGGTTGATGGGTTCCGCGTCCGCGAAAAGTGCCCGCTGAGCAGCGAGGATGGGGGTCTCTACACCAACCCATTCCGCTCTTCAGGAGGGCACCTTTCAGATGCGATCTTCGCGCAGTCTCGACACCATCGCAGTGATCTTCGATGATGACAACCTTGTCGCCAACGCCGGGCTGATCCTGCCCGC
>JANOJN010000093.1:0-12155 GCA_031418775.1 Acidimicrobiia bacterium
CCACCGAGGGCAACGGTCATAGGTGAACTCCCCTTCACTGCGAATGTGGTTGGTGCTTCGACGCAGCATCACCGCACAACTTCGGGCCCGTCGTACGTGGCCCGGCAACGACGCGAACGAACTGCGGGTGTGAACCTATCGGGCGGCTCGGCGACGTGCCGATCGAACCGACAGGGTTGAGAACGTGCCACAACGGGCGAGCTGCGTTCTCGTTGCAGAGACAGCAAGCCCCGGCGTCGATGCGCTTTTGAACAAACGCAACGAGCCGGGGCTTGCCGGTCGGACTCTTACGAATCCGGATACTTCAGAACGGCGTCAGTCTCAGGCTGTGAACGCGGCGGTGTTGATCTCGCCGGCCTTGCCCTTGAAGTCGTCGAGCGTCGACGTGCCCTTCATGACCCCTTCGACGAGCGGACCGGCCGCTCCGTCGAACTTCGGCCACGAACCGGCCCACAGCGGGCCTTCGGCGGTCGGCTTGTTGGCCGGGTCGATACCGTCGAGGAACGCCTGATTGTTGGCCGGCGGGCTGTAGCTGAGGAACGCCTTCTTTGCCTCGTCGGAGACGCGGCTCGGAATGTTGGCGCCGAGCTCGGCGATCTTCGCCTGGATGTCGGCTCGGGTCAGCGCACGGATGAGCTTCCATGCGCCTTCACGGTTGGCTGTTTTGGCATTGACCGCGTAGGAGCCCCAGAACAGCCAGTTGCCCGAGGTGCCCGACGGGCCCTTCGGCAGGCCGACGACGTCCCAGTTGAACTTGACGTTTGCGCGGGCACCGGGGGTCGCCCAGCGGCCGTTCTGGAACATGCCGACGTTGCCGGCATTGAAGACGGGCTCGGGATCCTCGCCGTAGGGCACCGCGACCTTGAGGTCGTTGTAGATGGTGCGGGCGAACTCGAGACCCTTGAGGGCTTCGGGGGTGTCGAGCGCCTGGCCCGTGCGGTCAGCGGTGAAGAAGCTTCCGCCCGAGGCGTTGATCCACACGCCGTAAGGGCCCCACCATGCGCTGGCGCCGTAGCCGAACTTTCCGCCGCCGAGGGCGGTGATCTTCTTGGCGACTGCGAGGAACGCGTCCCAGTCCCACTTGCCGGCCTTCTCGAGCTCACGGGGATCATCGGCGCCGGCCTCTTTGATGAGGTCCATGTTGAGATAGAGCGCGAACGTTGAAACGTCGCGGGGAAGGCCCCACAGCGCCTTGCCGGTGGCCTTGGCCGCCGGGTCGTAGGTGAGGTGGAACATCGGGCCTTCGTAGAAGTCCGAATCCTTGTAGTCCGTGTCGGCGTCGGCCAGGTCGCGGAGGTTCGAGGTGAGACCGTTCACGCCGAAGTCGGCCGTGTCGGTGCCCGGGATCCAGAACACGTCGGGGGCGGTGCCACCGGCGATCTCGGTCTTGAGCTGGTCCTGGTACGGCGAGCCTTCCGAGCCACCCTTGGAGTATTCGAGGGTGAAGTCGGCGAACTCCGGCTGGAGCAGGTCGCTGATCGACTTGTAGAGGTTCGCTTCGGCGTCGTTGTCCGGGCGGGTGCGCCACACGAGCTTGGGCTTGTCGCCGCCGGCCGCTGCTGCCTCGGTCTCTGCGGCAGCAGCTTCGGTCGCCGCTGCTTCCGTGGCTGCTGCTTCCGTCTCGGCTACTGCGGCTTCGGTCTCTGCCGCTGCGGTCGTGTCGGCGCTGTCGCTGCTGCATGCCGCGAGAATCGCTCCCACGGCCGGGGCCGCGAGGCCGAGCACGGCACCGCGCTTGAGGATGTCACGGCGGGAAAGACCCTTGGTCTTTGCCTCGTCGAGAAGTTGCTGCTCTGGTGATGTCGGCTCGAAAGCCATAAGAAGTTCTCCCCTTCTTGGTCGGTTCGTAAGGCGCAGCCCGGCGAGCGCCGAACCTGCACGGTGTTCTGAAGCTCCGCCGACTTCGTTCGTCCCGGCGCCGACTGGATCGGAGGAGGGCCGTGCGAGGCGGTGACTGCCGTCACAACGTAACGAATGGTAACCGTTACGGGCGTGTTTCGTGCGCGCTCCGGCGGCCGGGCCGGAATCGAACGCGATCCCGATGGTTCTTGCCGCGATGACCGCGTACCGCGGTCATCGCGTCTTGTTTTTCGCTCGTCGCGGTCATCTGCCCGACCGGGCGGGCCCCGCGCTCACCGACCCCTCACGATGCGTCCGTCAGAATCATTGGGCTTCGCAGAGAACGGTCGTCCGGGAATGTCCGGGCGCTCCAAGACGCTGTGAAGTTCACCGGGCGCGATGCCGATGGACTCTCCGTCGGACCGAGTTCTGTCCGGACACTATGGGTTGGCGCGGGCGTACACTCGGGTCAGCCATTCCTCTGGAGGAAGAGTGAAGAAGAAGATTCCGCGCAGTGCAGGTTTCTACATCCTGATCGCGCTCATTGCCCTACTCACCGCGTCGCAGCTCCTGAACAAGGGCACCCCGGCGAAGAAGCTGGCATTCAGCCAGTTCACCCAGTTGATCGAGAAGAACCAGATCAAGGAAGCGAAGATCAACGTTCGCTCCAACACGATCTCCGGTGAGCTGAGCAAGCCACTCAAGGAGGGCGAGCCGACGAAGTTCACCATCAGCTACCCGGGCGAATACGAAGACGAGCTCACCACCTCGCTGCTCGACAAGGGCGTCAAGGTCGACACCAACGCCGAGCGCGAGAACATCTGGCTGGCCATCCTCTTCCAGTTCCTCCCGATCATCGTGCTGTTCGGTCTCTTCATGTGGCTGATGAACTCGATGCAGGGTGGCGGCAACCGGATCATGCAGTTCGGCAAGTCCCGCGCCAAGCTCCAGTCGAAGGACGCTCCGAAGGTGACCTTCGCCGACGTGGCCGGCGCCGATGAGGCCATCGAAGAGCTCCACGAGATCAAGGAATTCCTCGAGAATCCGGCGAAGTTCGCGGCGATCGGGGCCAAGATCCCCAAGGGCGTGCTCCTCTACGGTCCTCCGGGAACCGGCAAGACCCTCCTCGCCAAGGCCGTTGCCGGCGAGGCTGGCGTCCCCTTCTTCTCGATTTCCGGATCGGACTTCGTCGAGATGTTCGTGGGCGTCGGCGCTTCCCGCGTCCGTGATCTCTTCGAACAGGCCAAGGCCAACGCTCCGGCGATCATCTTCGTCGACGAGATCGACGCCGTCGGGCGCCATCGTGGCGCCGGAATGGGCGGCGGTCACGACGAACGTGAGCAGACCCTCAACCAGATGCTCGTCGAGATGGACGGCTTCGAAGTCCGCACCGGCGTCATCATGATCGCCGCCACCAACCGGCCCGACATCTTGGACCCGGCGCTCCTCCGTCCGGGACGATTCGATCGCCAGATCAGCGTCGACCTGCCTGACCTCGAGGGTCGCAAGGCCGTCTTCCGGGTTCATGCCAAGGGCAAGCCGTTGGCTCCAGAGGTCGACCTCGACGTGATCGCCCGGGGAACCCCCGGCATGAGCGGCGCCGACATCGCCAACCTCCTCAACGAGGCCGCTCTCATCTCGGCGCGCCGTGGCAAGACCGTCATCGGCCAGTCGGAGATGGAAGCAGCCGCCGATCGGGTGATGATGGGGGCGGAGAAGAAGTCCCGAGTCATGCCGGCCGACGAACTCCGCATCACCGCCTACCACGAAGCAGGGCATGCCCTTGTCGGCCATGTGCTCGAAGGCTGCGACCCCGTGCACAAGGTCACGATCATCCCCCGTGGGCGCGCACTCGGCGTCACCATCTCACTGCCGACGGAGGACCGTTACTCACGGAGCCGCTCCGGGTTGCGCGACCTCCTCGCCATGCTCCTCGGTGGACGCACGGCCGAAGAGCTCGTCTTCGGCGCCGGGAACGTCACTACGGGGGCGTCCAACGACCTCGAACGTGCCTCGGAGATCTCGCGAGCGATGATCACGAAGTACGGGATGAGTGACGAGGTCGGTCTGCTCTCACTCAGCGCTGGCGACGCCGAGGTGTTCATGGGACGCGACTTCGGCACCCGGGTCAACTACTCGGGCGCAACCGCCGCCAAGATCGACAGCGAGTTGCGTAAGTTCCTCGATGCCGCTCACGCCACCGCCGAGGGCATCCTGACGAAGCATCGCGACGTTCTGAACAACTTCGCCGAGACGCTCCTGAAGAAAGAGACGCTCGAGAAGTCCGACATCGACGAACTCTTCAAGGACCTTCCCAAGTGGGAGGAGAAGCCGGAAGTGCGGTCGAAGCCCCAGCTGGCGCCGATCGACCCGACACCGTCCGGAGTCACCGAGCCCGAGCTCGTCGGCGCAACCCGCCGCGCCGGAGCCCTCGGCAAGGTCCGCAACCGCGCCGGGCGCGCCTGGAAGGGCGCCAAGGAGGGTCTGCGAGGCGACGACGACGTGTCGCCGCCGCCGGCACCGTCGGGTGTGGCCCGACCGCGTCGTCCGCGCCCTCAGTTGGGCGCCGGCCCGACCAGCTGATCGTCATCGGCGGGGTGGGATCCCCGCCTCCCGGTATCAGCCTCAGCATCGATGCGAACGGTCCGACTTTTCGGCGAAACACCGAAAAGTCGGGCCGTTTCGCATATCTGGCGGAGATGCCGTCGGTACACTCACGAGCGTTCCCACACGCAGCCATGTTCGGAACGGGGCAAAGGAGCCGACGTGCGAGGCAAATGGTCGAAGGGCATCGAGCCTCGAAATTTCTGTTGGGTCATCAAGGATGCGATCGCGATCTGCGAACGACCGGGTGGGCACACGAGCAACCATCGACGCGTTCGTCGTCACGAAGAGATCATCTGGATCCGTGAGAAGGGCTTCGCTCGCGTCGTCTCGTTGATGCCGTCGCCGCACAACCTCCACGCCTACGAGGAACTCCACGTCCCGTACGAGCATGTCCCGTTCGGGACCCATGACGACCCCAGGATGATCGTCAGCGCCCTCTATCCGCAGATGCGCGCCTGGATTCTTCGCGGCGACAAGGTGCTCATGCACACCGACGAGATCAACGATCGCCTCCAGGGTGTGCTCGGCGGCTACCTCCTCTATGCCGGTCTGCTCAAGACTGGGCCCGAGGCGATCTCGGTGATCGAGACCCTGTTCCGCCGACAGCTGGGCACGATCGGTCGCGAAGTGGTCGCAGCCGCGGCCGCACTCTGATCCTGCCAGTCGCGCTCTCGGCTCTCCAGTCGCGCGATGACGATTACCGAGATCCACCAGGTCGCCTCGTTGCGGTCGCTCCTTGACGAGAACCGTCGGCAGGGTTGCACGATCGGTCTCGTTCCCACCATGGGCGCCCTCCACGCGGGACATACGTCGCTGATCCGGGCCGCTGCGTCGCGGTGCGACGTCGTCGTCACCACGATCTTCGTGAACCCGCTGCAGTTCGCCCCCACCGAGGATCTCGCGGCCTACCCACGTGACCTCGATGGTGACCGGGAACTCGCCGCGTCTTCGGGCGCCTCGGTGCTCTTCACACCCGCCGTCTCCGAGATGTACCCGTTCGGACCCGACCGAGTGCTCACCACGGTCTCGGTCGCCGAGATCACCGCCGTGTTGGACGGGGTTGTCCGCCCCGGCCACTTCGACGGTGTCGCCACCGTGGTGGCGAAGCTCTTCGCCATCGCCGGCACGTGCTCGGCCTACTTCGGGGAGAAGGACTGGCAGCAGCTCGCCGTCGTTCGCCGCATGGCCGCGGACCTTTCCCTTCCCGTCGACGTCGTCGGCTGTCCGACGGTGCGCGAGGTCGATGGGCTGGCGATGTCGAGCCGCAACCGATATCTGTCCGCCGAAGACCGACCGCACGCGTCCGTCGTGTGGCGGTCGCTCGAGGCGGGTGTGGGAGTGATCGCCGACGGCGAACGGTCTCCGGCCGCGGTGAGTGCCGCGATGCGAGCCGTCCTCGATGCCTCGTCCGTCGTCCGGTCGGTCGATTACGCCGCCTGCGTCGATCCGCTCACGTTGGCCACGCCGTCATCGATCGACGGGGAGGTGCGCCTCCTTGTCGCCGCTCACGTGGGTCGGGCCGGGTCGTCAGCCCGACTCATCGACAACTGCGCTGCCTCTCCTTCCCTCTGAAGCGACGCTGCTGGCGTCAGCCGAGGTGGTCGACCCGCCCGCCCCTCACGCGCACCTCGGACACGCTCACGCGCACCTCCGTCCAAATCGTCCGCAGCCCGCCTGTTTTTGCCGATCTGCGCGTGAAAACGGCCGATCTGCGCGTGGAACGGCGATTCGCGCGCGAAAACGGCTGATGCGCCCAGAACGGTGTGGTCAGCCGAGGTGGTCCAGCGTCATGGCCACATGCAGGGCCATACCCGTTGTCATGCTCCCCTCGTCGAACCGCACCAGGTTCGAGTGATTCGGCGCCGCCGCATGCGTTGGGATCTCGGGAGGACAGGCACCGAGGAACGCCATGGCGCCCGGAACCTTCTGGAGCACATAGGAGAAGTCTTCGGCACCCATCACGGGCTGCGGCATGCGCATAGCGCCCCGCTCGCCGAACGCCGCAGCTGCCACCCGCAGCACGTCGTCCGCCACGGCTGCGTCGTTGACGGTGACCGGGAAGCCGAACGTGACCTCGACTTCGGCCGCCGCCTCGTGCGCCGCGGCGATGTTCTCGGCGACCCGGCGTATACCGTCATGGAGTGCCGTGCGGGTGCGTTCGGACACGGCACGGATCGTTCCGAGGACCGTGGCGCAATCGGGGATGACGTTGTCCGTCGTACCCGCGGTGATCTTGCCGACCGTTACCACCCCCGGATCGAACGCGTCGATGCGGCGGGTCACCATCGTCTGGAGCGCGATGACGATCTCGCAGGCAATCGGGATCGGATCGAGCGCGTGATGGGGAGCGGAGGCGTGACCGCCCCGGCCGCGGACCACGATCTCGAACTCGTCGGCGGACGCCATCTGCGGTCCGCCCTTCACGGCGACGAGCCCGGATGGGACGTTTCCGCCGACGTGGATGGCAAACGCCTTCGTCACCTTCCCGGCGGTGGTGAGAAGACCGTCCTCGAGCATGTGACGCGCTCCGTGGTAACCCTCCTCGCCCGGCTGGAACATGAACAGAACCTGTCCCTTGATGTCACGCCGACGCGTATGCAGCATCCGCGCCGCGCCGACGAGCATGGCGACGTGCAAGTCGTGGCCGCAGGCGTGCATCTTCTCGGCATCGCCGGAACGGAAATCGATCTCCGCGTCTTCGTGGAGTGGAAGGGCATCGGTGTCGGCGCGAAGCAACATTGTGGACCCTTCGCCGCCGCCGTCGAGCACTGCGGTCACCCCCGACGTGCTCGGGCTCTCCTTGATGCGCAAACCCAGAGGCTCCAGGGCATCGAGCAGGCGTTCCTTCGTCCATGGGTTCTCCAGCCCGAGTTCGGGGTGGCGATGGAGGTCCCGTCGCAGTGACACGGCATCATCGAGCAGACGCTGCGCGTCGGCGCGCAGGTCCGGAAGGGCGGCGGTCAGGGTGTCGTTCATCCTCCGGACGATACGCCGCTCGCCGACGACTCGCTCAACCGGCATCACTGGCGGTCGGGGTCTTCCCGTGGCAGGGTGCGATGGTGACATCGTCCTCCGCCGCACCACGTCGACGCCCGGCCATGCCCGTCAAGGGTTCGCCGCCGTCAGACGTGCTCGATCGGCTCGAAGAATTCCGCCGCGGCGATCTCTGCTGGAAGGACGGGCGGGCCTTTTCACTGGCATACTTCGCCGGCGACGAAGCGTACGAGGTGGCCGTAGAGGCGCAGAAGCGGTTCGCTTCCGAGAACGCATTGAACATGGACGCGTTCCCATCACTACGCGCGCTTACCTCTGAAGTGGTCGGCACCGTGTGCGGTCTCCTCGGCGGTGACGACGAGACCGTGGGTGTGTACACGTCCGGCGGCACGGAGAGCATTCTCACGGCGGTCAAGGGAGCCAAGGAATGGGGGCGCACGCGGGGAGTGCATCGTCCCCGCATGGTGCTTCCCACGACTGCACACGCTGCTTTCTCCAAGGCTGCGGACTACTTCGATGTCGAGGCGTGCCGCATCCCCGTGGGTCCCGACTACCGAGCCGATCCACATGCGATGGCGGCCGCCGTGGACCAGGACACGATCCTCTTGGTCGCTTCGGCACCGGCGTATCCGCAAGGAGTGATCGATCCGATCGACGAGATCGGCCGCCTTGCCCAGGATCACGACATCCTGTTCCACGTCGACAGCTGCATGGGCTTCACCCTGCCGTGGCTGGAGCGGCTCGGCCTGATGACGAAACCGTGGAACTTCGCGGTCCCCGGCGTCACGTCGATGAGCTGTGATCTCCACAAGTTCGGGTACGCGTCGAAGGGCGTATCGGTGCTCGCCCACCGCTCGAAGGAACTCCGCAAGCACCAGATCTTCATCACCAGTGACTGGCTCGGCGGGCTCTACGGCTCAGCCGCAATGCTCGGCACGCGGAGCGGCGGTCCCCTGGCATCGGCGTGGGCGGTGTTCCAACATCTGGGCGAAGAGGGCTACCTTCACCTCACCGGGCGTGCCTTCGCGGCGCGGCAGCGGATCCAAGCCGGCCTGTCGGCGATCGACGGCATTGCCGTTCGCGGTGAGCCGGAAGCCACGCTCCTTGCGTTCGGGGCACCGGTCGGGGCCGAGGATCCGATCGACATCTACGCAGTCGCCGACCGGTTGTGGGCGGAGGGCGGCTGGTACTGCGATCGACAGTCCCCGCCGGACTCGCTGCACTGCACGGTCAATGCCGTGCACCTCGACGTGGCTGATCAGTTCATCGCCGCAGTCGCGTCAGCGGTCGAGTTCGTCAGGGACGGCGCCGCCGCCGGCGACCGTACGAAGGCCTACGGCACCGTCGAATGACCGGTCGGCCGCCGGTCAGGTGGGGGCGGGCACGAGGCGGTACAGGCCGCCTTCGAGCGATGTCGTCACCAGCTCGCCATCAGGGCCGACACCGAACGACGTGAGGTAGCTGACCCGAGCGCCGAGATCCGACGCCCGCCCGCGGCCCGGCACCGGGTCGTCGAGCACCTGGATGCGACCGCTGCAGACATCGCCGAACACGTAGCGACCCTGAAGCGCGGGGATCGCGCTCCCGCGATACACCACACCGCCGACCACGGAGCAGCGCCCATCGGCGTGCGGGTAGTCGAACACCGGCTCCACCGAGTTCTTCGGCCGAGGGCCCTTGAAGGACTGGCGTCCCTCCCTCAGGCTCCATCCGAAGTTGAACGCAGAGCTCGATCCCGTCGGGATCCGGTTGATCTCCTCCACACGGCTCTCACCCACATCGGGAATCCACACGTCTCCGGTCTCGGCATCGACCGTCGCCCGCCACGGATTGCGGAGGCCGAATGCGATAATTTCCGGCCTCGCCTTCACGGTCTTGACGGTGCCCAGTGACGACGTCGCGCGGCCGGCGAAAGGGTTCTCGGGCGGTATGGAGTAGGGCAGGCCCGCGCTTGGTTTCGGGTCGATGCGGAGAACTTTGCCGAGCAACACATCCGTCCGCTGGGCATTGCCCTTCGGATCACCCGACGAGCCCCCGTCACCGATCGCGATGTACAGCAACCCTTTGCGGTCGAAGGAGAGCGTGCCGGCGTTGTGCTCGTTGAACTGCTTCGGGATCCGCAACAGCACCCGTTCGCGGGAGATGTCGGCGACGCGCCCGTCGAAAGGGACCTCGCTCACGAGGACGACCCCTCGTGCGTCGGTGTAGTCGATGAAGAGCGCATCGCGGATCAACGGAGAGAACGCCAGACCCAGCAAACCGCGTTCGTTCGCCGAGTCGACTCGGGCCACGATGTCCAGCACCGGGGTCTGGTCGAACGCGCCGTTGCGATAGGCGCGGATACGGCCCGGCTTCTCAATGACGTACAGCGTCTGATCGTCGCGTCGCGACACCACTCCGATCGGCTGCTCGGTTCGCGCGAACTCCACGGCCGCGATCTCGACATCGGCGCGGGGCGCAACCGTGCCGCTGGTCCGAGCGACGCCGTCCTTGCCCAGAGGGGCCTTGCGCTCCGACACCGAGGGCGACGCCGACACTCCGGCCAAACCGATCGCGAGCACGCCGACGCCGAGGCTGCACCTCAAACCACCCGCCCCTCGTCGACGCCGGGTGCTGATGGGTGGACGGGAAAACGGCACGATGGTCGAGCCTACGGCCCGACCTGTCGCCCCAGTAACGTCGGACGATCGTGAGTGCCGGTCGAGGAACCAAGCATCGGCGCGACTCGGCGAAGCGGCTCGTTCTCGGGCTGAGCGTCGGCCTCATCACCGGAATCTCTGCGGGGCTCGGGTCGGCGGCGTTTCTGCATGCCCTCACGTGGGCGACGGAGACGCGGGTCGACCGCCCTCGGCTCCTCTGGCTCCTTCCCGTCGCCGGTCTCGGGATCGGCCTGCTCCGACGGGCCGCCGGCCGGGCGACGGCGGGGACCAACCTGCTCCTCGACGAGTTCCACACCGAGGAGACCGACCACGACCTGTTGCCCGATGATGCGGCGCCCGACGGGCGAGTCCCGTTTCACCTGGCCCCGTACGTCCTCCTCGGATCCGTGACAACCCACCTGTTCGGTGGTTCAGGCGGCCGCGAAGGAGCAGCAGTGCAGATCTCTGCGGGGCTCGCCGCCCCGGCACGGCCCGCGCTCGAGCGCGCCGCAGGCCGAAGCGGCATTTCCGCCCTCCATGTCCGACGGCTGCTCGTCGTGACCGCTCTGGCCGGAGGTTTCGGTTCGGTGTTCGGAGTGCCGTTCGCCGGGACGGTCTTCGGCACGGAAGCGCTTCGAAGGTGGCGGCCACGGACGTCCGAACACCTGCGGACCCGCATCGACGAAGCGGTGGCGTTCCTTCCGGCTGCTGCAGTTGCATCGTTCGTCGGCCACATCGTCACGAAACGACTGGGAATCCACCACACGAAACCGCCGACTCTCGACCACTCCGTCAGCCTGGGGATCGTCGTCGTCGCGGTCGCCTCTGGCCTACTCGCCCGAGCATTCCTCGCAGCACATCACGGCGTGCACGAGACCCTCCTCAGGTCCCGCCTCCCAGCTGTCGCCTGGCCGATGGCCGGCGGTGCGTTGGTCGTCGTGCTCACACTCCTTGTCGATACGCGCGCATACCTTGGCTTGTCGCTGCCACTGATCGACGCTGCGCTCATCGGCGCGACACTCCCGGCCGGGGCCTTTGCGTTCAAACTCCTCTTCACTGCGGTCACGCTCGGGAGCGGCTTTCCTGGCGGTGAGGTCACGCCATTGCTGTGCATGGGGGCTTGCCTCGGCGCCGCGCTCGCCGGACCGCTCGGCGGTTCCGCTCCGCTGCTCGCCGCCGTCGGCATGGTGGCCACCTGGGCGGCGGCGTCGAACACCCCCATCAGCGCGGCGGTGATGGGGGCGGAACTGTTCGGGCCGTTCGGGCTGCTCGTGTTCCTTCCGATGAACGTCGCCTCCACGTTCATCAGCGGAACAACGGGCGTCTACCGGGCGCAGCGCTGACGCGCACCGGTCGCAGTGCTGACGCATTCGGGTTCGACTGCGCCATGATGGCCAGATGGCTGTCATCGACCTCAACGCCGACCTCGGAGAGTCCTTCGGGAACTGGTCGATGGGCGACGACGCGGCGATGCTCGACGTGGTGACCAGCGCGAACATCGCCTGTGGGTTCCATGCCGGCGACCCGTCGGCGATCCGACGAACAGTGCGTGCCGCGGTCGATCGGAACGTGGTGATCGGAGCCCACGTCGGCTACCCGGACCTGGTGGGTTTTGGTCGACGGCGTATGGACGTCGAGCCCGATGACCTCACCGCGGATGTTCTGTATCAACTCGGGGCGCTCGACGGGATGTGCCGCGTTGCCGGCACGCGGCTCCGTTACGTGAAGGCCCACGGAGCCTTGTACCACCGGGTCAACAGCGACCTTCCGCAAGCCCGGGCGTTCGCTCACGCCGTCGCGCTCTTCGACCCGACTCTGCCCATCCTCGGCGCCGATGGACCGCTCGCGGCCGAAGCTCTGTCGAACGGATTGCGTGTCGTCGGGGAAGGACTGGCGGACCGCGCCTATCGGGACGACGGCACGCTCGTCCCGCGCAGCCAACCCGGGGCGGTCCATTCCGATCCCGAGGCAGTCGCTGCTCAGGCCGTGGCTCTTGCCCGGCGTCAGGAGATCGGGTCCATCTGCCTGCACGGGGACAGCCCGAACGCCGTGGCGAATGCTCGTGAGGTCCGTTCC
>JANOJN010000094.1:0-3667 GCA_031418775.1 Acidimicrobiia bacterium
AGGTTCACCACGACGTTGACGTGGGCCCGGTTGATCGACGTACTGCCGTCTGGGGTTGCGTGGTCGTGGTGGTCGAGGAAGAACTGGGCGATGAGGACGAGCGCGTCGGCGCGTTGTTGGGCCGGGGTTCGTGGGTCGCCCGGAGCCGCGGGTGGGGTGACGCCGTCTTCAAGGGCCTCGTCGTCGCCAGTCACTGCCGGTGTGCCGAGGCGTTGCGCGGCGGCGAGCGCGGTGCGGACGACGACGGCGTCGGCGGCGTTGAGGACACCTTCGATGATGGTGTCACCGTCGAGAATCTCGCCGAGACGTAGCTCGGAGATGGTCGGTTCGACCGGCGGTGGCGGGTTGTCGCTGTCGGCGAGAATCTCGGCGTCGACGCGGGCGGCCCAGTGCTGGGCGACGATGCGGCATTGCGCAATGGGCATCGTGGCGATGTGGTCGATGAGCATGTCGACGTCACGTTCGACATAGCGAGCTCGGGCGGTGGTGAAGACGTGGAGGAGTTGGTCGGCCTGATCGAACGACAACTCACCGGTCAGCAGCGCATCACGGACCTGTGGGGTGTCACGCAACCCCCGAGCTTGTTGGAGGAGTGCGACGGCGCGGGTGTGCGACACACGGAGCCGGTGCCGCAGCCACGCGGTCGGGGTGCGGGAACCGTCGAGGAGATGGGCATCGGCGGCGTCCCAACAGATGATCGCGTCGAGCAGGTTGACCCGGCCGATCTGCATCGTGTGCCACAGCTCCTGCACCGCATCACGGGTATCAGCCGGACGGAACTCCGCGTCCACACCCGACACGAGCATGTCGATATCGGCGGCGGTGAGAAACCATGCGGTTTTATCACAGACATCCCACGGATGCATGCCACCCACTATAGCAAGCATATGTTTGTAATGCATCGCCGATTCACAGTCGGGTCGGTTTCGGCGGTCCTGAGCGCGGCGTCGAATCCCTCGGCCCGACGATCAACATGCGGCAGCGAGAGGCACGTGTGTCGTTGGCGTGGGTCCGCATCAACACCGACCTCGACCACTCGGCCTACCAAGCGACCACGGACCGCCAGGACTTGAGCGCCCGGGCCTTCACTGTTGACCGTTCGTGGTTTTGTGCAATCAACGGCACCGCCCTAGCGTGCCGCAAATGGGGACCAACACGGGCAGGACACTGCTCGCACCGCCACTGCGCTCGAACGTCGACACCGGCAGCGAGCAGTTCAGGAAGAACCGGGAGGATCTGCTCGAGCAGCTGAGCGTGATCGACACGTTGCTCGACCAGGCCGAAGCCGGCGGAGGGCCCAAGGCAATGGACCGTCTGCGTCAGCGCGGCAAGCTCCCGCTGCGCGAGCGCATCGCCAACGTGCTCGACGACGACACCCCGTTCTACGAGATCAGCCCCCTTGCCGGTTACGACTCCGACTACACGATCGGGGGCGGAATGGTCATCGGCATCGGGATCATCGCCGGCACCGAGTGTGTGATCCTGGGCAACGACCCGTCGGTGCTCGGCGGAGCTCTCACGCCCTATGCTGGCAAGAAGTGGTCGCGGGCTATCCAAATTGCGCGTGACAACCGCATGCCCTACGTGAGTTTCGTCGAGTCGGCCGGTGCCGACCTCCGGGTGGAGACCGAAGCCGGCACTCGCCGGAAGGTGCAGACCGATCACTTCGCCGAGAGCGGCCGGTTCTTTTACGAGATGATCGAGCTCTCGAAGCTACGTATACCTACGGTGTGCGTCGTCTTCGGGTCATCCACGGCTGGTGGCGCTTATCAGCCCGGCCTTTCCGACTACAACATCGTGGTGAAGGAACAGTCGAAGATCTTCCTTGCCGGACCGCCGTTGGTGAAGATGGCGACCGGCGAGGAGTCCGACGACGAGACCCTTGGCGGGGCCAAGCTCCACGCCGAAGTCTCGGGGCTCGGCGACTATTTCGCCGAAGACGAGATGGACGCCATCCGCCTGTGCCGCGAGGTTGTGTCCCATTTGAATTGGCGCAAACCTGTCGGTGAGGCTCTCGCGCCGGCAGACGAGCCCGTGCACGATCCGGAGGAATTGCTCGGCCTTGTCAGTCGAGACCTCCGCCAGCCCGTGGACGTACGCGACGTCATCGCCCGGGTGGTCGACGGCTCACGTTTCGAAGAGTTCAAGCCCCGCTACGGACCAACGATGGTGTGCGGCTGGGCGCAGATCCACGGTCACCAGGTGGGCATCCTCGGCAACAACGGCGTGATCTACCCTCAGGCCGCGGAAAAGGCCGCGCACTTCATCCAACTCAGCAACCAGATCGACGTGCCCTTGCTGTTCCTCCAGAACATCACCGGCTTCATGGTCGGACGCGACTTCGAGGCGGCGGGAATCATCAAGAAGGGTTCCCAGATGATCAATGCCGTCGCGAACTCGACGGTGCCCCACCTCACCGTCATCATCGGCTCGTCCTACGGTGCGGGCACCTACGGCATGTCGGGTCGGGCATACAACAACCGCTTCACCTTCCTGTGGCCCACCGCGAAGATCGCCGTCATGGGCCCCAAGCAGATCGCCGGCGTCATGTCGATCGTGCGACGCAATCAGGCCTCACGGGCCGGCGTCCCCTTCGACGAGGACGAGGACGCAACGATCGTCGCGGCGGTTGAGGAGATCCAGGAGAAGGGCTCGCTGGCGCTCGTCGCCACGGGCGCCATCTCCGACGACGGCATCATCGATCCGCGTGACACGCGGACGGTCCTGGGCCTGTGCCTGTCGGTCGTGAAGAACCGAACCGTCGAAGGCGCTTCGGGCTACGGAGTGTTCCGGCTGTGATCCGCTCACTACTCATCGCCAATCGCGGGGAGATCGCCCGCCGCATCATGCGCACGTCGCGGGAGATGGGGATCCGCTGCGTGGCCGTCTACGTCGACGCCGATGAGCGGGCGCCGTTCGTCCGGGACGCCGACGAAGCCGTGCATCTGAGCACCGGCTACCTCGACGGCGACGCGATCGTCGCCGCGGCGCTGGCGAGCGGCGCCGACGCCGTCCACCCCGGCTACGGCTTCCTGTCGGAGAACGCCGCGTTCGCCGCCGCCGTCGAGGCCGCCGGCCTCACCTGGGTCGGGCCGTCGCCGGGCACCATCGGGGCGATGGGCGACAAGCTCGAGGCCAAGCGCCGCGCCGTGGATGCGGGCGTACCGACCCTCCCGTCGAGTGACCGACCCGACGACCCGGCGGAAGGCGAGCGGGTGGGCTACCCCCTGCTCGTGAAGGCCGCGGCCGGAGGCGGCGGCAAGGGCATGCGCTTGGTCGAGCGACCCGAGGACCTCGCCGAGGCCGTTGCGTCAGCGCGCCGTGAGGCGGCGGGCGCGTTCGGCGACGATCGGGTCTTCCTCGAGCACTACGTCGCCCGGTCCCGCCACGTCGAGATCCAGCTCCTCGGTGATCACCACGGCAATCTCGTCCACCTGGGTGAGCGTGAGTGCTCCATCCAACGACGCCATCAGAAGGTCGTGGAGGAGTCGCCCTCACCGGTCGTCGACGCTGATCTTCGGGCGGCGATGGGAGAGGCCGCCCTCCGACTCGGACGCGCCATCGGCTACGAGTCGGCCGGTACGGTCGAGATGCTCGTCGACGAAGCCACGAAGGAGTTCTTCTTCCTCGAGGTCAACACCAGACTGCAGGTCGAGCACCCCGTCAC
>JANOJN010000095.1:0-4166 GCA_031418775.1 Acidimicrobiia bacterium
GAGGCCGTCAACGCTCTCGCAGATTCGTTCGATGATCGACCGGTTCGCCTCACTGACTCGAAACCCCCGTCGGACCAATGCCGCTCGTTCCTCGAAGAGTTCCACCGAGAACGGACCGAGCGGGGTCACCTCGAAGCTGAGCTCGATGGCGATCTGCAAGACCTCACGACTTGTGGCGAGGAGCGCGATGGACGGGCATCGACCGACAAGGGCGACGACGAACGAGGCGACGCTTTCCACGACGTGCTCGCAGCAATCGACGACCAGCAAGGCGTTTCGATCCTCCAGCGAGCGTGCGACGGCCTCGAACGCTCCGGCGAAGCCGACCGAGGCGCCGCAGGCGACGGCGAACGCGTCACCGATCTCTGTCGGACTCGTGGTGGTTCCAAGGTCCACGAAGTACACACCGTCGTGGAAGTGGTCGGTGAACTCATCGGCGACAGCCAACGCCAGTCGTGTCTTGCCGACGCCTCCCGCGCCGAACAAGGTGACAACGCGCCCCGCGGACACGAGCCCCCGAAGCTCGGCGATTTCGTCTGAACGCCCGACGATCGGGCGCGGCGGCCGTGGTGGACGGCGCCCGCGTCGATCGCCGCCTCGACCTTGGCGTTGTTCTCGTCTCAACAGCTCACGTTCCAACTCGTAGAGGCGAGCCGAAGGTTCGAGACCTGTCTGTTCAACCGTGCGGAGACGGAACATGGACGCAACCCTCACTGCATCGCCGATCCGCGACGCGCCGTCGAGGGCGCGCATGAGCACAAGCGTTGCAGTCTCCCGGAGCGGCTCCTCGGCGCAGAGCCGCTGCGCGTCGGGCACGGCCTCATCGAAGCGACCGAGCCGCATCATCGACTCCACCGAACGTTCCCGAAGCACGAGTTGTTGCTCACGCGCCCGGAGCGCGGCGGATCTCGCCCACGATTCCTCGGCCAGTTCAGCAAAGGGTTCTCCGATGCAGTGCTCGAGCGCCCCCTTGAGGAGCGCGTACTCGGAATCCGGATCGTTGCCGCTATCGACCGCATCGATCATCGGACCGAGAGTCTCGGCGTCGACGCCGACGTCTGGAGTAGCGAGCCGATAGCCGGAAGCCGTCGACACGATGGCTGCTGCGCCGAGCGCCGACCGGAGGCGGTGCACATGGTTTTGGAGACTGGCCTTTGCCGTTGCCGGTGGATCTTCCGGCCAGAGCACATCGACCAGAGTGGAGGTCGTGACAGGCGCGCCATTTGCGACGACCAAGCGAGCGAGCACCCGCCGTTCTGCCGAAGATGTCACGGTGATCTGTCGAGAGCCGAGTTGGGCGCCGATGTCGCCCAAGACTCGGATGACCAGGCGGTCATCTACCGCATTGCGGTCACGCATCTCCGTGAGCGTAACGCCGAGGTGAAGACCCGTGCCGGGTCGTCACCAGTTCGGTGATGCTTCCCGTCGTTCGGGGTAGCCACCCTCGGGCAGCGCGGAGATCGGGCCCTGCAGGATGAGGCCGCCGTCGACGAAGATCACCTCGCCGGTGACGAAGCGTGATGCCGGGGAGGAGAGGAACACCGCGGCGTTTGCAATGTCGCTGACGTGACCGGCGTAAGGGAGTGGCTGGCCGCCGACGCCGTCACCGACACCCTCGGCATACGCGTTGTCCCATCCTTCGGTGCGGAACTGTCCCGGGGCGACGCAGTTGAGTCGGACCTTCGGACCCCACTCGAATGACAGCGTACGGGTGAGCTCGAGCACACCGGCGCGGGCGGCGGCGCTGTGGGCGATGCCGGGCATGCCTCGACCCACCAAGGTGATGATCTGGCAGATCGTGCCGCCGGCACCGTCGAGCATGGCGTTGCCGAACGCCTGGGTCATGTTCCACGTGCCGTTGAGATTGAGGTCGATGACGCTGCGCCAACCGTTCGGGCTGAGGTCACGGGCCTTGGACGGGAACTGCCCGCCGGCATTGTTCACGAGCAGGTTAACCTCGCGATGTCGTTGCGCCAATGCGTTCACGCTCTCCACGTCACGGATGTTGACCTGGTCAACCTCGGGGCGGACTCCGGTCATCGACGCGATCTCCTCGGCGGCGGCCTCGAGCACCTCGGTGCGTCGGGCGGCGATGGTGACGTGGGCTCCTGTGGCCGCGAGCTCAGTCGCGACCGCCTTTCCGATGCCGGTGCCGCCTCCGGTGACCAGGGCACGTCGTCCGGCGAGGAGATCAGGGGCGAAGAGGGACTTGTAACTGGCCACCGGCGAACACTAACGGGATGTCCGGCGGCGAAAACTAACCGCGCGATCAATTCGGGACCTTGGACCCTGGGAACCGACGTGATCGCGTTGGTACGGTCACCTGATGAGCGCACACGAAACCGCGGTGGATCCGAGGAGCTTCGCTCCCTTCGACCCCGAGATTCAGCAGTGTCCGTACGATCATTACCGGGCGATGCGTAAGGAAGCCCCGGTGTTGCGCCTCGACGGGGAACGATTCGGTCGGCCGGGGGAGGACGTGTTTTGCGTCTCCCGGCTCGACGATGTGCTTGCCGTCCTTCGAGATCCAACCACCTTCTCGTCGCGCTTCGGCACTCCGGCGGCGAAAGTGTCGCCGGAGCTCCTGGCGCGGTTGCGCGAGGTTGATGCGCAGGGCTGGCCGAACGTCTCCACGATGCTGACGGAGGATCCCCCTTCGCACACGCGCTACCGCCGGCTGGTGTCGGCGGCGTTCACCCCGAAACGCATCGCTGACCTCGAGCCGGCGATCCGGGTGATCTGCAACGACCTCGTCGACCGATTTGCCGGTCGCACCGAGATCGAGTTCATCGCCGAGTTCGGTGTGCCCCTCCCGATTCGTGCGGTCGCGGCCGTGCTCGAGGTGCCCGACGATCATCAGCGCGAGTTCAAACGGTGGGCGGACGCATCGGTTGCTGCGATCGGACGGTCCATCTCCGATGACGCCCGCGTCGAAGCGCAACGCACCATCGTCGAGCAGCAGCACTACTTCGCCTCGCAACTCGAGGCGCGTCGCGTCGAGCCACGGGACGATTTCCTCACCGATCTCGTCCAGGCCGAACTTCCCGCCGGCGAGGACGGCGGCAGCGGCGGACCGCTGAACACTGCGGAGATGCTGTCGATCATCCGCCAGATCCAGGTCGCTGGCAGCGAGACGACGACGAGCTTGATGGGTGACCTTCTCGTCATCTTTGCGTCGCAGCCGGATCTCATGGGCAAGCTGCATGACGATCCATCACTGATTCCGTCGGTGGTCGAGGAGGCGTTGCGCTACGCGAGCCCGAACCAGGGCATGTTCCGCATCTGCCGGGAGGACACGATGCTCGGGGGAGTGATGGTCCCCAAGGGGGCAACGCTGTGGGTGATGTTCGGTTCCGCCAACCGCGACGAGTCGGCGTGGACCGACCCCGACGTTTTCGATCCCGACCGGACCGATATGAGCCGCCATGTCGCGTTCGGCAAAGGCATTCACGTGTGCCTCGGCGCCGCACTGGCACGGCTCGAAGCCCGCGTCGCCATCGAGGTCCTCACGGCACGACTCGCTTCGGTGTCGCTCGTTCCCGGTGCTCCGCTTCGCTACGCGCCCAGCGGGATCCTTCGCGGTCTCGAACGCCTCGACCTGCGGATCACCTACCGCTGACGAAGATTCGGAGCCTCGCGTGCCTACTACGCGCGCACGACAACTCCGGCGACCTCGACACTGCCCCGGTGGGGCCGCGTGCTGATCGGCGAAGGGTCCGTCGGTGAGCGCGTCTACAGCGTTAGCGATCGGCGAAGGCCGGTCGAAATGGTGCCCATGAGTGAATCACCGACTTGGCCGATTTCCTCGTACAGCGCAGCCTTGTCGACGGTCGCGATCTGGGTGACGTTCACGACCGAGGTTCTCCCCAGACCGGCAGTGCCCTTCGCGAGCACAACGTTTCCTGGCGCGGAACCGAGTCGAAGGTTCGATGTGAGCACGACGATGACGACCGTCGCGATTGCACTCCGATTGAAGGCATCGGCCGAAAATGACGCCCGCCGGTCGAATGAGGCCAGTCTCGGGTCCGCTCCGCTCGCCGAGATCAACCCACCACACCGATCCTCGCCGGATCACCAATCTGATCGACTCACGGTGCGACGCGCCGCGGCGTTCACCACGTGATCCGACGGCACGCGCCGATAGACCCGATCGAGCGCCTCGGTGA
>JANOJN010000096.1:0-9255 GCA_031418775.1 Acidimicrobiia bacterium
AGAATCGCCGCGATCAGGAACAGCAGCGCGAACCCGACGGTCGTGCTCAGCTGGAATCTCACGAACTTCACGATGTTGTCGTAGATGCCCCGTCCTTCGCGAACGGAACGCACGATCGTGGCGAAGTTGTCGTCGGTCAGGACCATGGTTGCCGCTTCCTTCGTCACCTCGGTTCCGGTGATCCCCATGGCGACGCCGATGTCTGCCCGTTTCAACGCCGGAGCGTCGTTCACGCCATCGCCGGTCATCGCCACGACGTTCGAACGCCGCTGCAGCGCCGTGACGATTCTCAGCTTGTGCTCCGGCGCAACCCGGGCAAACACTGCGATGTCGTCGATCCGTCGGTCGAGTTCGGCCTCGTCCATTCGGTCGAGTTCGGCACCACTGACGCCGATCAGATCTCGGCCCTCCTCCACCAGCCCGAGTTGGCGGCCGATGGCGGCGGCGGTGGCGGCGTGGTCGCCGGTGATCATCTTCACGGTGATCCCCGCACTCCGGGCCTCCGCGATCGCCTGTCGCGCCTCTGGACGCGGAGGGTCGACGATGCCGATCAGGGCGAGGAACGTCAGGTCGTGGACGAGTTCTGCGAGGTCGATACCGGAGGCGACGAGCTCACTCCACTCTTCGGTCTCGAACTGACGTTGGGCCACCGCCAGCACGCGCTGACCCTGGTTGCCAAGAGCGTCGTTGTGTCCTTCGAGCCTTGGTCGGTGTTCCACCAGCGGAGCGCGGGTTCCGTCCGCACCGATCGTCCAGAGCGATCGGTTCATGAGGACGTCGGGAGCGCCTTTGACGTAGAGTCGCACAACAGAACGGCCGGTGTCATCGGCCATCTCGTGCGCCGTCATCATGTACTTCGCGCTGCTGTCGAACGGCACCTCGGCGATCCGAGGGTGCGATCGACGGAGGAGCTCGACGTCGAGTCCGCCCTTCGCCGCCAACGTCACGAGTGCGCCCTCGGTGGGATCGCCGATCAGTTCCCAGCTGTCGTCGTCCCGTCTCACAACGGCGTCGCTGCACAGAGCCATCGGGACGAGCGCGGCGTCCAGCGCGAAGGGGACCTCGCGGTCGCCTTCAATGGAGCCTTCCGGCGCGTAGCCCTGCCCGGTTACTGGATGAGCACGACCGGCAAACACCAGGGTGGTCGCGGTCATCTGATTCAACGTGAGCGTTCCGGTCTTGTCGCTGCAGATGACGCTCGTGCAGCCCAGGGTTTCCACGCTGGCGAGTCGTTTCACGATCGCGTGCTGCTTGGCCATCTTCGAAACCCCGATGGCGAGCGTGACTGCCGTGACGGCGGGAAGTCCTTCGGGGATGCTGGCGACCGCAAGTGCGACCGACGTGATGAACAGTTCCTCGAGGCTGTCGCCTCGGACGAGCCCGATGAGGAACACGAGCCCGACGATGACTCCGGCGAGCTTCGCCAGGCTGTGGGCGAGTCCGTCGAGTTGTTTCTGGAGTGGCGTCTTTTCGAACTCCGTCGCCCGGAGCAGGCCGGCAATTCGGCCGATCTCGGTCTCCATGGCGATTGCCGTGACGACGAATTCCCCTCGGCCGCGCGTCACCGTCGTGTTCATGAAGACGCTGTTCCTGCGGTCGCCGATCCCGACGTCTGCTCGGTCAATCGGTGCGGTGGACTTCTCCGTTGGCTGGCTCTCGCCGGTGAGGGCGGCTTCTTCGATCTCCAGCTGGATTGCCGCCAACAGCCGTCCGTCCGCTGGCACCCGGTCGCCGGCTTCGACGAGCACGATGTCGCCGGGTACGAGTTCTTCCGACGGGACGGAACGCACTTCGCCGTCACGCCGGATGCGTGTGGATGTGATGAGCATCCGGCGGAGCGCGTCGAGCGATGCCTCGGCGCGGTTTTCCTGGATGAAGCCGATCACGGCGTTGAGCAGCACGACGACGATGACAACGGCCGGCGTTTTGAGCTCGCGGGAAACCGCGAAGCTGACAACGGCCGCCGCCAGCAGGATGGCGATCAGGAGGTCATTGAACTGGAGGAGGAACCGCCGCCAGGCAGGTACGCGTTCGACGTCGAGGAGCCGATTGGCGCCCGAATGCTTTCGGCGTTCGTCGGCTTCCGACGACGTCAGGCCGCCGACGCATGATGTTCGCAGCTGTTCGAGCGACTCCGCTACATCGAGTTGGTGATACGAGACGCGCTCAGCGTGGGATGACGGGGACAGAACGGATGGCAATTGGGCTCCTTCGGGCGGACGGGTGTCCGCTAGTCCGAAGGTCTCTCCCACCCGAAGGCCACCGGTACCGGAGCAGCGCGAGGGCTGGCTGCTCGTAATGACGATACCGATGTCGAGGGATACTCCCCTTCAACGACGGTTCACTATAGCACCATGACCGCTGTAAAGTGAAAGCCGATTCCGGAATCTCTCTACGTATGTTGCTCGCTGTCGGATCGACCTCGGTGAGCGGAGGCTCGCCTGTTCGTTCTTCTCGGTGCCCATTTCGTCGCATCGTTCGCTTGCGCAATCGGCGGTCGTCGCCTCGGTCGTGGCGTGTTTGCCGTCGTCGCCGCTCCGCTCGGCGCCAGCGCGATCTGGTTGGCTGCGAACGCAATGCACGTCCTCGACGGCGGAGCGCGACAGCAGCGCGCGACGTGGGTCGGCGGCGGCGATGGCTTCACGATCCGCCTGAACTTCCGCCTGGACGGGTTAGGCCTCCTCATGGGCCTGCTCGTCACCGTCATCGGCGTGCTCGTGGCTGTGTACTCCGTGTCCTACTTCGCCGAGAGTCATGACAAGCAGGGCGAACACGCCGAGCCTTTGCCACACCCGCCCGTGAACCTCGGCGTGTTCTCGGCGGCGCTCGTGGCGTTCGCCGGTTCGATGCTCGGGCTGGTGCTTGCCGGCGACGTGCTCACGCTGTTCGTTTTCTGGGAGCTCACCTCGGTTACCTCGTTCCTCCTGATCGGGATCAACGACCGCGATCCGGAAGCCAGATCGGCGGCGAAGCGCGCGCTCCTCGTGACCGGCGGTGGCGGCATCGCCATGCTCGCCGGGCTCATCCTCCTCGCGCAGCAGGCGGGTACGAACGAGCTCTCCGGAATCATCGAAGCCGCACCGCGCGGCACGCTGGTCAACGTCGCTGTGGTTCTCGTGCTCCTAGGCGCGCTTACGAAATCGGCACAGTTCCCCTTTCACTTCTGGCTTCCCGGAGCCATGAAGGCGCCGACCCCGGTTTCGGCGTACCTGCACTCGGCCACCATGGTCAAGGCCGGCGTCGTGTTGATCGCCCGATTCGCACCCGGGTTCGCGGCAACGGCGCCGTGGCGCCCGATCGTGGTGATCTGCGGACTCGCGTCGTTCATCTGGGGCGGCTGGCGAGCCCTTCGCCAGACCGACGCCAAGCTCACCCTGGCGAACGGAACGGCGAGCCAACTCGGTCTGCTGGTCGTGTTGTTCGGCGTCGGGGTGCCCGCGGCGACCTACGCCGGCGTGGCCATGCTGCTGGCGCACGCGGTGTTCAAGGCCGCGCTCTTTCTTACCGTCGGGATCGTCGACCATCAGCTCCACACTCGCGAGTACGCCGATCTCGGCGGGCTGGCGAAACGTTGGCCGGCGCTGGCGTTCGCCTCCGGTTGCGCCGCTCTCTCGATGGCCGGCCTTCCGCCGATGCTCGGGTTCGCCACGAAGGAGAAGGCACTCGATGCGCTGGTGAACTCCGGGCTCGGCTGGCGTTGGTTCGCCCTTGCGGTGGTTGTTGTCGGCTCGGCCATGACCTTTGCCTACAGCGTGCGTTGGTGGTGGCTGATCTTCGGACCCCGCCGCAGCGGTGACGGCGCCCACGGTGATGCGCCCTCGCCGTCGTTCATCGCACCCGCCCTGTTCCTCGGCGTCGGATCCCTGCTTCTCGGTCTTGCCAGTTCTCCGGTCGGCAAGACGGTCGCCAAGATGGCGGTATCGCTCGACGAGAAGGCGTCGAAGAAGCTGGCGCTGTGGGCGGGAGTCAACACCGCACTGCTCTTGACTCTGGCCGTCGTCGCGCTCGGGGTCATCATCGTCAGGTTTATAAGCGCACTTACGAAATTCCCGGACCAAGGCCCTGATGGCGAAGTGGCGTTCGACCGCACCTACTCGGGTCTCATCGCCGGAGCGAAACAACTCACCGGTCTGGTGCAACCGGGTTCGCTCCCCACCTACGTCGTGGTCATCGTTGCCGTGCTCTACGGCGTGTTCGGCGCCGCGATCCTGACGGGTCTCCCGTTCGACACCGACGCGATGGTTCTGGCCAACGGTCCTGCCCAGCTGGTGATTGCGGTGTTGGCGATCGTCATGTCGACCGGTGTCGCAGTGGTGCAGCGACGATTCGCCGCGGTGATGCTCCTCGGTGGGGTGGGCTACGCGCTCGCGGCGATCTTCCTGCTCTACGGTGCTCCGGACCTCGCCCTCACCCAGCTGTTGGTGGAAACGCTGTCGATCGTCGTCTTCCTGCTGGCCCTCCGTGACCTTCCGTCGAGGTTCGTCTCCACCACGGAGCGGACGGTATCGGTGCTCCGCTTCGCTCTCTGCGCTGCGGTCGGGATCGGCATCACGGTGTTCGCCCTTTCCGCGGGCACGCACGCCTCCGGTCCCTCGCCGAACGAGGTGTTCGAGAAGCTCTCGGAGAAAGCAGCCGGCGGGCGCAACATCGTCAACGTGATCCTCGTGGACTTCCGCGGGTCCGACACCATGGGCGAGATCACCGTGCTGCTCCTCGCGGCGATCGGTGTTGCCAACCTGGTTGCCGCCGTGCGGAGATCCCGCCGCCACGACGCCGAACGTGGGCTGGTCGACGCAGGTCGTACCTCCGCGGCGGAGGGCTCGCCCAGCCTCATCGTTGACGGCGTGACCCATGCGCTGTTTCCGATCGTGCTTCTGCTGTCGCTGTTCCTCACGTTCCGCGGGCACAACTCGCCGGGTGGTGGCTTCGCCGGTGGTCTCGTCGTCGGTGGCGGTCTGGCCATCCGCTACCTCGCCGGAGGCACCCGTGCACTCGGACGACTCGCCAAGCTTCCGAGCAGCTTCTTCATGGGCGTCGGGCTGGCCCTGAGCATGGCCACCGCGATCATCCCGTTGACGGTGGGGAACGCGTTCCTCGAATCGAGCATCTATCCGCTCGATGTCCCCGTGATCGGTGAGGTGAAGGTCGTGTCGTCCGCGTTCTTCGACTTCGGGGTGTACATCCTCGTCATCGGGGTCTGCCTGGCGATCCTCACCCAGCTCGGCGAGAGTGACCGCGTCGATGCGTCCGCGTCGCCTCTGGCCGACGATGACCCACTCGATCCCGCCGCACTTCAGGCATCGCGACCCGTCCTGGCGACACCGGAAGGCGTGTCGTGAGCATTGCCCTGGCCGTCATGACTGGCGTGCTCTTCGCCGTCGGTCTGTATCTGATGACGCATCGTTCGCTCACGCGCATCGTCATCGGCGTCGGACTGCTCGGCAACGGCGTGAACCTTCTCCTGCTCATCACCGGCGGCCCACCCGGTGAAGCGCCGATCATCGGTCGCGACGGAACCAAGGCCGACTCCGTTCCCCAGGCCCTCGTGCTCACGTCGATCGTCATCGGCTTCGCCCTCGTCTCGTTCATGCTCGCCCTGGCCTGGCGGAGTTGGACCATCGGCGGCACTGACGATGTCGAGGACGACATCGAGGACCGTCGGATGCGTCTCGCCCGAGCGGATGACGTCATCGACGGAGGGGGCCGCGAATGAGTGCACTCCTTCCGCTCCCCGTCGCCATCCCGCTTGTGGGAACGGCGTTGAGCATGCTCGCCGTGCGTCATCGTCGCGTGCAGCGGCTCATCACCGCTTCGGCCCTTTCCGCCGCTATAGGGGTGTCGATCGCCATCGTCGTCATGGTGAGCCACGACGGCACAACAGTCTCGAACCTGGGTGGGTGGCCGGCCGACGTGACCATCATGTTGGTCGCCGATCGCCTCTCCGCGGTGATGCTGCTTTTCGGTATGGGCACGGCCGGACTCGTCCTGCTCTTCGCCTTCGGTCAGGGAAGCACCGACGAGGCCTCGCCGTACTACCACCCGGCATACCTCGCGCTCGCAGCCGGTATGGCCCTGGCGTTCCTGGCCAGCGACCTGTTCAATCTGTTCGTCGCCTTCGAAGTGCTCCTCATGGCCAGCTACGTGCTCATCACGCTGGAAGGCAACGATCAGCAGATCCGCTCGGGCACGACCTACGTCGTGCTCAACGTGCTCGAGTCCGTCCTCCTCGTCAGCGCCGTCGGGCTGGTCTTCGCCGCGACCGGGACGGTGAGCATGGCCGAGTTGGCCGGCCGCCTGTCCGAGCTCCCCGACGGGCTCCGTGTGGGGTTGAATCTCCTGCTTCTGGTCGCATTCGGGATGAAGGCCGCAGTGTTCCCGCTGTTCTTCTGGTTGCCCGATGCGTACCCGACGGCACCGAGTCCAGTGGCGGCGATCTTCGCCGGGCTCCTCACCAAGATCGGCGTCTACGCCCTCATCCGGACCGAGACGCTGTTGTTCCCCGGCGGCAACCGGGACCTGATCATCGTGATCGCGTGTCTCACCATGCTCATCGCGGTACTCGGCGCTCTGGCCCAGGCCGACATGAAACGCCTCATCAGCTTCCATGTCATCAGCCAGATCGGCTACATGGTGATGGGGCTCGGCATCGGCACCCCGGCGGCCCTCGCCGCCACCGTCTTCTACATCCTCCATCACATCCCCACGAAGACCTCACTGTTCCTCATCGAGGGCATCATCGAACGGCGGACCGGAACGTCGAACATCGAACGGGTCGGTGGTCTGTTGCATCGCTCCGGCCCGTTCGCGCTGATGTTCCTGATCCCGGCGCTCAGCCTGGCCGGCATTCCACCGTTCTCCGGGTTCGTGGCCAAGCTCGCCCTCGTCACCGAAGGTCTCAACCAGGGGCAGTGGGTGCTGGTCGGTGTGAGTCTTCTCGTGAGCCTCTTCACGCTGGTCTCGATGACCAAGCTGTGGGTCGGTGTGTTCTGGGGCGAGGTGGAGCCGACCGTACCGCCGAACGAAGATCCGGGCATCCTGCGCGGGGCTCCACTCATGTCGATCGCCGCAAGCATGGCGGTGGCTTCGTCGGTGTGCGTCGCCGTGTTCGCCGGGCCGCTATACCGGTTCTGCGAGGCGGCCGGCCGCGAGCTCATCGATCCGTCCACCTACGTCCGAGCGGTGTTGGGCTCATGAGCGCGTCGACGAACCAGACGGCCACGAGATCTCGGATTGCCCTCTTCGTCGTCTGCATGGTGGCCTGGCTGGCGATGTGGGGCGACATCAGTGTCGCGAACGTCGGCAGCGGAATGATTGCCGTGCCGCTCGCCCTGTGGCTCAGTTCGCAGCTACCGGGTGCGGGCGTCCGACACACACTGCATCCGCTCGGCGTGCTGCGCTTGCTCGCCCACTTCGTGCGGCTCCTGTTTCTCTCGAACCTCACGGTCGTCAAGACGTCGCTGCGACCGACCCCCGCCTCGCTGCGCGCCGCAATCGTGGCGGCACCGCTCACCCAGCGCTCGCCGCTGGTGACGACGATCGTCTCGAACTTCATCACGCTCACGCCGGGCACGCTCACCCTCGACGCGGTGCTCGAGCCGGATGCCGCGCCGACGCTCTACCTCCACGTTCTCGGGTTCGTCGACGCCGAAACCGTCCGAGCCGAGGTTGCCCAGATCGAGCAGTGGGCGATTGCCGCGGTCACTCCGGACGGGGATTCCTTCGCGCCAACGCGAGGGCCCACATGAACGTCGTCACGACGATCTGCATCATCGCCGCGCTGGCCAGTGCGTCGCTGTGTCTCTACCGTTCGCTGATCGGACCCAGTGTTCCCGATCGAGCAATTGCGCTCGACGCGCTCGTGGTGACGCTCGTCAACGGTCTGGCGGTGATGGCGGCAAGAAGGACCGACGGCCTCTGGATCGATGCCGTGCTCGTGATCGGCCTTCTCGGCTTCGTCGCCACACTCGCCGTCGCCCGATTCGTGGAGGTGCGGGGCTCATGAGCGCGGTCGATGTCGTGTCGGCCGTGCTGATGCTCGGTGGTGCATTGTTCACGCTGGTCGCCGCCATCGGCCTCGTCCGGCTCCCCGACTTCTTCGCCCGCGGCCATGCCGCCACCAAGGCCACGACCCTTGGACTGGCGTTGACGCTGATCGGTGCCGCCTTCCAGATGTCGAACCGCAGCGACGCCGCGAAGCTGATCCTCGCCGCTGTCGCCCAGTTCGTCACGGCACCTGTTGCCAGCCATCTCCTCGGGAGAACAGCCCACCGCAAGGGCATCGCCATGAGCGAGAACACCGTGCTCGATGAACTCTCCGGCGCGCTCGGGGGACGCGCCGACCCGCTCGGTAGCGGGGCCCACCCGGCGAAGTAGGATGGCAAACCCTCTATGCCGCCGTTTGTCGTCAACGTCGCCGATCTGGTGCACCGCCCTGCCTCCCGGCGGACCGAACACCTGAGCGGTCCCACGGCCGCCATGCTGGTGACCGAGACCACGGTTCCCGAGGGGGCAACCCTCAAGATCGACGCCGTCCTCGAGGCGGTCTCCGACGGTGTGCTCGCCACGGGCGAGACCCACGTGGAATGGGAGGCCAATTGCCGGCGGTGCCTCACGCCGATCTCCGGCCTGACCAGCTCGTCCTTCCGGGAGATGTACAGCACCCATCCGGTCGAAGGGGAGACCTATCCGCTCCGCCACGACAGCGTCGATCTCGAACTGGTCGCCCGGGAGGCTATCCTTCTCGACCTGCCTTTGGCACCGCTCTGCGGAGATGAGTGCCTCGGGCTCTGCCCCACCTGTGGGGTGGACCGCAACGAAACGTCGTGCGACTGCACGCCGCCCGCTGCGGATCAGCGGTGGTCAGCCCTCGACGGGTTGAACACCACACGCACCGACGCTTCGTCGGCTGAGTGACGCAGGACCAGTTGTTCCAGCGCCAGCATTTGCAGCACGAACACCGTTCAAACAAAAGGAACTCCCGTCATGGCCGTCCCCAAGAAGCGCAAATCGCAATCCAAGGTTCGCATGCGTCGTGCTGCGAACTGGAAGCTCGCGGCCCCGGCCCGGAGCAACTGCCCCAACTGCGGCGTGGCCAAGCTGCCGCACGTGGTCTGCAAGGACTGCGGCTGGTACAAGGGCCGCCAGGCCATCGACGTCGCCTGATTCCCGTCGCCCTCCGGTCCGTTCGTCCCTAGAGCGCACCCATGGCTGATCTCCAACTCCCCGTCGCCCTTGATGTCATGGGCGGCGACAACG
>JANOJN010000097.1:0-3274 GCA_031418775.1 Acidimicrobiia bacterium
GGCGGCCGGTCGCGCCATCGGCGTCATCATGAGCCTCGAAGGCAGCTTCCATCCCTTCATGGGCACTCCGGTCTGGGAGTCCGTCAAGACCCTGTCGGTGGCAGAGCAGAAGGCCACACTGCTCGCCCGGCGGGACGAGGTCCTCGCCACCGTCAACGTCGACCTGACCGGATGGTTCCTCGCCGATCACGGTGTCATCGACTACGAGCCGGACCCGGCGGTGTCGTCGATCGGGGCAGTCGCCGCACGCCTCGGAGCAGACCCATGCGCTCTTCTGCTCGACCATATGTGCGCAGATGATCACCAGGGGTTCGTCTATTGGCCGGTGTTCAACTACGCCAACGGTGACCTGTCGATGCTCGACGCGCTTCATCGCCATCCATCCACGCGCATGGGACTCGGCGACGCAGGAGCGCACTGTGGAGCGATCTGCGACGGTGGCATGCCGACGTTCATGCTCACGCACTGGGCGCGCGATCGATCACGTGGCCCGAAGCTCCAACTGGAATCCGTCATCCATCGCCAGACCCGCCAGACCGCGCTGCTCTACGGATTGTCCGACCGCGGCCTCGTCGCTCCCGGCCTCCGAGCCGATCTTGCCCTGATCGACTTCGACGCGCTGCACGCTGAATCGGCGAAGATGGTCTACGACTTCCCCGGCGGGGCCCGACGGCTCGCCCAGCGCGCCCACGGCTACGACATGGTCATGTGCGCCGGTACCGTCACGGTCGAGCACGACACGCCGACCGGCGCCCTCCCGGGTCGGCTGCTCCGCGGACCGAGGTAGGGCCGTTCCGGCAACGCATCCCGGGTCGGGCATCCCAGACCACCGAGTTGGGCATCCCACATAGACGCCGACCAATTCGGCTGATTTCGGTTTTTTACCTATGTGGGATGCCGGTCGGGCCGATCTGGGATGAGGTGCTGCACGAGTTCGCTCGGGTCCGGCTGGCATGACACATCGACCCACTACGAGCGGTTGAGTATCCGCTTCGCCAAGTCTGCGCGGGCGGTGTACACGCCGTCGACACCCAGCGTCGCCACGAAGCGCAGCGACGCCTCCGTATCGGCCGTCCAGGTGAACATGGCGAGGCCATGCGCGTGATTCCACTCGACGGATGCCTTCGTCAGTCGGAAGGTCGATCCCCGCGACAGCGGTGGCTGACCGATGGGCGAAGGCGAGCACCACGCCGCTCCCGACTGACGCGCCGCTCGCATCGTCGGCACCATCGCGTCGGTCACGGTGGTGGTGACCTCCGGGCACAGCGGCGCGAAGACGTCGACTGCAGCGTCCCCGGCCGAACCGATATAGACGTCGCCGGTTCGTTTCGTCGAGCGCAGGAGCGAGCACAGTGCACGTTCCCCTCCGGTGGCCTTGAACTCCATGGAGATCAAGGCCTTCGGGAACGCCGCGAGCACTTCAGGAACCGTAGGCACGCGTACTGCTTTGCCCCGCAATGGGAAGTTCTTCCGCGGGCCGGCCCATTCGTCACCGAGATCAAGCGTACGAAGCTCGGCGAGCGTCGAACGGCTGATCGACCGCTGAACGCGTCCGACCTTGACGACATCGTCATGCGAGGCGACGAGTTGGCCGTCCTTCGTCACCCGCACATCGGTGTCGAGGACATCCGCTCCCGCGGCCTTGGACGCACGAAGCATCTCGATGGTGTTCGGTGGGCCGAACCAGTCACCGCTCGCATGGGCGATGATCAACGTGCGGGCCGAGCGATACCGGCTCGTCGGGCACGGAGCGAGTGCCGCTCGCGCCGCGTCAGCGACCGTGGTACCGGTCAGTGCGAGGACGACCGCCGCGGCTGTCAGGGCGCGAGCGAACCAACGCCTCGACGCCGTGCCGCGCTCGCTCACGTACGTCAGCCTGGTCGCTCGGCGATGAGAAGGCTCTGAGTGGCCGCTCAGTGGGCCGCTTGGTCCAACACGCCGGTGACGGCGTGGATCACATCGTCCACGTCGTCGTCGGTCAGTTTGGGTGACATGGGGAGGGAGAACGTCCGCTCCGAGATCCATTCGGCATTCGGGAGGTCGCCGGGTGCGTAGCCGAAACGCTTGCGGTAGTACTCGTGCAGATGCAGCGCTCGGTAGTGGACCCCCGAACCGATCTTGCGCGCATGGAGCGCCGCCAGAACACCGTCACGGTCGATGGCGACGCGTTCCAGGTCCAGCATCGGCGTGTACAGATGCCGTCCGTGTCGGGTGTCGGGTTCCTCGGGCGCCGGCAGGACCAACGGTAGGTCGGCGAACGCCGAGTCGTACCGACTCCACACGTCGTTTCGGCGCTGCAGGTTGTCTTCGACGCGTTCCAACTGGTGGATGCCGAGGGAGGCGGCCATGTCGGTCAGGTTGTACTTGTATCCGGGTTCGACCACTTCGTAGTGCTTGTATCCCTGGTCGGAGAAGCGCTTCCATGCGTCCGCGCTCATTCCATGCAGACCCAGTGTCTTCACCCGAGCGGCACGGGCCGCGTCCGACGTGATGAGCATGCCGCCTTCGCCGGTGACCACGTTCTTCGTGACGTAGAAGCTGAAGGCGCCCACGTCGCCGATGGTGCCGGCATGGCGACCGTGCCACAGCGTCTCGATGGCATGGGCGCAGTCCTCCACGATCTGGAGTTCATGGCGCCTGGCCAGATCCGTCAACGGCCCCATGGCGCAAGCCCGTCCCGCGAAATGCACCGGGATGATAGCTCGGGTCCGAGGAGTGATCCGTCGCTCGACGTCGGCGGGATCGATACAGAGCGAGGCCCGGTCGACATCCGCGAACACCGGTATGCCGCCGGCATGGACGACGACATTGGCAGTGGCTGCGAAGGTCATCGCCGGGACGATCACCTCGTCGCCCGGTTCGAGCCCCATCGTCACCAAAGCCAGGTGCAGCGCTGCCGTGCAGGAACCGAGTGCGGCAGCATGCGGAGTTCCGACGTATGCCGCAAACTCCTCTTCGAACCGTGCCACCTTCGGGCCTGTCCCGATCCACGCTGATCGAAGCGTCGCGATGACCTCCTCGATCTCGGGTTCGAGAAGTTGGGGACTCCCGAAGACGAGGTAGTCCTTGCGTGCGGGGCGTTCAGTCATGATGCGTGCCCTCCCGTGCGGGTAGATGGTGTGACGCGAACAGCAACGCCTGATGCTTCCAGCAGACCGCGGAGAACGGTTCGGGACTCGAACTGATGCTCGGCCAGCAACCTGGCCCCGACCGAGTGGGTGGAGTAGTCGCGCTCGAGCACATCGATCGTCTCCGCGAGTTCATCCAGATCGGC
>JANOJN010000098.1:0-11984 GCA_031418775.1 Acidimicrobiia bacterium
TCACTGTTGTCCGGTGAGTTCCGTCCGGATGGTGCCGGACGGGAGTGGTGCGATCCCGAAGTGCTGCGGCAGTTGCGCCAGCGCTCGTTGGCGGTCCTCCGCAAGGAGATCGAGCCGACGTCGGTGGAGGCCTTCGCCCGGTTCCTTCCCGACTGGCACGGGGTCGGCTCGGCCGTGGTGTCGGGCGGCCTCGACCGGCTCTACGAGATCATCGGGCAGCTCCAAGGTGTCGCGCTCCCGGCCAGCGTGCTCGAGCGTGACATCCTCCCGGCCCGGCTTCCGCGCTACACGCCGAGGCTGCTCGACGAACTGCTCGGTGCCGGCGAGGTCGTGTGGGTCGGGGCCGGTCCGCTCGGACGAGACGACGGCAAGGTTGCGCTGTATCTCCGCGAAACGGCGGCGCTGCTTGCACCGGTGCTCCGAACCGACACCATCGACGCGCCCTCCGAGGAGGAGCATGATCGTCTTCGCGCATTGCTTTCCGCTCGCGGCGCCTGCTTCTTCCGTGAGCTGCAGGGTACGAATGATCTACGCACGATCGACTCGATCTGGGATCTCGTGTGGGCCGGCGAGGTCACGAACGATTCCTTCGCCGCCGTCCGGGCGCTCGCCGGGTCGAAAAAGGCCGACGCATCATCGGTCGGAGCGGCTACCCGACGCGCCGGCCGTCCACGGCTCGCATCGCTGAGCGTTCTCGGACCGCCGAAGGCCCAGGGGCGGTGGTCGCTCGTCACCCGTGAACTCGGGCTCGTGCGCATCGGTGAGACCGAGGGGGAGGGGTTCATCCCGAAGAAGCAGCAGATCGCCTCCGCCCGGGCCGTCGCCACCGAGCGCGCCCATGCCCTCGCAGTCACCCTCCTCGAACGCCACGGTGTGCTGACCCGCGAAGCCATCAAGGCCGAGGGAGTGGCCGGAGGATTCGCCGGTCTGTATCCCGTGCTGAAGCTGCTCGAAGACGGTGGACGGGTGCGACGTGGCTACTTCGTCGCCGGTCTCGGCGGCGCCCAGTTCGCCGTCCCAGGCGCCGTCGATCGACTCCGTGCATTTCGTGAGCCACCGCCGATTCCGGAGGTCACGGTGCTGGCCGCGGTCGACCCGGCCAATGCCTACGGCGCCGCACTCGCATGGCCGGTGAAGGGTCCACAGCGCGCCGCGGGTGCCTACGTGTTGCTTGTCGACGGGCTTCCGTCGCTCTACCTGGAAAAGGGCGGCCGCTCCATTGTGGCGCTGCGCCCGTTCGATAGCGAGTGGGAGGAGCCAGTGATACGCGCGCTTAGCGCCATGGTCGGCACGGAGGAATCGCGGGACCGGATCGTGCGCTTCCGGCGCCTCGTGTTGGAAACCTTCCCCGACGAGTTGCTCCCGTTGCTCCGCGCCGCCGGCTTCGTCCCCACCCCCAAAGGCCTGGCGAAGTACGCGTAGCGAGCCGAGGTTTCGGAGACTGGGTAGCTCCCAGCGCTACCCAGCCTCCGACACGGCCTCGGTGAAGTTCGGGGGATTTGTTGCTCTCGGAGCAACGAATCTTCCGAACTCTGTCCAAGGGAGGCGTCACCAGAGATCTCGGCGGCCGCCTCGAATTCGCGTCAGCCGACGAGATCGGTGCTGAGGTCACGCCAGAGCTGTGTGCACAGGGCGAGGGACTCGATGTCGATCCGTTCGTCGTGGCCGTGAAAGCGGTTGGCGACGGCGACGCGATCGAGGGTCGGGCTGAAGAGGCCCGCTCCGTACACCGTTGTTCCCTTTTCGCGGAAGAAGCGGCCGTCGGTACCGCCGACCATGAGGCTCGGTGTCATTTCGGCGTGCGGGTAGCGACGCCGGACGTGGTCGCCGATCGCGTCCCACAGAGGACCGCCAAGCGGTGATGCGGTCGCGTTGCCCTCGGAGAGTCGCTCGATCGTCACGACGTCGCGGAACTCGCCACACAACTCCCACAGCAACGCGTCGACGTCGTCGTTGGAGAAGCCGGGCATGGTTCGAATATCGACGTCGAGCTGCACCCGGTCGGGCACGATGTTCGTCTTCTGGCCGCCGTGTACGACGTTGCACGACATCGTCGTGTGACTGCATGCGTGAAGGCGTCGACCGAGCATCGGCGGCAACTCGGCCAGCGCATCATCGAGGGCCGACGGATCCAGCAGCCGTTGCTGCATTGCGGGGTCGAGTCCGCTGGTCTTGATCAGCCCGGCCCAGGATTCGTCGATCGAGGTCGGGCCGCCGTGAGCCGTGATCCGACGAATGATCTCGGCCGCCTTCACAAGGGCATTGTCCGTTGCGTACGGCGACGATCCGTGGCTCGGCGTGCCACCGATGGTGAGTCGACGCCATGCCACTCCCTTCTCGGCCGTCGACATCATGATCGATTTCCCATCGCCGGCCCAGAAACCGCCCATCTCGGTGACCATGTAGTCACAGGCGACCGCGTCCCAGTGATGGTCGATGACCCACTTCGCACCGTGAGTACCGCCCGCCTCTTCATCCGCGACACCGAAGTAGATCAGATCGCCCTTGGGGCGGAACCCGCTTCGGGCCAAGTCCTTGAACGCAACGGCCATCGACGAGGTCAGACACAACATGTCGAGCGCCCCGCGACCCCACACCTCCCCATCGATCACGTCACCGCTGAATGGTTCACGGGTCCATCCGGCGACGTTCACCGGGACGACGTCGGTATGGCCCATAAGGCACAGCCTCGGCGCCGAGGGGTCGCTACCCTCGATGCGGGCGACGATCGATGTCCGATCGCCGTGCGGCGTCAGGCGTTCGACGTCGAGTCCCGCACCCTCCAAGAACGTCTGCAGCAGATCGGCGTTGCGACGCTCCCCTCCCGAATCCGGCGTGCCGTCGTTCACGCATTCGTTGCGGATCAACGCCTGGAGCAACTCGACGGTCCTCTTGGTCAACGCGTCGTCGGTGGAACTCATTTCGTGCTCCGTCTCGGCCGGGCGTCGTCCGGGCTTCATTGTCGCCGCGATCCCGATGCCGTCGCAAGAGGTGCCCTGTCGGAGTTCGGGGTGAGCGTTGCCCTGGGAGCAACGAAAGCCCCGAACTCCCGCCTGATCGGTCGCCAGCGTTGGGCGTTACCGGGGCGCGGCCCCGGTAACGTTCGGTTGCGAGACTTCTCGCCCACGTTGACGGAGGCACCATGACCGACATTGCTCCCGCCCCAACCCCCGTGGCTCTCAGCCGCAAACCGGCGTATTCGTTCTCCGACCGGATCACGGCGAGCAGCGGCACGGTGTTCGCGTCGGGGGTCCAGGCTGTCGCCCGAATCATGGTCGAGCAGCTGCGCGTCGACCGGGCGAACGGTCTGCGCACCGCGGCGTTCGCTTCGGGCTACCCGGGTTCGCCGCTGGCCAGCCTCGACCGGGAGCTGGAGATGGCCCAGAAGCTGGTGGGCAACGACCTCCCGTTCGTGTTTCGTCCGGGACTGAACGAGGAACTCGCCGCCACCTCGGTGATGGGCAGCCAGTTGGCCCAGAGCCACGGCGAGGGTCGCTACGACGGTGTCATGGGCATGTGGTTCGGGAAGGCTCCCGGTATCGACCGCGCATGCGACGCCATCCGCCACGCCAACTACGCCGGAGCCCATCGGCACGGGGGCGTGCTCTGTGTGGTCGGTGATGATCCGGCGTCGAAGTCGTCCACCGTTCCGAGCAGTTCCGACGCCACGCTGATCGACCTGAAGATCCCGATCCTCTATCCCGTCGACGTGCAGGACGCGCTCGACCTCGGACGCCACGGCATTGCGTTGTCCCGGGCGAGCGGCCTGTGGGCCGGCTTGAAGATGGTGGCCAACGTCGCCGACGGGACCGCCGCCATCTCGCTCGACCCGTCACGCGTGCAGCCCGTGATGCCCGAGTGGTTGGTCAATGGCCTGCCGTTCTCCCCGTCGCCGTCAGCGCTGTTCGTCCCGCCGTACAACCTCGATGTGGAGCGTGAGATCGTCGAGGTCCGCCTGGAGGTCGCCCGGTCCTACGGTGCGCTGAACGACCTGAACCGAGTGGTCATCGATCCGGGACCCTCTGCGCGCATAGGGATTGCCGCCTGCGGATACACCGCGGCCGAGACCCGCGAGGCGTTATCGCGTCTCGGCCTCCGCACCGATGAGCAGATCGCCGCGGCCGGCATACGTCTGATGGTGCTGCGTTTGCCCTACCCGCTGGAGGCCGCGGCCGTCCGGAAGTTCTGCCATGACCTCACCGAAGTGATCGTCATCGAGGAGAAGAACCCGATGCTCGAGTGGATGGTGAAGGATGCGCTCTGGGGATCGGCGGAGCGGCCCGAGATCGTCGGTAAGCGTGACCTCGACGGCTCGGCACTGTTCCCCGGGGTCGGCCATCTCGATGCCGACGCCATACTCGAACCGCTCCGTCGCCGCCTGGCCGTGCACGTTGGGAGCGACGCTCTCGCGCCGCTGCCGCGCAGACGCGAGGTGATCGCGCTCACCGAGTCCCGCGGTCCCACGTTCTGTTCGGGGTGTCCGCATCACTGGAGCACGAAGGTGCCGGAAGGAACGCTCTACGGCGCCGGCATCGGGTGTCATGCGATGACCGCGTTCCAATCGGAGGACCGCGTCGGCGAGCTGGGTTCGCTGTGCGCCATGGGGAACGAAGGTGCGGCATGGATCGGCATGCAACCGTTCGTTGAGCGGAACCACTTCATCCAGAACCTCGGCGACGGTACCTACTTCCATTCCGGTCAGCTCGGCGTGCAGGCCGCCATTGCCAGTGGGGTGAACGTCACCTTCAAGTTGCTGCACAACGGTGCTGTGGCCATGACCGGTGGGCAGGACGCTCCGGGGCGCATCGGGGTCCCCAGTATCGCCACGGTCATGCTGGCCCAGGGGGTGACGCGCGTGTTGATCACCACCGACGACGTGCGTGACTACGACGACGTCACGCTCCCGAAGGGTGTCGACGTGTGGGATCGGTCGCGGATCATCGAAGCCCAGGAAGTGCTGCGCGACCTCCCCGGGGTGACCGTCCTCATCCACGACCAGGACTGCGCAGCTGAGCTCCGGCGGGACCGCAAGCGCGGCGTTGTGGCCGCCCCGACGTTCCGCGTCGTCATCAACGAACGGGTGTGCGAAGGATGTGGCCACTGCGGCGAGACCAGCGGATGCCTGTCGGTGCAGCCGACGGACACGGAGTTTGGGCGAAAGACGAAGATCGATCAGACGAGCTGCAACCTCGATGCGTCCTGTCTGCAGGGTGATTGCCCCAGCTTCATGACCGTCGAGGTCGATGCCGAAGCGGTTGCTGCGACGGCCAAACTACGCGCCCAGAAGGTCAGTGCACCTACGGTATTTTCTGATCCTGTCCTCGTCATCGACAGCGACGACTGCACCATCCGCCTGGCCGGTATCGGCGGTACCGGTGTGGTCACCGTCAGCCAGGTTCTGGGCACGGCCGCCATGCTCGAAGGCCGCCATGTCGTCGGCCTCGATCAGACCGGTCTGTCCCAGAAGGCCGGGCAGGTGGTGAGCGATGTTCGCATCGGCACCTCGCTCGGCCATGCGTCGAACAAGGCCGGGCGGGAAAGCGTCGACGTGCTCCTCGCGTTCGACCTTCTCGTCGGCGCCGGCGCAACGATGCTCGGCTCGCTGGGGAGCGGCTCACGTGTTGTCGCGTCCACCACCTCGACTCCGACATCGGCCATCGTGATCGACCCGCGGCGGATCGCCCCTTCGACGGACGCGCTCCTGGGTCGTCTTCGTGATACTTCCGGCAACGAGCCGGTGGTCCTCGATGCCGGCGGGATCACGGTGGCGATGCTGACCGATGCCACGACGGCCAACGTCGCCGTTCTGGGTGCCGCCTTGCAGGCCGGGTGCATCCCGTTGCACCCCTCGTCGATCGAGGAGGCAATCACCCTGAACGGTGTCGCGGTGGAGAAGAACCTCGCGGCGTTCCGCTGGGGGCGAGCCGCGGTCGCTGATCCTGCCGCCGTGCGTGCTGCACTGGCCGCGGTAGCGCCTACTGCGGTTGCCCGTCCCACGGTTCCGGCTCGCCTCGTCCCGTCCGTCGACGGCCTCGGCGCCCGCACCGGTCTCACCGACCTTCTTCGCTCCCGTGTCGCCGAGCTGACCGCCTTCCAGGACGAGCCGTGCGCGCGGACGTATCTCGAGACGCTGCAATCCGTCGCCGACACCGAGGAACGGCTCGGTGCCGGGTTCGCGCTGACGGAGGCGGTTTCTCGCTATCTGTTCCAGCTCACCGCCTACAAGGACGAGTACGAAGTCGCCCGCCTGCTCCTCACGCCCGAGGCAACGGCCGCGGCCGAGGCTGTCGGAGGCTTGGGTGCCAAGGTCACCTGGAAGTTGCATCCCCCGATGCTCCGGGCGCTCGGCATGGACCGAAAGATCGCCCTCGGCCCGTGGACCCGTCCGGCGATGGTGGATTTGGCGAAAGGCAAGCGACTCCGCGGAACCAAGCTCGACCCGTTCGGCCGAGCCCACGTACGCCGGCTCGAACGCGGACTCCTCGCTGAGTATCTGAGCGTCGTGGAGGGGCTGCGGAATGGCCTCACCACGGCGAACCATGCAGAAGCTGTGCGCATCGCCTCGCTCCCCGACATCGTCCGCGGTTACGAAGACCGAAAGGTGCAACGGGTGACGGAATACCGCAGGGAGCTCAGAACTGCACTCGTCGCGTGGCCGGGCTGATCCGGCTCTCCACGCGGTTGGTCTGCTCCGTCTCGTCCTTGCGCCACAATCGTCTCGACGCGGCGTCAGTCGTTCACCGTGATTCCCTCGCGTGACCAGCGCGGCGGTTCGCCGCGAACGGCGTTTGGCTGCGAGGATTCTGCGATGGACTTCCACGAACCGCCGATGAGCAGTAACCGCCGCCAGGCGTCCGCCCGCATTGCGACCTTCCTCGCGGGCTCGCTGCTGTTCGGTGCCGGGGTCTTGACTGCCGGGCCGGCGTCGGCCAAGGGGATCACGATCAGCAAGGCGACGTTCGCTCGTGAGGTAACCAGCGACTTCAAGGCCAAAGGCGTAACGACCAAATTCCTTGGCACGGAGACGGTATTCCTACTCCTCAAGATCAAGGGCCGGCCGAAGTCCGGCAAGGTGGAAGCGACATGGAGCTTCCGGGGCGAACCGATCGGCTCGGCCGACGTGGACCTCAGCTCCGTGAACAAGGGCCTGCTGTTCTCCTTTGGCGAGGACACGTTTGCGAAGTTCAACTTCACTCCCGGCCCCAAGCAAGCGCTCCCGATCGGGACGAGCTACCAGGTCAAGGTGACGACCGACGGAAGACCGGCCGGGACCTATCCGTTCGAGGTCATCGCGCCAGCGGCCGCCATCGCGTCGAAGATCGCGACCACCATGCTGTCAAAGTCGACGACACCGAGCGCGACATCGACCTTTGCCCCCACCGACACGGTCTACCTGCTCTTCACCGGTGATCTAGGCGTCGGAAGCTGGGTCGAGGCGCAATGGACCGTCAACGGCAAGGTGGCACCGGGCGCGACTCGCAGCGTCACTCTCGACCAGAACAAGAAGGCCGTCGATGGCAACTTCTATCTTCTGCCCCCCGGAGGATGGCCGAAGGGCAAGCATGCGGTGACGCTCTTCATGAACGATCGCAAGATCGTCACGTCGAGCTTCACCGTCGCCTGACCCGGGTGCGTCAACGCGGCGCAGATCAAGGTGAGCTTGCCAAACCGACCACCGCCGATCGTTCGTCGCCGGGACTTTTCGGCCACGAGGTACTACCTTTCGGGCACGACGTGAACGCCGTCGCACATTTGAGGGGAACGGCTTGCCATGACCACCTATGACCTCGTGATCCGCAATGCCACGGTTGTCGACGGCGCTGGTCTGGAGCCGTTTCTCGGCGACGTGGCTGTCCGCGACGGCGTGATCGCCGCGGTGGGAAACTTCGACGGTCGGGGATACCGAGAAATCGATGCCGACGGCTCACTCGTAGCGCCTGGTTTCGTCGACATCCACACCCACTACGACGGGCAGGCCACATGGGACAGTGCGCTCGCCCCGTCGAGTTGGCACGGTGTCACCACGGTCGTCATGGGGAACTGCGGCGTCGGCTTCGCCCCGGTCATGGCATCGAACCGGGAGCGCCTGATCGAGCTGATGGAGGGTGTCGAGGACATTCCCGGAACGGCACTTCACGAGGGGCTCAGCTGGGAGTGGGAGAGCTTCCCCGAGTATCTCGACTATCTCGATCGACGGCCGCGCGACATCGACCTCGGCGCCCAGTTGCCCCATGGCGCAGTCCGCCTGCATGTGATGGGAGAGCGGGGTGCCACGCAGCAGCCGGCGACCCCTGACGACATCGCCCAGATGGCGGAAATCGCTCGGATGGCAGTCGCTGCTGGGGCACTTGGCTTCAGTACCTCGCGCACGTTGAACCATCGTTCGAGCAGGGGAGAGCCGACGCCGTCATTGCGGGCGGAAGCCGATGAGCTGGTTGGCATCGCGCAGGGCATGGCTGCGGCCGGCAAAGGCGTGCTGCAGGTCGTCAGCGACTTCCTCGACCTGGACGGAGAACTCGCGCTGTTCCGCCGCATGGCGGCAGAGTCGGGCCGACCGATTTCGGTGTCCATCGCCCAGGGCGCGAAGCGTCCGGATGATTGGCGTCGAGAGCTTGACCTCTTCGCCGAAGCCACGGCTGCGGGTGTTCCGATGCGCGGTCAGGTCGGCGCGCGGGCCGTCGGTCTGTTGCTGGGCTTCGAGGCCACTCTCAATCCCTTCATGTACTCCGAGGCGTATCGCGACATCAAAGATCTGCCGCTCGCCGAACGAGTGGGCCGCCTCCGCCGGCCCGAGGTTCGTGACGCCGTCATTGCCCAGATGTCGATCGACAAGAACGGCGTCCTCGGTAGCCGGGCAATCCACCAATTCGGCATCATGTTCCGCCTCGGCAACCCACCGAACTACGAGCCCGCGCCGTCCGACTCCGTGAAGGCGACCGCAGAATGCGAGGGCCGACTCCCGGCCGAGGTGGCCCTTGACTGGCTCTTGGAAGACGAGGGCAAGGCGTTGCTCTACCTCCCGACGCTCAACTGGGCCGCCGGAAACCTCGACGCTGTTCGCGACATGCTCCTGCACCCGGCCGCAGTGCCGGGTCTCAGCGACGGGGGAGCCCACGTCGGAACGATCTGCGACGTCAGCTTTCCTACGACACTCCTGCAGTGGTGGGGACGCGATCGACCGCACGGTCGCATTCCGGTCGAGACGCTGATCGCGAAGCAGGCGCGGATGACGGCCGAAACGGTCGGCCTGTTCGATCGCGGAGTCATTGCTCCGGGCTACCGAGCCGATCTCAACGTGATCGACTTCGATCGGCTCAGACTCCACGCGCCGGAGATCGTCCACGACCTTCCCGCCGGTGGACGTCGCTTGCTCCAGCGAGCCGACGGCTATCGCCACACCTTCGTCAAAGGCATCGAGATCATGCACAACGGCGAGTCCACCGGGGCCACGCCGGGTGGCGTCATCCGCGGCTCGCAGGCCGCGCCCGTTTCCTAAAACCTTCGTTCCAGCCCTCCGTCGAATCGTAAGGACCCGTATGAACCAGTTCGGCTTTCCGGTCATCAGCGCTGACTCCCACATTACGGAGCCGCCCGATTGCTACACGGCCCACATCGACCCGGCATTTCGTGACCGGGCTCCGCACATGGTGACCGACGAGAAGCGCGGCGACATGTTCGTGATCCCTGGCATGAAGAACCCGATCGCCATGGGGCTGGTCGCCGCGGCGGGCAAACTGCCCGAAGAGATCACGCAGACGGGTGTCTTCTTCGCCGACCTGCATCGGTCGGGTTGGGATCCGACGTATCGAGTCGCTGACCAGCTCCGCGACGGGGTCGCCGCCGAAGTTATCTATCCGACCGTTGGCATGGTCATGTGCAATCACCCGGACATGGAATATAAGCGCGCATGCTTTGAGGCCTACAACCGTTGGATCACCGAATACTGCAGCGAAGACACCAGCCGCCTGCTCGGTGTCGGGCAGACCGCGTTGCGAACAGTCGAGGAAGGCATCGCCGACCTCGAAGCCATCAACGCTCTCGGACTGCGCGGTGTGATGATGCCGGGGATGCCCGGGGTCGAGGACTACGACTCGAAAGTGTGGGACCCGTTCTGGGAAGCTGCGGTTGCCCTCGAGCTACCGCTGAGTTTCCACATCCTCACGACCAGTTCGACCCCGACACGCGGCCCGCGGCTCAATACCTTCCTGGCGATCATCCGCGGCATCCAGGACATCATGGGGACGCTGATCTACGGGGGAGTGTTCGAACGTCACCCCGGGTTGAAGGTGGTGTGCGTCGAGGCCGACGCCGGCTGGGTTCCGCACTACATGTATCGAATGGACCACGCCTACAAGCGGCACCGCAACTGGCTGCAGCCGGGCACGACGCTGTCGAAGCTGCCGTCGGAATTCTTCGCCGAGCACATCTACGTGACGTTCCAAGACGACTGGACGGCCTTCCGTCAGGCCGACGACATGAACTGGAAGCGTCTCATGTGGGCCAACGACTTTCCGCATTCCGACTCCACCTGGCCGTGGTCGCAGGAGATGCTCGCCACCCACGCGGCGGCGCTGAGCGTCGAACAGCGCCAAGCCATCCTCAGCACCAACGCCGCCGACCTCTATGGCATCGACCTCGCCACGCTGGCCGTGAACGCGGCGTAGCCGGCCTCGCCCAGAGAGCCGGCCCGGCCCCGAGGGACAGTTACTTCACCGCGGAGCTGGTCTGGCTTTCCACGAAGTAGCGCTGGGCGAGGATGAACACCAAGATCGGTACGGTAACTGCCAGCGCAACAGCCGCGAACACGAGCTGCGGTTTGTCCGCGGCGCGCCCACCGAGCTGCGACAGCGAGATCGTGAGCACGTGGAGTTTCTCGTTGGCGCTGACCGATACGAGTGGCCAGATAAAGCTGTTCCACGCGTAGAGGAACGTGAACGTCGACAGCGTGGCAACAGCAGGCCACGAGAGTGGCACGAGCACCTTCCACAGCACCTGCATCTGTGAAGCGCCGTCGATGGTCGCAGCCTCGTCGAGGTCCTTCGGGATGGTCAGGAAGAACTGCCGCATCAGGAACGTCCCGTAGGCGCTGAAGATGAACGGGAAGATCAGCGACGAGAGGTGGTTGTTCCACCCCATCCACACCATCAGCTTGAACAACGGGATGATCAGGAGCACGAACGGGATCATGATCGAGCCGAGGTACACGGCGAAGATCGCGTCGCGGCCCCGGAACTGGATGCGGCTGAACGCATAGCCGCCCATGACCGAGGTGACCACGGTGCCGATCACCACCAGCAGGGTGACCAGCGAGGTGTTCCACAACGACTGGTCGATGTTCTGGAGCTTGCGCACCTCCGTGTAGTTCTGGGTGCGGAAGTAGAGCGACTCGTCACGGGTCGATAGTCGTGGGTTGGCGATCACGTCGGGCAGCTTCTGGTCGGGATCGGAGAAGCGCCCACGGATGGTCTTGCCGACCTGGGCAAGCTCGACCTCCTTGCCGTCGACCTCGACCTTGAACACCCCGACCTCTTCACCGGTCGACAGCTTGATCTTCTTCGGGTCGGAGTAGCCGCCGACGGGCGTGAGTTCTAGTGGCTTGCGTTCGATCCGCGGCCCCGTCTCCTTGCCCGTCGAATCGACCGGGGCAAGCAGCGCGATGTCGATGCCTGCTTCCACGAGTCCGTAGGTCTTCTTGCCTTCGTTGGGTACGTCGACCTTGAACAGCGGAACCACCTTGCCGTCGATCGTTGCCGTGTTCTGCTTGCGCGGCAGCACTGTCGGCGGGTCGCGGAAGATGTCGGAACCTTCCTTGAACGACGCCGCGACGGCATAGATGAACGGGAACGCCATCATGAGTCCGAAAGCAGTAAGGATCGCGTAGGCCGCGATCCGCGCCGGCAGACGCTCGGAGCGTCGCTTCACTGCAGCCATGTCAGGCTCCCTTCGAAGTGATAGTCGTCGAAACTGAACGGGTCAGGACCATA
>JANOJN010000099.1:0-48312 GCA_031418775.1 Acidimicrobiia bacterium
CCCGAACGATTCGTTGGCATCGAGATCGCAGAGATCCGATGCGATCGTCCACCCCTTGCCCGTTGCGGCCTCCAGGCAGCGAGCGTGGAACGGCCCGGCCTCGTCGGCCCGATACGTCCGGACCCGCATCTTCTCGAGGACGGTGGCGAAGACCGGCCGCAAGACGTCGGTGCGCCACTCCGGCAGCGCCCACCCGTCGTAGTCCAATGCATGTCCGACCGCGGCGATGGCCCCGTTGTGGGCCGAGCATCCGCCGATGACCCGGGCTCGCTCGAACGTCCACGGTGTCCGGCCCGTGACGGGGCCAGACGCGTAACCCCAGTCATGCGACAGAGCGATGGCGTGGGCGTCGAGGAGGTCGGCCGGCCACCCGGTCGGGGATCCGTCGCCGGCCGCCCCGACGAAGGGTCCGTAGTCGGGACCGGCCTCGAGCAATACCACCCGCACGTCGCCCTCGGCGAGCCGGGCCGCGACAACTGCGCCGCTCGACCCCCCGCCGACCACCACAACATCCGCGGTCACGACATCGTCCGGTCCGGCCATGGGGTCAGGCTCGCGCATAGGCGGCGGCGCGTCGATTCGTACCCGATTGTTGATGACGCAGGGGTGTGACGGCTACTCGGAGGCGGGCGACCTGTCGATGGTCAGGTTTCCGGCGAGGAGCTTCGAGTTGGGCACATGGACGATGGCGCCGTCGACGTCGAGCTCCACCGTGGCCCCCCACACGGTCCTGACCACGCCGCCGAATCCATCGCCGCTCACGGTGTCGCCGGGTCGCACGATCCGGTGCAGGTACCTTCCGGCGGCGATCTCCGAAGCCATCGAGCGTCCCCCCAGGCCGGTGAGCAACGCCAGCGACAGCGCCGTGCAGCCGACGATGCCGGCCACCGCGGTGTCGACGACCTTGGTGTTCACTCCGATCTGGGCGATGGCGAGAAACACAAACACCGCCATCACCACGGCCTTGGCGAGACCCGCCACACGTGGCTGCGGACGCCCGCTGGCCCGCAACGCCGCCGAACCCGCGGCGGTAGCGGCGAGCGACGCAATGGCGTTGCCGAGCAACACGAACACCATGGCGACGAGAAAGCGCGGCACGGCGTTCATGAGTGAGACGGGGAGTCGGTCGACGGCGGTCTTGTCGAGGAACGACAGCGACGTGACGACGGCCAGGGCAAGCACGGCGGAGAAGACGACGCTCGCCGCGGCCGGGGCGAGCCTGCGGGTGCGATCGGTTTGCGACGGTCGGCTCAGCACGCGGCGGACCGCTGACGAGACGAGGGTGCCGGCGATCCCGCCGACCACGAGAGCGGCGAGCGCGAAGATCCACTTCATTCGGGGTCTTCCCGGGTCAGTTCACGCACCGTCGCCAACCCTAGACCGAGCAGGTCGAGGGCCGTCGATTTGGCGGTGGGGCTGTCGAGGGCCGCGCTGAGGCGGGCATTGAGACGCTCCGTCAGGTCATCGGGCGGGGCGAATGCGTCACGCAGTGCAGCCCGGGCCTCGGCCGGGAAGAGGTCGCCCCGCTCGAACCGGTCGGCGATCGACGGGTGGCGGCGCAGCGCTCGCTCGAAACCGTCCGGGTCGTTTTCGAGCATGCGCTCGAGACGTGCTGTCGAGAGCCGTAGCCGCTGGATGGGGTTCATTGCTGCCACCCCGACAGTCGATGGGCGAGCAGTTTGCGGGCCCCGTCGAACATGGCCGGGTCGTTTTCGAGCATGCGCTCGAGACGTGCTGTCGAGAGCCGTAGCCGCTGGATGGGGTTCATTGCTGCCACCCCGACAGTCGATGGGCGAGCAGTTTGCGGGCCCGGAACAGACGGGTCTTCACCGTGGGCAGGGCAACCCCGAGCGTGTCGGCGATCTCCTCGTAGGGCATGTCCTCGAGCTCTCGGAGGATGACGATCGACCGGGTGAGCGGATCGAGGGTGTCGAGCGCGGTCATCAGCTCCTCGACCATGATCCGCCCGGCGACCTGGCGGTCGGTCCCCGCCCCCTGGCTCCGTTCGGGCAACTTGGCCGGGTCGCGCAGCTCCTCGCGGCGTTTTCGGAGCGTCGAGATGGCGGTGTTGTGGGTGATTCGCAGCACCCAGGAACGGAGGGCCGAGTCGTCGTGGAGCGAACCCGCCGCCTGCCAGGCCCGCATCAGGCTCTCCTGCACGACATCCTCGGCGAGCGCGCCGTCTCCCATGATCGACCGGGCGAGCCGGTACATCGCCGGGGCGTGATCGGCGATGAGGATGCGCAGCACCTCGTCGGGGCTGGGCGCCGGGCCGACGAGGTGGATCGTCGTGACCTCCCGGTCGGGATCGTTCCCGACCCCGGCGGAGCGTGTGCGCTCAAGCACGAGGGTTTCCATGGCCATGCAACGTCTCGGACGGCGGTGGGGTCGCGCGACACACCACTAGCGGAACGGTCGGTTCTCCCACCACGGGACGAAGTCTGGCATGTCGGTCGTCGGCGAGGCCGAGAACGCCGCCGGACGCTTCTCCAGGAACGCTTCGACACCCTCGCGGGCGTCCTTGCCCTTGCCGAGCTCCCAGATCGCCCGGGAGTCGACCACATGGGCTTCCATCGGGTGGTCGGCGCCGAGCATGCGCCACAGCATCTGCCGGGTGAGGGCAACGCTGACCGCCGAGGTGTTCGACGCAATCTCCCCGGCCAGGGCGTAGGCCGCCGGGAGCAGGTCGTCGGGTTCGTGCACACTGCGGACGAGGCCGCCGGCCAGCGCCTCGTCGGGACCGAAGACCCGCCCGGTGAAACACCATTCGGTGGCCTTCGAGATGCCCACGAGACGGGGCAGGAACCAGCTCGAGCAGGCTTCGGGAACGATGCCGCGACGAGCGAAGACGAAACCGAACTTGGCGCTCGTCGATGCGAGGCGGATGTCCATCGGGAGCGTCATCGTGACCCCGACCCCGACCGCCGGGCCGTTGATCGCGGCGATGAGCGGCTTGCGGGATTCGAACAACCGCAGCGAGACTCGCCCACCGCCGTCGCGGATCCGTTCGTCGACGGTCCCGTCGATCGCCTCGGCGACGGTGCCCTTGGTCGACGTGGCGTCGAACGTGGCTCCGCCGGCGGCAAGGTCGGCGCCGGCGCAGAACCCTCGACCGGATCCGGTGAAGACCGCGGTTCGGACGCCGTCGTCGGCATCGACGAGGTCCATCGCCTCGATCACCTCACGCATCATGCGCCCGGTGAAGGCGTTCAGCCGGTCGGGTCGGTCGAGGGTGATGGTGGCGACCCGGTCGGCGACGTCGTAGCGGATCTCGGTGAAGGAAGGCGTTTTACTCACGGCCGCGATGCTCCCACCGACCACGGCGATTTGTCCGATCGGTGGAGTAGAGAGGGTCCTTTGTCCTTCGGACGGCACGGCTCGCCGTAGCCTGGACAGCGTGCGACCGGAGTGTGGAAGGGGGCGGTCGGTGGGACACCGCGCCGCGCCCACCGTCGTTGTCGCCGTTTCGGTCGGCCTCGCGCTCGCCGTCGTGGGCTCGGCATTCGCCCAGACGAGTTCGAGCGTTCCGACGAACGCATCGGCGGTGTCCGTCGCGCCCGCGCCTCCGGCGCGTCCCGCGCCTCCGGCGCGTCCCTCGCCTTCAGCGGCTGGGCCGTCGGCCCCTGCGACCACACGTTCCCAGGCCGTTGCCGGTCCGCCCGGGCTGGCGCCAGCGACCAGCGGCCCATCGTCGACGGCAGCGAGCACCCCTGTCTCGTCCGCTTCGGGTCGCAGGATCACTGCCTCGACGACGGCCACGCTGATCAGCGTCAGCGCAACGACGGTCACCACCGTCGCCCGGAAGCTGACCACGACAACTGCTCAGAGAACGGCTACCGTCCGGACCGCGACGACGGCGAAGCCCGGTCTGCGTATCACCACGACCCGAACGTTGGCTGCCGGGTCGCTACGTTTCGAGCCGGTGCAGCCATCGGCCAAGGTGATCAGGTCGCGTGCGTCGGTGGTGCGGACAGCCAAGCGGGAGTTGCCGACGGGAACCCTCGCGCCGACGCCCGAAGTGTTCTTCGCCCGGTACGCCCTCGAGACCAACGAACGGGTCACCGGCGGGACCGGTCAGGTGAAACGTGACCTGCGAACGGTCTGGGTCGTCCGTTTCGCCGGGGTCGAGGGCCGGCGCCAGTCGTCGGTCGTGGTCCGCCAGAACCTGCCCACGTCGGTTCCCGTCACGACGATTCCGCGTATCGTCGTTTCGGACATCGTCGTCGTGATCGACGATGTGACCGGCGACGTGCTGTTGCGCAGTGAGTTCGCACCCGAGACCGAAACTGCCTGATAAGGACCACGCCCCCATGAATCGAACCGTTGCACGCGTCTTGGCCTTCTTCACGTCGGCGTCCGTGCTGGTGCTTGAGATCCTTGCCGGCCGGCTCCTCGCGCCGTACGTGGGCGTGACGCTGCAGACCTACACCTCCATCATCGGAGTCGTGCTCGCCGGCATCGCGTTCGGCAGCTGGCTCGGAGGGCGGCTCTCGGACGAGATCGACCCGAGGGCGATGGTGGGACCCACGATGATGCTGGGCGGTGGCCTCGGACTGCTCGCCCCGCCGATCGTCCGGGTCGCCGCCGAACGTCTCGACGGGACCAGCGTCGCCGTCGTGCTCATCGCCACGATCGCCGGTTTTCTGCTTCCGTCGATCGTGCTGAGCGCCGTCTCGCCGATGCTGGTCAAGACGCAGTTGCGATCGCTCGAATCAAGCGGGGCGACCGTCGGATCGATGAGCGCCATCGGCACCACCGGGGCGATCGTTGGAACCTTCGTCACCGGCTTCCTTCTCGTCGGCAACGTGCCGATCACCGTCACGGTTCTCTGCGTATGCGCGGCGCTGATCGCCGTCGGCGCGCTGCTTACCGTGACCACTCGCAAGCGCCCTCGGACCGAGCGGCTCGCTGCAGCCGGGCTGCTGGCTTTCGGCGGACTTGGAGCGGGGGCGGCTGTCACCGTCGACAGCCCGTGCGAGATGGAGAGTGCGTACTACTGCGCGTCAGTGCTTGGCATCGAAGACGAACCGTCGATCCGCGTCCTCCACCTCGACAATCTTGACCACTCCGAGGTCGATCTCGGTGATCCGACCTCGCTGCGTTTTCCCTACACCCAGCTCTTCGGCGTTGCCTTCGACGCGCTCCCACCGGGTCCCGTTCACGCCATCCATCTCGGCGGCGGCGCGTTGACAATGCCCCGCTACGTCCGCGCGGTGCGGCCGGGCTCGACCGGCGTCGTGCTCGAGGTCGACGGCGCCCTGCCCGATCTCGCCGAGCGCGAGCTCGGATGGGTGCCCGGGCCCGACGTCGAGGTGATCATCGGTGACGGACGGGTCACGATGGGTCGCCAGAGCAACGGTCGCGCGGACGTGGTGTTCGGCGATGCCTTCGGGGCGGAGGCGGTGCCGTGGCACCTCACAACGGTCGAGTTCACCGGGGTGATCCGTCGCGCGATGCGCCCCGGCGGCATCTACGCCCTGAACGTGATCGATGCCAGGGAACACCGTTTCGTCCGAGCGGAGGTCGCGACGATCGCCACCGTGTTCGATCACGTCGCAGTGTTCGCGCCGGAGTCCGCGTTCGAACGGGAGCCGTTCGGCTCGAACTTCATCGTCGTCGCGTCCGACCGGCCGCTGCCCATCGACACCTATCGGGCGATGATCGATGAGCGCGGCTATGAGGCCGTCGTCCGATCAGGCGCTGCCCTGCGTCGCTGGGTCGGCGACAGCCCGGTGCTGCGGGACGACTTCGCCCCGGTCGACCAACTGTTCTCGGCCGGTGCGTAGCTGAGCAGAGAGCCCGGCTCAGGCCCAGGCGGCGAGCACCGCGGCGAGGACGCTCGGGCGGTCCGTCATGATGGCGTCGACACCCATGGCGAGAAGATGACGCATTTCCTGCTCGTCATCGATCGTCCACACATGGACGGCGAGACCGAGGCGGTGGGCGGCGTCCACGAAAGCCGGGGTGACGACCTCGATGCCTTCGAATGACGCCGGGACCTGCAGGGCGACCTGCGAGGGTGTGAACGCCCGGTGGGGGGCGCCATTCGTCACCGCGTCGTAGAACGCGAACGTGTCGTCGGGGCCAAGCGACACATGGATCTCGGGCGCGTAGGCACTGAACGCGCGGAGGGCGTCATCGTGGAAGGACGCCACGATCACGTCCGTCGTGCGGCCGTGTGCCCGGAGCCGGTCGGCGAGGACAGCCTCGTAGCGGTGCGGACCGATCTCTTTGATGTCGAAGTTGAGAAACACGTCGGGGAACTCGACGAGCACCTCCTCGAGCGTGGCGATTCCCAGGGACGCGTCGTCGGGAAAGCGTCCGCGGAGCGCGTAGGAAGCCGCGTCGAGACCGACGACCGCATCGTGTCCCGGCGCCCACCAGTAGGCGTTGTCGAGCCGGCGCAGCTCGTCCAGGGTCAGGTCGTGGATGGCGCCGCGGGACGGAGTGGTCCGGTCGACGGTCGTGTCGTGGCAGACCACCAGGACACCGTCGGAGGTGCGGTGCACATCGAGCTCGAGGGCGTGGGCGGCGTGCTCGTGGACGGCTCGGCGCATCGCGTAGAGGGTCGTGGAAGGAGCCTCGAGTGCACCGCCCTGATGGGCGTAATGGAGCGGTCGTCGTTGCAGCCAGGGGTTCCTCGTCATGCCCGCACCATCGTCGTGGCCGAACAGATCAGGTTCCTCACGCTGGAAGGGTATCGCCCGGCCGGACCGTTCGGAAAAACTGACTTGACAGGTCGGGTTTCGATCGCTTGACTGTTTTGCGTCATCCAGAGCGACCGAGGGACGGGCCCGTCGACGTCGCGGCAACCAGCGAGAACCGCCAGGTGCCAACGCCCGCACGATGAAGGAGGAATCCCGGTGAGCTGTACCACCTGACCCGATCCGCAGGTCGCGGCGAAGCGACCTGCGTCGCCGCCTTTCGTCGTTCCTGCCCGTACCCCGTTTCCCTTTTGCGTTCCGGCGTTCGCCGACGCACCCATCTCCAGGAGTTGTCCCCATGGCCCTCGACCCTTCGTCCTTCGGTTTCGAAACACGGCAGATCCACGCCGGCGCCGCACCCGATCCCACCACCGGCGCCCGCGCCACCCCGATCTACCAGACCACCAGCTACGCATTCCGCGACACGGACCACGCCGCCGCGCTGTTCGGCCTGGCCGAAGCGGGAAACATCTACACCCGCATCATGAACCCGACCCAGGACGTGCTCGAGCAGCGCATCGCGTCGCTCGAAGGCGGCGTGGCCGCTCTCGCAGTCGCGTCGGGCCAGGCGGCGGAGACCCTCGCCATCTTGAACATCGCCGAAGCCGGCGACCACATCGTGGCATCGGCGAGCCTCTACGGCGGCACCTACAACCTGTTTCACTACAACCTGCCCAAGCTCGGAATCACTGTCGACTTCGTTGATGATCCCGACGACCTCGACGCCTGGCGCAAGGCGATCAAGCCCAACACCAAGGCGCTCTACGCCGAGATGATCGGCAACCCGAAGGGTGACGTGCTCGATGTCCGCGGGGTGGCCGACGTCGCTCACGAGGCCGGCGTCCCGCTGATCGTCGACTCCACGCTGGCCACGCCGTATCTGTGCCGTCCGCTCGAGCACGGTGCCGACATCGTCGTGCATTCGTTGACCAAGTTCATCGGCGGTCACGGCACGTCGATCGGCGGCATCATCGTCGACGGCGGTAAGTTCGACTGGGGAGCATCCGGACGGTTCCCGATGATGACCGAGCCCGATCCGAGCTACCACGGTCTCAAGTACTGGGAAGTGCTCGGCGCGCCGGCCTACATCATCAAGGCCCGCGTGCAGGGTCTGCGCGATTACGGCGCGTCGATCGCTCCGTTCAACTCGTTCCTGCTCATCCAGGGCGTCGAGACGCTGAGCGTCCGCATGGATCGCCACTGCGCCAACGCGCTCGCCGTGGCCAAGTTCCTCGAGGCCCACCCTGACGTCGAACTGGTCCGCTATCCCGGGCTCGCCAGCTCGCCTTGGAGCGACAAGGCGAAGAAGTACCTGCCGAACGGCGCCGGCGCCATCGTCAACTTCGAGCTCAAGGGTGGCGTCGAGGCGGGCAAGAAGTTCGTCGACGCCCTCACGCTGTTCAGCCACCTGGCCAACGTCGGCGACCTCCGTTCGCTGGTCATCCAGCCGGCGGCGACGACCCACAGCCAATTGACTCCCGCCGAGCAGGCGGCCACGGGTGTCACTCCGAGCCTGGTCCGTCTCTCGATCGGCCTGGAGTCGATCGACGACCTCCTCGCCGACCTCAACGCTGGATTCGCGGCCGCCAAGGCCTGAGTTCTCGTCGAGCTCTGGGGTCACCGACCGGTGGCCTCAGAGCTCAGGTCATCACTGCCGCAGCGCTTGCCCGCCCCATGGCGGTTTGCGCCGCGGCGCTTCTGAAAGCACCCCGTGTCCGACAGCTCTCTCCGACAACCGAACCGCGATGCGCCGATCGGCGTCGACGAGAACGGCGACCCCATCGGACCGTGGCGGAAGGTGTGGCGCCCGGGTGATGTCGCGGGTCGTCGTCAGTTCGCCGCGATCGGCGAGTTGAAGCTCGAAGCCGGGGGAGTCCTCCCCGACACGGTCGTCTGCTACGAGACCGTCGGCACCCTCAATGCCGATCGTTCGAATGCGGTGCTCGTCCTGCACGGGTTCACCGCCGACAGCCACGCCGCCGGTCCGGCCGGTCCCGGTCATCCTGAAGCGGGTTGGTGGAACGGCGTCATCGGGCCGGGACTCGGCATCGACACGGATCGGTTCTTCGTCGTCATCCCGAACACGCTCGGGGGATGCCAGGGCACCACGGGGCCGGGCCAACTGGCCCCGGACGGGGAGCCGTGGGGGTCGAGGTGGCCGGTCATCACCACGCGTGACATGGTTGCGGCGGAGGCCGCCATGGCTGATGTGCTCGGTATCGACGTGTGGTTCGGCGTCGTCGGCGTGTCACTCGGCGGCCAGCGTGCTCTCGAGTGGGCCGTCGGATTCCCTGAGCGTCAGCAGCGATCGGTGATCATCGGCTGTGGTGCCGTGGCCACGGCCGAGCAGATCGCCTGGCAGACGATCCAGATGACCTGCATCACGAGTGACCCGGAGTTCCACGGCGGCGACTACTACGACGTCGGAACAGGCGACGGCCCGGTCGCCGGGATGGCACAGGCGCGCCGCCTCGGTCACATGACCTATCGGACCGAGCTCGAACTCCACCGCCGATTCGGGAACCGGCCGCAGGGCGACCAGCGCATCCTGTCGGCGGAACGCGACCGCGGTCACTACGCCGTGATGTCGTACCTGGACTACGCGGCCGAGCGTCTCGAGCGTCGATTCGATGCCAACACCTACCTCGCCATCAATGAGGCGATGAACCACCACGACATCGGTCGTGACCGCGGCGGTGTCGCCGGGGCAATGCGTCGCATCACCGCCGACGTGCAGTTTGTCGGGCTCGATGACGATCGGCTCTACCCGATCCGCCTGCAGCGTGAACTGGTCTTTCTCTCCCCCAAGCCGCGGGAGTTGGCGCTCGTCTCTTCGATCGTCGGCCACGACGCCTTCCTGATCGAGGACGAGGCCATGAAGACCATCATCGGCGCCCACCTCGAGCGGTAGCCGGCCCGACGCGGTCGAGCGATGGGTGTCTTGACCCATCGCAGTGAGTTCCAACACCCATTTGCGGCGAACCTGAACGCGAGCCACTCATGTAGTGGCGCGTATGGGCCGAAGATGGGTACCGATGTCGCTCGCCGCCCCCGTCGAACTGATGATGCCGGAGGCGCACGTCCGGACCCGCCACCTCCCACGGCGCTGGATGTCCTGGGCCACCGGCGCGTTCTTGACGGCCAGCGCGGCAGGCGCGCTCATGCACCGGAGCCTGATGGTCAACGCGTGGAGCGAGGCCAAATCGATTTCATCGCAGTGGTGGGTCGTGCTCGGTGCGCTGGTCATTGTGCACCGCCTCGTCATCGTCGCCCAGCAGTGGGCCGCGGTCGGGACGGTCGGATTCGGTCGGATGGCCGTCTCCACGGAAGCGAACCTCGGGGCGTCGAACGCCGTCGTCGGCGGTTCGGCCATCGGCACCGCCCTTCGTGTCGCGATGTGGCGGTCGTGGGGTGTCGGCCCGCTTCGGGCGAGCGTGGCGCTGTTCGTCACGGCCATATGCCCGTCGTTCGCGATGTGGCTCGTTGCCGGAGCCCACACGTGGCCCGACCTCGTCGCCGGCCGAGCTGACCGCGTCGACGTGATCATCGGAATCGGCGCCGTTGGTTTCCTCGTGGTCCCGCTCGTGTTCTGGGGCATTGCGCTGTCGCGACCGACCTGTACCGCGTGGCTGGCCCGTCACTTCGCCGGAGTCGCCGATCGTCTTGGGCAACGGGTCCCGGCCGTTCGTCGAACGCTGTTCCGCTGGCCGATCCCGACCGTGTCGGAGGAGTTCCGGGCGAGTGCGTGGTCCGTGCTTCGCCGTCGCGGCGCCTTGATCCTCGGCGGTGCCATCGTGTCGCAGCTACTCCTTGCGTGCATCCTGCTGGCATCGTTGCACGCCGTCGGGGCCGGGGGCGGTCTTGATGGTTGGGAGGTCGTCCGGGCGTTCGCCCTCGTCCGTGTCGTCAGTTCGTTCGTGCCGATCCCCGGTGGGATCGGCGTCATGGAACTCGGTCTCGTCGGCGCGCTGACCACGGCCGGCTCGTCGCGTCCAGAGGCGATTGCGGCGCTGGCGATCTATCGCGGCCTGACGTTCTTCCTGCCGATCCTCACCGGTGCGGTTGGCGCATTGGTGTGGCGGCGCCGCCAGAGCATCCCCGACGTCGCCACCTCAGAGCGCCTCACGCCGCTCCTTGCCTCGATCGGGTCCTGAGCGGGGTCTGACGGCGTTTCTCAGGCGTTCTTGATCGACGCCGCCTCTTCGAGGCCGAGCTCGCCGATGGAAATCTCGCGCATCTCGATTTTGCGGACCTTGCCGGTGACCGTCATCGGGAACGCTTCGGTGATTTTCACGTAGCGCGGGATCTTGTAATGCGCGATGTTCCCCTGACAGTACGCGCGCAGATCTTCCGACGACATCGCCGACGCCCCCTCCCGGAGTGTCACCCAAGCCATGATCTCCTCGCCGTACTTGGCGTCGGGCACGCCGATCACCTGCACGTCGGCGATGTCGGGATGGGAGTAGAGGAACTCCTCGACCTCTCGCGGGTAGACGTTCTCGCCGCCCCGGATGATCATGTCCTTGATCCGGCCGACGATGTTCACGTAGCCCTCATCGTCCATGGTGGCGAGGTCGCCGGTGTGCATCCAGCCGGCCTGGTCGATGGCGTCGGCCGTCTTGCCGGGCTCCATCCAGTAGCCGAGCATCACCGAGTACCCGCGGGTGCAGAACTCGCCGGTGGCCCCCCGCGGCACGACCCGGCCGGTGTCGGGGTCGACAATCTTCACCTCGACGTGGGGGTGGACAGAACCGACCGTGCCGGTCCGGCGATCGAGGGTGTCATCGGTGGCGGTCTGGGTGGACACGGGCGAGGTTTCGGTCATGCCGTAGGCGATGCCCACTTCGGGCATGTGCATGCGCGACGTGACTTGCTTCATGACCTCGACCGGGCAGGGCGAGCCGGCCATCAGGCCGGTGCGGAGCGAGTCGAACACGGCGGCGTCGAAGTCGGGGTGGCCGAGCTGGGCGATGAACATCGTCGGCACTCCGTAGAGGCTCGTGCAGCGCTCGGCGGCGATGGCACGGAGCGTGGCACCCGGGTCGAACGCGGCCTCCGGGTACACCATGCATGCCCCGTGGGTGATGGCACCGAGGTTGCCCATGACCATGCCAAAGCAGTGATAAAGCGGCACCGGGATGCAGATGCGGTCGTGCTCGGTGTAGCGGCAGCCTTCACCAACGAAGAAGCCGTTGTTCAAGATGTTGTGGTGGCTGAGTGTGGCGCCCTTCGGAAAGCCGGTCGTTCCGCTCGTGTACTGGATATTGATCGGGTCATCGAACTGGAGCAGCGCACTTCGCTCTCGGACGCGCTCGACCGGCACCGTGCGCCCCTGCTCGATGAGCTGCGTCCAGTCGTCGGAGAAGAGGAAGACCGTGTCCTCGAGAACGTCGAGCTCCTCCAGCACCGATGCCACCATGGCCCGGTAGTCACTCGTCTTGAACGACGGAGCGGCGACGAGGAGCCGACAGCCGGACTGGTTGAGCGCATACGTCAGCTCGTGGGTGCGATACGCCGGGTTGATGTTGACGAGGATCACGCCGATCTTGGCGGTGGCCAGCTGCACGATCGTCCACTCGGCGTAGTTCGGTGACCAGATGCCGACCCGGTCCCCGATCTCGAGCCCCCGGGCGAGGAGACCCCGCGCCACGTCGTCGACCGCGTCGTTGAGCTGGGCATAGGTGAATCGAAGCCCCTGGTGGCAGGAGACGAGTGCTTCGCGGTCGCTGAACCGGCCCACCGCCCGCTCGAAGTTCGAGCCGATCGTCTCGCCGAGGAGCGGCATGGTCGACGTGCCGCTGGCGTACGAGAGGGCCGCACGCGGGCGGGACGGGGACGGATCGGACATGGCGTACCTCGTGACGGGTGGGCTCGTCTGGATCGTAGGCGGTCAGGACGTGATCGGCCGCGACGAGGCCGGGCCCCGGCAGTGTTCAGGACGCGGGTGCCGCCGGGGTGGCGGCGAGCATCGCGTCGATCATCGGGGCCAGCCGGGCGACGGCGGCGAAAAGCGTCTCGGGTCGGTCGCGGCTCGGGTCGAGAAGGGCCATGAGCTCCATGCCGATGAACAGCGACGCCACGGCATAGGTGGCGTCGGCCGGATCCACGAGCGCGGTGATCGACGATCCCCCGAGCACGCGGACGATGGCCTCCTGGACCAGCGCCATCCACGGCTCCATCCCGAGGTGAATGCCCTCGCGGAGCTGTGGGGACGCGTTTGCTCCCGCGAGAAGCTGGGCCAGCACGTTGACCGAACCGGAACTCTGTTCGTGGCGGTGGATCTCGTGGGCGACGGCGATCAGTTCCCGGGTGCTCGACACCTTCCCCAGCGACTCGGTGTATCGGACTGCACGCTTCGTTCCTTCGGCCCTGGCGGCCTCGATGAGCAGACCGTCGACCGAGCCGAAGTGGTAGAAGATCAGCGCTTGGTTGAAGGCCCCACGACGGGCGATGGCCCGAGCACTGGTGCCAACGATGCCTTCCGCGTCGAGGGTGTCGATGGCGGCCTGCACGATCCGTTCACGGGTCTCATCGCCGGTGACCGAGACCGGTCGACGACCCCGTCGACGGCTGGCGGGCCCCGACGTTGCCTGTTCAGCCTGGTCAGCCTGTTCAGCCTGGTCAGCCTGTTCAGCCTGTTCAGCCTGTTCAGCCTGTTCAGCCTGTTCAGCCTGTTCAGCCTGTTCAGCCTGTTCAGCCTGCTCAGCACTCATCATCACCACCGTACTGGGGCGTTGAGCGGAACCACCGCATCGCGCTTTGAGCATCCGCTCTACGGCCCGTGGTCGCGGGAGGCCGCTGCGCTGGAAGACTGCACGGGCGATGGAGCAGAACCCATGATGACGCGCTCCGTCGACGACCTCATTTCCGACATGGGCATCACCTCTCTCCATCCCTTCCAGCTCGAAGTGCGTGAGCTGGCGCGGCTCCGGCCGGGAAGCGATGTCCTGCTCGAGGCGCCGACCGGGTCGGGCAAGACGGTGGCATTCCTCCTCGTGGTCTTTGATGACCTCGTCCGCGGAGCGCCGCCCCTCGGACCTCCTTCCATCGTGGTGATCACCCCAACACGTGAACTGGCCCAGCAGGCGGACCGGGTGATCCGGCCGATCGCCCGGGGGCTGGATCGCCGGGTGGCTCTTCTTCAGGGTGGGGTCGCTTTCGACCCGCAGTTGCGCAACATCTCCCGCGGCGCCGACGTGGTGGTCGCCACACCGGGGCGTCTCCTCGACATGTGCAGTCGGGGTCAAGTCGACCTGGGGGCGGTGTCGGCGGTGGTGATCGACGAGGCCGACCGCCTCGCTGACCTCGGTTTCGTCGCCGACGTCGTGGAGATCCTCGGATTTGTCCCGAAGACCGCGCGGACGCTGCTGGTCTCGGCAACCCTCGACGGACCGGTGCGCCTGCTCACCGGGAGGCTTCGCCCCGGTCCGATTGCCGTCCGCGTCGATGGCGATCCCGATCGCGCCCCGGAGGGCCTCGGCCGGGGGAGCGCGCAAACGCCCCACGTGCGCGTCGAGATCACCCGCGAGCGGCTCCGCGATGAACTCGGAACACTTCTCGACGCCGCCGGACGGGCGATCGTGTTCGTCCGGACCCGCCATGCCGCCGACCGGTGGGCCGCCTGGATCGCCGAAGACGGCCGTGACGCCGTCGCCCTGCACGGTGCGATGTCCACCGCGGCGCGGCGGGCGGCGATCGACGCCATACGACTCGGCGACGTCAGCGTTCTCGTGGCGACGGATCTCGCGTCCCGGGGTCTCGACCTTGCTGCGGTGTCGATGGTCGTGCACCTTGAGCGCAGCGACGACGAGATCGACTATGTGCACCGGTCGGGGCGTACCGGTCGGGCCGGGATGCCGGGCGTCGTGGTCAACCTGCTCCGCAAGGAGCAGTGGCGTGCGGCCATGGCTATGGAGCAGCGCCTGGGCGTGGTGGCGGAGGACGCCTCTCTGGATCGGGTTGTCGCTCGTCTCGGCGCGGTCACTGCTCAGTTGCGGAGCCTACGGCCGCCCACCCCGTGGCACCCCCCGCTCGGACGGCGATCAGCGCGGCTGCACTAGCTGACGCTCGGGGTGGCCGATAGGCCGACCGAGAGCGGCCTGTGGTGGGTCGGAGGACCCATTTCACCACGCAGAGTGGTTTCCCTGCTTCAGATGGCTGCGTGGCGTGGCGATGCCTAGCACGTGACCACTCGCCGTGAGCTTCCCGGAACCCGAAGCCGCCGTGCCACCTGGGGCCGGACGTTCCTCGCCGTCGCCGTCGCCGTCGGCGCGGTCGGCGTCGTCGGGCTTGCTCCCCGGTCGGCCCAGGCCGCCGCTGCCCCGTCGGTGGCGGTGCCGGCTTACTTCTGGTCCTCGACCCAGTGGGACCGGATGCTGGTCAGCTCCGAGGAGCTCCGCTACGTCGTGCTGAACCCCGACAGCGGTCCGGGAACCGTGTCGTACCCGAGTTTCGTGACCAAGGTCGCCGCGGCCCGCGCCCAGGGCGCAACAGTGGTCGGGTACGTCGACACCAGCTACGGGGCCCGGGCACTCTCCAGCGTGAAGGCCGACATCGACAAGTACCGCGCCTGGTACGGCGTGAACGCCTTCTTCTTCGACCAGACGCCGTACGACTGTGCCGACGTCGCCTACTACCAGGACGTCGAGGACTACGTCCGGATGCAGGCCGGCGGATTCATCTTCCACAACCCCGGCATGAACCCCCAGGAGTGCTACCTCGACGTCGCCGACATCGTCGTGAATTTCGAGGGTTCCGAGGCCACCTACGACGCGTGGACCCCGGCCGCGTACACCGCGTCGTACCCAGCCGGCCGCTTCTGGCACATCGTCTACGCCGTCGATCCGGCCCACGCGGCGACGCTTCTGTCGACCGCGGCAGGCCGAAACGGCGGCCTCGTCTTTCTGACCGAGCAGAACATGCCCAACCCGTTCGCAGTGATTCCGACGGAGGCGCTCTGGATCGCTCAGACGCCGACTCGCGCTGGTCGCAAGGCCGCGCCGCAGGCTGCGGCGCCGTCGACCACCGCGCCGGTCCCGACGACCTCACGCGTCGCTGCACCCCAGGGCGAGGCATCGACCACGACGACGCCGGCCGGCGCGTCGGCTGAGGCTCCGGTCACCACCCGCCCGTCGGCACCGGTGGCGGCGACCGAGACAACGACGACAACAGCACTCGCCGCGAGCGCCCAGAGCGCTCCCGTGCCCCCGGTGGTCGAAGCCGCGCCGTCGAGCGTATCGCCTTCTCCGAATCCGGCGCCGACGACCGCGCTCTCGGCCACTGCGCCTGCCGCTCAGGGTCTGTTGTCCCAAGCGACCCCGGTTCCGGCGCTTCTGAGCGCACCGACGCCCGCCGGCACCTACCCGATCGTTCCGCCGGTCCTGATGGATTCGCCCCCGGACGGGCCTGAGAGCGCACCCGTCCCGCTCGCTCTCCCGGCTGGTGCCGTACCCGTTCCGCCGGTCAACCGGATCGTGACATCCCAAAGCACGGCCCCGACCACAACACGTCCAACGGTCGGACCCGCGCTGACCCCCTCAGTGGCCGGGACCAAGTTGGTCATCCGCATCGTCGCCACCCGGGACGTGCCGACACGACGCCCCGCGGTCCCCCCGAAGAAGGCACCGGTCGCCCGTCGCGGCTCGGTCCGTTGACGGGACCTCAGCTGGGCCAGCGCCGCTTGGCCTTCTCGTCGCCGTCGGAACGGGCAGCCACCCGTGCGCCCTGGGTCCACGCCCGGCGCCAACCGGTCTGCGTCGGGCCGTTCAACGGCGGTGTCGCTCCATCGGCGGCACGGCGTCGGGCCGACCACCAGTCGGTGCGGTGTTCGTCGGCGAGCTCGTTGACCGCGGCCTCGAGGCGCGCGTTGAGGCGCCGAGCGTCGTCGTCAGGGCCCGGGAAGATCGGCAATCCGAAGGTCACCGTGCACGAATGCCGCTTCGGGCGGCTGGCGCCCTTGGGCAGTACCTCGTCGGCGCCCTCGACGTGGACCGGCACGATCGGGCACTGACGCCGCACGGCCAGGAACGATGCGCCGGGCTTGAACTCCTGGCCCCATCCGTCGGGTGATCGGCCGCCTTCGGGGAAGATGATCAGGCTCCAGCCATCGGCGAGCAGCGAGAGCAGGCGATCGCTCGACGTCCGGCTGACCTTCAGTCTCTCGATCGGCACGGCGTTGATCGTCAGGGAACTGGCGATCGCCTTCCAGCGCTTGTCGAAGAAGTAGTCGGCGCCCGCCGCGACGATCGTCTTGCGGCGGAGGCGAGCGGGTACGGACGTGAGGAGCAGTCCGGTGTCGATGTGGCTGTGATGGTTCGCCGCGAAGATGACCGGGCCTTCGAGGCCCTCGAGGCGATCGAGCCCGCGGACCTTGGGGTCGGCGAGCGTGGCGATCGTGGCGCGGACGACCGTCTCTTGGATGACCCGCCGGGTCACGGAGGCCAGCGGTTCACGCGCCCAGTCGGTGTCGTAGTCCACCCCGAGCGTGGAGACGGCGGGGGGAACGTCGACCCCTCGAGGACGAGTCGGTGCAGTGAACGGGAATCCGCGAAGCGATCGCGGCACGAGATCCATCGGCGACGACGGAGCCGACGGCGACTTCTCCTTCACCGCGCGAACGAGTGCGCCGAGGCGGCTCGGGCGGTCATCGGCCCGGGACTCGCCGATCGGGAACGGACTCACAGCGACCCTCGCCGCAGCACCCGCACAACCATCACCGCGACCGACCCTGCGATGGTGCCGAGGCACACGAACTTGGCCTTCGTGACGTCGAGCAGGGACGAGGATGAGAGCCGCGGGAGTTTCGCCATCTCAGACCACTTCGCTGAGGAAGATCGGCGGATTGTGGATGTGGGTGAGCGTCGGGTTGCGTCCGACCACGTCGCTCGCCATCTCCAGCGCATCGCGCATCGTCGAGGCCGGCTGGAAGCCGAGCCGTCGAACCGACTTCACGTCGCCGCCGACGACGATGACGCGCCCGAGGTGCTCGAGCGCGTGCGAGCCCCAGTACCACATGTAAAACGGGTGCACCCCGTGGTATGCGTAGCTCGTGCGGTAGAGGTGGCGGTACCACTCGTCCTCGGCGAACTGCTTCTCGAAGTCTCGTTCGATGACCTTGGGGTCGGTGGAGACCGACAGCACCTGCTCGAAGAAGTCGATGTAGCTCGGGTGGTGGACGGGATGGAACTCCCACGGGGTCGGGTGGCTCATGATGAGCACCCCGCCCTCGCGCACCAGCGGCTTGTTGCGGTAGAGGTTGAAGAAGTAGCCGAGCCCGAGGCACATGACGAGGACCGGGTTCATGATCGAGTTCACGTTGTACGGGCCGATGTAGGGCAGGCCCATGGTGAGGATGTCGGTCTGGCCTTCGACGCGCACGAGCTGCTGACGGTGCACCTGGGCGATCGTCACTTCGTGGACAGCTTCGACTTCGCCGGCCTGCACGCTGGTCATCTTGTGCGGCGCCTTCGTGGCGTGGAAGATCGACCGCTTGCTTCTCGCCGGAAGCCGATCGAGCGACTTCGAAACGGCGACGAACGTGGCGCGGTCGCGCGCCGTCCACTCCCATTCGCGCTTCTGCAGGAACGCCAGCGATCCGGGGAATGCGTCGTTGTTCATCGTCGACTCGATCTGGAAGATCTTCACGCCGGCATCGCGGATCACGGTTCCCATCCGCCAGTTGATGTCGTGGAACTTCGACTTGTCCTTGTCCATGATGGATTTGGAAGCGCGCAGAGTATCCACGTTGTGGTGATGGCGGATGCCGGCGTAGCCCGCGAGTCCGGTGGCGGTGGACTTCCAGCCGCCGTTCATGGCGACGAGGTTGATGTTGACGTAGACGAGGAGGTCGCTCTCGGCGGCGCGCTTGGAGAACTGCACCTGCTCGCCGTGACGCGTCTCGCCGAGCATCACCATGGCGTCGGGGTCCTCGGCGTCGTGGTTGTAGAGCGCACCGGACGGAGCGAACGCGTCGTAGACACGGTCGCCGACGGCGTGACGGAGTTCATCTTCGGTCATGCGGCGGTGCAGGGCGAGGGCAGCGATCAGGTGGACGTCGTCGACACCATTGCGGGCGGCGAGCTCGAGCACCTCTTCGATGATCATCTGGCGGATGTCGGGACGCTCCATCGGGGGCAGCGGGAGCGAGATGTCGTCGAAGGCGATCGTCAGCTTCATCCCCGAGAACAGCAGTGCGTCGAGAGGCTCCGAATCGCCGATCGGATTGGCCAGCGCGTGGCGGATCGCACCACGGGGGTCGGCGATCGCGTCGAGCGGTTCGGGTGCGTAGATCACCCGGCTGCCGACGGGAAGCTTCTCGAGTCGGAAGCCTTCGCCGTGCCAGAACAGCGTGGGCGGGGTCGACCGGTCGACCTCGAGGACGAACCCGGGACGGGGGCCGCGTTTGCGATCGCTCATCGTTGCTTTTCCTTGCGCAGGTCGAAACAGATCTTGGTTGCCCCGCGTCGGCCGGCGTTGAGCGCATGGTCGAAGGCGAGTGCGTGGTCATGGAGCGGATACGTCGCCGAGACGAGCCGCCCGAGACCGGGAGCGAGTTCCATGGCGAGATCGAAGGTGCGCCGCCCGCCGAGGGCCGACTCGGTTCCGTAGGCGTACGCGCCGACGAGCGCGACTTCGCGATGCCAGAGCGGGGTGAGGTCGATCGACACCGTGGCTGGCATGCCGACGAGGACGATCCGTCCGCCCGGTCGGACCACCGACAGGGCTTGCGTGATCGAATCCGCAGTGCCGACGCAGTCGAACACGACATCGGCGCCACCGGTGAGCCGCTCGATGTCGCCGTCGCCGATAGCCATCGACCCCGTGATTCGGCGGACGGTGCGGGCCAACGCTGAAGGGTCGACGATGGTATGCGCGCCGAACGATCTGGCCAGCGCCACCTGGTCAGGGTGACGGGCGGCGACGATGAGATGGCTCACCGGGTTGAGGGCGGTGATGGCCCGTATGGTCAGCGCGCCTATGGTTCCGGCACCGATGACGGCAGCGATCGCGCCACCGGTCGCTCCGCCGAGGAGTCCCGGCGAGAGCGCGGCGTGCACGCAACACGCCATGGGCTCGATCATCACGGCGTCTTCGTCGGTGAGCTCGTCGGGCACGACGTGCAGCTGCGACGTGTGGGCGACCATGCCGGTCGACCAGCCGCCCCCGGTATCGCAACAGAATCCCGATTGCAGGCCCGGGCGCAGGTCGCCGAACGTGAGGTGCTCGCACCGGCCGAGGTGGCCGGCGGCGCACCAGCGGCACGCGGGGCTGATGTTGCGGGCGACGCAACCGAGGACCGGCTCGAGCACGACACGTTGACCGTCGACCGAGTCGGCGACGACTTCATGGCCGGGGACGAACGGGAACGACGCGATCGGTTCGAAGTAGCGCGAACTCGATCCCTGCACGGTGGCGAGGTCACTACCGCAGATGCCGGAGAGCCGTGGACGGATGCGCTGCCATTCGGGTCCGGGGAGCGCCCGCTCGGCGTGATGTTCGTCGAGCGTGAGCGGCCCTGACCGATGGGCTCGTGCGGGCGACAGCTTGGAGAGCACCTTCGCCGCGGCGAAACGGGGCACGTCGCGCTCGAACACCAGTGCCTTCATCGCGGACCACCGCCACTGCGGGCGCCGGGCAGCATGCGGGTGGGCTTGAGCGGTCCGATGGGCAGGAGAGGCCGTGGTCCGCCCGGAGCCTTCTCCCAGTTCTCGACGTGCCAGCCGCGCTTGCGGGCAATGGTGGCCAGCTTCGACTCGGGGTTCACGGCGACGGGATACCCGACGGCCTCGAGCATCGGCAGGTCGCTCGCGGAGTCGGCATAGGCGACGGATTGCTCGAGCGAGAGGCCCTCGGCCTCGGCGTAGGCATGGAGGAGAAGGGCGCGGGATTCGCCGGTGGGTGGACCGATGTCGAGTTCGCCGGTGAAGGTCCCGTCGGCACGAGTGGTCATGCGGGCGGCGACGATCTCGTCGAAGAGCGGACGGAGCGGTTCCACCAGGAAGTCGAGTGCGCCGGTGATGAGCACGGTGCGGTGGCCGAGGGCCCGGTGCTCGCGCACGCGTCGGATCCCGGCGGGGAACGACTTCGTGACCACCAGTTGGGTCAGGTATTCGACGGCGTCGTCGGACATCAGCTGCGACGGCGCCTCGTCGTAGCGCCGATAGAACGAGCGGAGGAAGTCGCCACGGTCCTTGCGGTCGAGGGCCAACAGCGACGGTGCATCGCGCAGCATCTTCAGCACGAACTTCGTGCGATCAGCGGCGTCGAGATCACGTGTGGCCAGCCACGAGAACGACTCGACCACGTTCGATGCGATGAGGGTGTTCTCGAGATCGAACGCCGCGAGATGGCGTTCGGGGGCGAGAATCGCCCGCTTGGTCCGGTCGTGGCGCGATTCGCCCTCCTTTTTTCCGGGCGAGGTGCGCACGCGGGCATGGAGGACGACGGACGGCAGGTGGGTTTCGCGGACGTAGTCACGCCACACGATCACTTTCGGATCGAACGAGAACTTCTCCTGGTCCGACGCCGGGAGGCTCTCGAAGAGCGCAATCAAGCGGTCGACCTGGAAGATCGCTTCGGTCTCGGTGTAGGCGCCGTAGAGCTTGACGTAGGACAGCGCTCGATCGGCATCGGCGCGGGTCTCCTCGAGCTTCGCCACGATCTCCGCTCGGTTACCGCGCACGGGAAGTGCCGAGATGATCCGCTCGCCGCGCCGCAGGAGTTCGGTCGTCCGCCGGAGCTGGGCCTCGACGCGTCCTCGACCAGGGAACGACCACTCGGGCACCATGATCGGCTGGCCCTCACGGTCGTAGAGGGGATGCTCGGTGAACCATTCGCGAATGGTGTCGACCATCTCGCGGTAGCGCAACGGCTGACGTGACCCCGAAGCCACCTGGTACACGGTCGGCCCGCTCGGATGCGGCCCGACGGCGCAGACGGCGATGATGGCCGCGACCACATGATCGACGGGGATCACGTCGACGACGCCCTCGGGAATGCCCGGGAACTCCTTCAGCAGTCCGCGCGCATAGGAGATGATGACGGGCTCGGCCATCCGGAATCCACGGATCCATCCGGGCTTCGGTTCGGCGAGCGCCGATTCGATGATCGAAGGTCGGACGGTCGTGACGGGAACGCCATCGCGGGTCTCGAGCAGAGCCCGCTCGCCGAGCGCTTTCGTATAGGCGTAGGCGTCGGGCCAGCCGAGCGACGCGGCCCGGGCGATGCCGGCGTCGACGAGCTTGGTCCGGACCCATTCCTCTCGGAGCTTCTCCGTCTTCGCCGCGAGCAGGGGAGTCCCCGCGGCACCGAGCTCGGAGCGTGCCTGGCGGCGGAACCGCTTCAGGTTCTCCTCGGAACGTGACTCGGCATCGAAGTCGCCGCGGAGGCGTCGGGCCGCAGCGACTTCGGCACGCCAGTCGGCCTCGGTGGAGAAGGGCGTGTCGGGCAGCGGCTTCTCCGGGGCGTCGCCGCGTCGGGCGCCGGCCACATAACACGTGGACACCGCGACCAGGTGGCCGCCGCAACCGGACTCCCGCATGGCCTGGGCAACGCGCATGGGTCCGAGGAGGTTCGTCTCGACGGCGGAGTCGAGCGGCGAGTCGAACGCGACGGCGGCCGCCGAGTGCACCACGGTGTGGCAGGACCGGAGGATGGCCCGGCCTTCTTCGGTGAGGCCCATGCCGTCTCGCGAGACGTCCCCATCGATGACCAGGATCCGCCGCTCCATCTCGGCGTCGAAGCGATCGCCGAGCTCGGCCCGAAGTCGGTCGAAGCAGTCGTTGCGGAGGATCTCGCGCTTCACCCGGTCCTTCGCCGTGGTGCGCTTGCCGGCGCGGACGATGAGCACGAGCTCGCATCCGGGGACGCCGCGAAGGAACCGCTCGACCAGAGCGGTTCCCAAAAACCCTGTCGCGCCGGTGATGGCGATGCGGGCTCCGTCGAGTGATTCCGAAATCACGGGTAGTTGTTCTACCATTTGGTCAGTGTCTGCCGCTCACTTCCCTCGGACAAGGGCTCTCCCGCGCAACGCCACCGCCGTGCGAATCCTCGATGCGGCGCTCTCCACGTTTGCGTCGAGGGGTGTCGGGGCGACGTCCCTCGATGCCGTGGCCGCCGCCGCCGGATGCACAAAACAGACCCTTCTTCACCACTACCGCTCCAAAGACGGGTTGCTCGACGCCGTGCTGCTGGCCGTGGCCGGTGAGCTCGCCGAGGCGGTCGACGCCGGTCTGTCGCGCCCGGAAGGGGAGTGGGAACGACTCGACGCCGTCGTCCGGGCGGTGTTCCGTCTTGCCGCCCGCCGGCCGGAACTGCTGAGCCTGGTTCGCGAAGTCGGCCGACTCGGCACGCCGTTCGTCGACCGTCTGGCCGGCTCGCTCGAGGTGCTCTCCGAACGGGCGACGACATTCCTCCGGGTCGGCGTCACCCGGGGCGTTTTCCGACCGCACGACCCCCGTCTCGTCCTGCTCTCGGCCTACTCGTCGGTGGTCGCGGCGGCGACCGAGGTCGAGACGCTCCGCCAGCTCGGCGTCTCTCCGAGCATCCGGATCCTCGTGCGTCGCCGTCGGGCCCTCAGCGAGGAGTTGCGCGCCATCCTCGGCGAGCCTTCCGGGGCGGCCCTCAACCGCGCGGTTTGATGTCCGGAATCCTGGGAGGTACCCCTGACCAGCCTCGACGGGCGGCCCAACGCCCGGTGGTCGAGGCGGTTTCGGGACGGCGGGTGATGCACCGTGGGACGCGGACCATTGGAGTGGTCATCTCCGCCAAGGTCGATATGGTCACCTTGGCGACCCCGACAGGCGGGGAACGGCACTTCCGCATGCTCCCCGAGGGCTTTGTCGTCGACGGTGCCATCGTCACGCTCGTCGAGCCGCGCCGGGTGCCGCCGCCGGCGGCGGAGCGGCGGACGGCGTCGGGCTCGTTCGCCGGGATCGCTCCGACCCGGGCCCGGGTGGCGCGGGCGGGTCGGTTGTGGGTGGAGGGCGTCCACGACGCCGAGCTCGTCGAGAAGGTCTGGGGGGACGATCTCCGCGAGGCCGGTGTGGTCGTCGAGCGCCTCGACGGCATCGACGACCTGGTCACGGCGGTCCGGGCGTTCGGTCCCGGCCCAGGCCGACCGCTGGGCATCCTGGTCGATCACCTCGTGCCCGGCTCGAAGGAATCCCGGCTCGCGGAGCAGGTGCGCAGCGAGTACGTGCTGGTCACCGGCACTCCTTACGTCGATGTGTGGCAGGCGATCCGTCCACGCTGCGTCGGCATCGCCGCATGGCCCGACGTTCCCCGGAATGAGGACTGGAAGACCGGTGTCTGCCGTCGGCTGGGGTGGAACGACCCTCATGGCGCGGTCTGGCGTAGACTGCTGTCGTCCGTTTCGACATATGCCGATCTCGAACCTGAGGTCGTTGGCGCCGTCGAGGAACTGCTCGATACATTCCACCCCGACGGGTAACCCAGACTGCTTGCTCTCATCAATATTGATGAGAAGCGAGCGCTCGCACCGAGCCGATAGTTGAGCATTATGCGCGGTAAAATCGTGGGCGTCGTCGGCATTGCTGTTTCCTTCATCCTGGTTGCTCCGTCGGCGTTCGCGCAGGTTGCGACGGCGGAGCAGGTCGCAGATGAGGCGAAATTCGTTGAGCTCATCAATGGTGAACGTGCCAGGGCAGGGCTCCCGTCATTGCGTGTCGTGCCCGAACTGGTCGCTCTCGGACGCAGCTGGTCGAACGAGATGATGGCGCTCGACCCGGGATCGGATCCGTGCGGTGTCGTCCACAATCCCGGCCTCGGAGCGAAGGTCACCGCGCCCTGGCAGCGGCTGGGGGAGAACGTGGGATGCGGCAATGTCGACGTTGCCACCCTTCACGCTCGGTTTGTCGCGAGTCCGGGGCACTACCGGAACATCGTCGACCCGGCGTTCGATTCGGTCGGGATCGGCATCACCTACGACGGCGACGTCATGTACGTGACCGAGCAGTTCATGGACCTCCGCGACGCCCCATCCGTGGCGATTCCAAACGACCTGGCCAACCGCGCACCGGTGCGGAAGGCGAGCACGCGCACCGCAGTGCGTCGGGTCAAGCGCTAGGTCGACCGGGCGGCTTTCGCCGCCACGCGACAGCGGGGCGGCCGAAGCCACCCCACCGCCTCACATCTCCGAAGTCCGCTTCCGCTTGCGGGCGGCGGAATCAGTTCTTGTGGAGCAATCCCTTGGCCTTGTCGACGAGGCCTCCGGCGGCTTCCTTGGCTTTTTCGAGGACATCGATGTCTCCGTCGCCATCTTTGTCGAGCATGCCCTTCGCCTTCTCGATGAGACCGTCGGCCTTGTCGCCGCCAGGGATCTTGTCCTTGAGTCCTCCGGCTGCTTCCTTCGCCTTGTCGACCAGGCCGTCCGCCTTGTCCTTCATCTCGTCCATCATTCCCATGTGTTGCTCCTTCTGGTGGAGGTGCCCCGCGGAGAGGCACCGGACGCGCTCAGTCTGGCATCGGTTTTCGACCGGTCGTGACGCTTGTGCGGCTATCGTGATGGGTGACCCGGGCGATTGGCTCAGTTGGTAGAGCACCGCCTTCACACGGCGGGGGTCGCAGGTTCGAGTCCTGCATCGCCCACACCTATTTCCGTAGGTCAGACCGTGTTCTCCAAACGAGAGAAGAAGCGGATCGGGTGCCAAGCGCACACCAGGTGCACAGAGTTGCCGGACGTGTTGGACGCCTGAATCCTGTGAGAAGGGGGTCAGCGTGGCTCACGCAAGTAACCCAGCTCCGCCCCTGTGGCGACGAGATCGATTGGAATCGGTGTGGTGATCGGCAGTGGTCCTCGGATCTTCGAGGACCGCGCGTCAGACTGGTTCAGTCGTCTCGCCTCGCAGTACAGCCTCGAGGACGATGGTCGGGATGACGATGCGTTTTCCAAGCCGGACGTTCCGAACATCGCCGGACCGAACGCCCCTCGGACAGGGCGCTTAACAACGGAGCGTCTGACAATCGCGAGGCGATGATGCCGTGGTCGTTTTCGATGAAGATCACGGACGACGTGGGTCGGGGTCGGGCAGCATCACATTTCGGACGTCGCCGACGAATTCGTACCAGGCGCCGATAAACGACCGGAGGGTCCGCACGGTCGGGCCGAACGTGTCAAATTCCGACACCGTCAAGCCATCGGGTTCATAGGCGCGCTGAAAATCCGGGATAGTCGAGAGAGCGGCCATGGCTTCCGTGTCAACGGCGCAGTCGATGCGCGGTTCGGGACGGTGCCCCGATCTGTTTGCCTTCACCTGCCACTCCCAAGGCATCGTGAGGACCACGTCCCCACCCACCAGTTCCGTCCAGTGGCCGAGGTGGCGGTAAGCGGCCGCCAGCAACTTCGTCCGGTAGCCACGTTCCTGGAAAATGGCCAACGCTCGTTTTGCGCACGCGATGCCCGCCCAGTCGAGTGCCGATGGATCCACCGTCAGCTGGTCCCGCTCCACGACAACCTTCATCCAGTCATCGAGGCGCCCGACCATCAGTGTGGCCACGGGGGCCATATGAGCGGTATCGAGACCAGCGTTGTCTCGTCGCTGGAGACCCCGCTCGACGGCCGCGGCAATCGCGAGTACCTGCGGCACGCAGAAGCTGACCGTCACGTTCAGGTTTACCCCGCGGAAGGTCGCCTCTTCGAGAGCGGAGATTCCGGCCGAAGTGGCCGGCATCTTGACCTGAAGGTTGGGCCCGAGCCGAGCGAGTTCTTCTGCCTGGGAAAGCATTGCGGCACCGTTGTTGTGCAGGGTTGGGTCGGTCTGCACCGAGATCCGACCCCAGGTACGGTCGTTCTTCTCGAACACCGGCATCAGCAGTTCTGCTCCGCGTGCACCCATCTCGCAATACAGTTGCCACGCTATCCTTCGCTCGTTGGCGGACTTCTGCGCACTGATCATCTCGGCAGCTCGCGGTAGCCATCGATCGCCTTCACTACGCAGCACTGCCAGGCAGATCACCGGGTTGCTGGTCGCGCCGGTCGCGCCGCGGTCGATGGCATAGGTCAGCTCCGATGTTGCGCACGAGTCGTTGAAATATCGCGTTGGCGTCGTCTCGACCATTACCTTGAGTGGAGCGTCGGATGCGAAGGGCTCCAACTCGGTCCCGGGATCCTCTGCGGTCGCTGCGTTCATCGATCGGTCCTCCACGTAAGTTGGCCAGGTTTCTTGACTTCTCGTGCTGTCAGGATTCGGGATTCGGGCTGAGGGCCGACATTCGGAACTGCGATTCCGAAAAGCGACTGCCCAGCGAAAGGGTGCCGACTGGTGCGACGCTATACGTATGCGAACTGTCCGTAAACCGTTGACGTCAGAGATCAGTCCGGCGGAACCGATGTGGTTTACGGAGGCTGACGTGGACGTCGAAGCGCTTCGGATCCTTACCGTTCGGCGCAGTGAAGTGACCGAATACCCAACGGCCTCGGCAGTCGAGCGTGGAGTCGTGATTTACCTGGCGAACCACCTCGAGGTCGCAGCGCGCGTCGATCGGTCGTCGGTCCTTTCCGAGCTGTGCCACGTCTTGGGACACGGCCCCGGGGTGTTCGTGGTTCGCGACGCAGTGCCGGCCGCAACGGTGGCTGCAGCAACCCGAGTCTTCGATGACCTCATCGCGACGCAGCGGGCCACCGGTATCGGTGTCGGTGACCACTTTGCAAAGGCGGGCGCGAACGATCGAATCTGGAACTCTCACGAAAAGCTGGCCGTGGCGGCGCCGGAGGTGTTTGTCGACTACTACGCGAGCACGGCGATCGAGCTGGCCTCGCTTGCCTGGCTCGGTCCGGGTTATCAAGTGACCAGTCAGGTGAACCTCGTGCGTCCCGGGGGCGACGCGCAGTCCGGTCACCGTGATTACCACCTCGGCTTCATGTCGGACGAGCAGGCGAGAGACTTTCCGCGTCACGTGCACGTCGCGTCTCCGTACCTGACCCTGCAGGGCGCAATCGCACACAGCGATATGGCCGTCGAATCTGGTGCAACCAAATTTCTCCCCCACTCACACAAGCTGCCTGCGGGGTACCTTGCGTGGCGGCACCCGGACGTGATCGACCTCTTCGAATCGGCTTGCGTGCAGCTTCCACTGTCCGTCGGCGACGCGCTGTTCTTCAACCCTGCGCTCCTTCACGCGGCTGGAGCCAATCGCACCAAAGACGTGATGCGAATGGGGAACCTTCTCCAGGTGTCCAGTGCGATGGGCCGGGCGATGGAAAGTGTCGACCGCGCTCGCATCGTGCGAGCGATCTATCCTGCGCTTCGACAGCGCGTCGCCAACGGATGGGATGCCGCCTCGGTCGACCGAGTGGTCGCGGCCAGTGCAGAGGGCTATGCCTTTCCGACCAATCTCGATCGGGACCCAGCCGTCGGCGGGCTCGCTCCATTGTCGCAGGCTGACATCTTTCGACGCTCCCTCACCGCAGCGTGGTCAGCGGATGAACTGGACGCCGAATTGACCGCGGCCGAATTCCGCCGCCGCCCCAGCTGATAGCACTCGGGATTTTCCTTAGCCGTCGACGATCGTTGTCTCCCCCGAGTAACCGACGACGTCGTAGGCGTGGAGACCGAGTTCGACGGAACGTCGGAGTTGGTTCCGCACGATCCTTCGCAGCGTGAGCAACGCGTCACCTCGCTCAATCCCGCGCACGGATGCCTCTTCTGCGGTCGCGACGCGAGCCCCAATGAGCCTGTGGGCAAAGGAGACATGGGCGAACTAATTGACAACCCTGAAACGACCTGCCAGCGTCTCGACGTGACCGACGCCACACCGGTGGCAGCGGCCGGCATCTCGACCACCCAAAGGAGAAGTCCACACCTATGAAAAATCTTACGCGCATCGGTGTCGCCGCAGCAGTCGCTACCGCACTGATTACGTCTGTACCGCTTTCGGGCCATGCTGCGACGAAGACGAAGACGGCAAAGATCACCATCGCCGTCCTCACCCACGGCGACGGTGGCGTGTTCTGGTCAGTGTTCCAAAAGGGTGCCGAAAGAGCCGGCAAGGATCTGAACATTACCGTCAAGTACATCGGTTCCAGCAATGACGGCACCAAGCAAGCGGCTGCGATCAACCAGGCCGTTTCAGACAAGGTCGCCGGAATCGCGGTCTCCCTTGCTGACCCGGCGGCCGTCAAATCGGCCGTACAGGCAGCAGTCAAGGCCGGAATCCCCGTCGTCACCACCAACTCCGGCTCCAACCTTTACAAGGAATTCGGCGCATTCACCCACATCGGCCAGGACGAGTTCACGGCTGGGGCCGGCGCAGGTGAAAAGTTCCAAGCTGCAGGCGTGAAGAGCCTGCTTTGCGTCAAGCAGGAGCAGACCAACTCCGGCCTCGACGCCCGTTGCGCCGGTGCCAAAAGCACTTTTAAGGGCAAGTTCGATATCATCACAACCTCGGGAGATAAGTCCGGTAAGCAGCAAGCCGATGTGAAGGCCGCCCTCGACGCTCGCAAAGACGTCGACGCGGTGTTTGGAGTCGGTCCGGTCGTTGCGCATGATTCCGCGGCTGCTGCGAAGGAACTCGGACGCAAGGTCATGGTTGGCGGTGTCGACCTCTCGACCGACATCCTCAAGGACATCGCCAGCGGAAGTGTGTCGTTCACCATTGACCAGCAGCAGTACCTCCAGGGCTATGTCTCCGTTCTTGCGCTGTACCTGAATGCCACCAACAAGAACACTCTTGGCGGCGGTCTGCCGATCAACACCGGCCCGGGCTTCGTCACCCAGGACAATGCCGACGCGGTGGCAAAGCTGGTAGCCGCCGGGAGTCGGTAATCAGGCGAGGGCTCATCGCCCAAACGGTGATCGGGCACCACTCGGGTGACGTCATCGTCACCAAAACCGACGGCCCGGCGGCGGGTATTCCCGCCGGGCAGTCAGCTTCAACCTCCACCGCCCAACACGGACCGGAGTCTCCAGGCGCGACTGCAAGCAATCCCAGGTGACATGGCCATGAACGACGAGCAAAGCGCGCCGGAGCGTCTCCCCCCGGCAGATCCGTCTTCGGCACCTCGTGCCGAGCGCTCCGATGAGCGCATTATTCATCGAGGGCCCATGCGACGGTGGCTGATATCGCCCGAGATCGGCGCGCTCATCGGGGCCGTGGTCGTGTGGTTGTTCCTCTGGGGCAATGGCGAAACCTTCGGAACGGCTGGCACGACCCTCAACTGGCTCGATGTGGCGGCGCCTTACGGCATCATGGCAACGGCCGTGGCTCTTCTGATGATCGGTGGCGAGTTCGATCTGTCGGCGGGCGTCATGACCGGCGCATCCGCCATGATCATCGGACTCTTCTCCCGCTTTTACACCGGCTCTGGCGTACATATCGCACTCGGCATCGCTGCTGCGTTCGCAGCAGCCATCGCCATCGGCTGGTTCAACGGCTACATGGTGAACAGAACGGGACTTCCGAGTTTCATCATCACCCTGGCATCGTTCTTCGTCATGCGCGGCCTCATGTTGGTGCTGTCCAAACGCCTGGCAGAAAAGGTGTACGTCGACCAGATCAAGGACCAGCGAGGCGCTGCCGGCTTCGGAACGTGGATCGCCCACGAATGGATTCTCACCGAGTTCCCCGGTCGGGATCCGCTCTTTGTCGCTCTAACCATCCTCGGCGGCGCACTCATCACCTATGGGCTCCTCGAACTCTCCTTCACGGCCCGCGCCCGGCCCTCCTCCGACGGCATCGCCATCCTTGCGTCAGGACTAGTTGTTTGCTTCGGTGGTTTCGTCGGCCTCCTCCGCAGCGACGGCGTGGCTGCCAACTTCGGCTTCGGTCTCCTCACAGCGTTCGGAGCGCTCGGCGCCGTCCTCGGTCTCGCTCGGGTCCGTTGGGAACCCCACAAGGGCGATCGAGTCCGCCACCGGCTCGAATCGGGCACCATGTTCCGGGCATATGTCGGCGTTCTCGGCATGACGCTCGCCTGTGCCGTCCACATCCCGTTCGACCGGAACGAACGCCGGGCCGTCCTCAGCTGGATCGCTCCGGGCATCCGTCCTTTCGTTGTGGGAGCGGCGGCGCTCATGGGACTTTCGCTCGGCCTGAAGACCCTCCTCCAATCGAGACGGGGAGGGAAAGCGACAAAGAACGTCGTCGGCCCCGTCCTGATGGCGTTCTACGTTGCGCTCCTCCTGATGACGTTGACCACGTCGGCGCTGCAACTCGCCACGGTTCAGGCGGTTCGGGCCATGGCAATGATCCTCCTGGGAACAGGCGGAGTCGCGATGATGCTGACCGCCCGCGGCCGTGCGGCGAAATACGACCAGCGTTGGCAGGTCGCATTTGGACTAGCAGCAGCGGCAGGGCTTGTGGCCATCGGACAGGTGACTCGTGGCGACGCCACCGCGATCCGTTTCCGCACGGTGCTCCCGACCGGGCTGGTCCTCATTGCTGCGATCCTTACGGTGAACACGCTTCTCGAGTTCCTCATGGAAAAGCGCACATACGGCGAACCCGGCGCTGATCGTCGCGGTCGACGTCTGCTCGTCGCGGGTGGCCTCAGCATCATCGCGGGAGCAGCAGTACGTCTCCTCTACAGCAACGCTTCACCGTCTCGTGCCGCCAAGCTGCGCGAAGCCGGCCTACCGGTACCCCAGAACGTGCTTCGCCAAACGGTGCTGTGGTGGATCTTGGTCGCCGCGTTGGGCGCATACGTTCTGGCCAGGACACAGTGGGGAAACTGGATCTTCGCCGTCGGCGGCAACAAGGACGCTTCGCGTGCCGTCGGAGTACCCGCTGACCGCGTCAAGATCGGTCTCTTCATGGTGGTGTCGTTGTGCGGTGCGCTCTCCGGCACGCTCATTGCGCTCCGCTACGGCACGGTGCAGGCCGACCAGGGCACGGGCCTCGAATTCGAGTTCATCATCGCCGCCGTCGTGGGTGGCTGCCTCATGACCGGGGGCTATGGCTCGGTTGTCGGTGCCAGCCTCGGCGCCGCCATCCTCGCCATGTCCACGACCGGATTTCAGACGGTCATAGGGTGGAACGGCGACGGACGGTATGCCTTCCTTGGCGCGGTGTTGCTGGTGGCCGTCCTCGTCAACACCTACACACGCAAGAAAGCGCAGGAGGCACGATGAGCGCGGCTTCGCTTTTGGAACTTCGCAGCATTGCGAAGTACTTCGGCAATGTGACGGCGTTGGAGGGCGTCTCGACAACTGTCGCTGCAGGCGATGTCACCTGCGTTCTTGGCGACAATGGCGCCGGCAAGTCCACCTTCATCAAGATTCTCTCCGGGCTGCACAAAGCGAGTTCCGGTGAGTATTTGATCGACGGCCAGTCCGTCTCCTTCGAATCTCCTCGAGAAGCGCGCGCATGCGGCATCGCCACCGTGTACCAAGACCTCGCCATGGCACCGCTCATGTCTGTGTGGCGGAACTTCTTCCTCGGAGCGGAGCCGCGCAAATTCGGTGTGATGCAGTCTGCGCACATGAGGGAAACGGCACGGGCGGAAATGGCACAGATGGGCATTGACGTGAGGGACGTCGATCAGCCCGTCGGCACGCTGTCAGGTGGCGAGCGGCAGTCGGTTGCGATCGCTCGCGCCGTCTACTTCGGCGCGCGTGTGCTCATCCTGGACGAGCCGACGTCAGCGCTCGGTGTTCGGCAGTCAGGTGTTGTGCTTCGCTACGTCAGAGCGGCTGCGGAGCGCGGTTTGGGCGTGGTCTTCATCACCCATAATCCGCACCACGCCTATCCGGTGGGCGATCGGTTCCTTGTCCTCAACCGAGGCCGCTCCGTCGGCGACTTTGCGAAAAGCGAGTTGCAGCGAGATGAGCTGACAAGACTGATGGCCGGCGGCGCCGAACTCGACGCGCTAGAGCACGAACTGGCCGCACGCGACTAAAGCGGACGGTGGTCTTTGTGGACACTGGTGCGACGGCAACGCCGCAGCGAACACAGCTACGACACCGAGACAAATCTCAAGGGAAGAGCGAACCATGACGTTGCGTATCGGACTACTCGGAGCGGGCCGTATCGGGCGAGTCCACGCGGCGGCGATCGCCGACACACCTGGCGCGACCCTGACCGCAGTGTCCGACGCGTTACCCAGCGCCGCCGAGTCGTTGGCTTCCGAACACGGCGTGCGCGTCCGTACGACGCAGGAGATCATCACCGCCGAAGACATCGATGCCGTGTTCATCACCACGCCAACGGATCTGCACGCCGGGCTCATCATCGACGCTGCGAGGGCCGGCAAGGCTATTTTCTGTGAAAAGCCGATCGACCTGTCGATCGTGCGGACCCGGGATTGCCTGGCCGTAGTCGCCGAGACGCGGGTGCCGCTCATGGTCGGGTTCAATCGGCGTTTCGACCCAAACTTCAAGGCGGCACGGGCTCGGATCGATGCTGGGCTCATCGGGAGTGTGGAGATGGTCCAGATCACCTCGCGTGACCCGAGCCCGCCGCCACTCAGCTATATGAGCCGCTCCGGTGGTCTATTCAGGGACATGACGATTCACGATTTCGACATGGCCCGCTTCCTTCTCGGTGAGGAGCCCATACGAGTGTTCGCCGTCGGCTCGGTGCTGGTCGATCAAGCCATCGCCGACGTACCGGACATCGACTCCGCAGCCGTCACGCTCGTCACCACGTCGGGAAGGATCGCCCAGATCTCGAACTCGCGTCGGGCCACGTACGGGTACGACCAGCGGATCGAAGTGCATGGCTCGACCGGTATGGTCAGCGCGGCCAACCTCCACGAGAACACGGTTGAACTGGCCGACGTCAACGGCTTCCGGCGACCGCCGCTGTTGAACTTTTTCCTGGAGCGCTACCTGTTGGCGTACCGGGCCGAAGTGGCAGCCTTCGTTCAAGCAGTTGCCAGTGGCACGCCGCCCGATCCATCGGGCCGCGACGGACTCCGCGCCCTGTTGCTCGCCGACGCGGCAGCGCGCTCAGCGGTCGAAGGGCGTTCCGTCGAGGTGGAGGCGGTGGACGCATGAGTGGACAACGCGTCACCATCATCAATGGCGGCACCCAAGGACTGGGCGAAGCGGTGGCCCGGCGGATCGCTCATGACGGCGCCGCCGCGCTCGTCCTGACCGGCCGCTCGGCAGACCGTGGATCGGTACTCGCCGACGAACTGACCGCAGCCGGCACGCCGAGCGTGTTCGTATGCGCAGATATTGCGGACGATTCGTCGCCACAAAGGATTGTGGACGCAGCGTTGATGGCCTTTGGGATCGTTCACCAACTGGTCAACGTCGCCGCCACAACGACGCGGGCGAATCTGTTCACCGATACGCCCGAGCACTTCGACCGACAGATGGCCGTAAACGTCCGCGGTCCGTACTTTCTCATCCAGGCAGTGGTTCGGGCAATGGTCGAGTTCGGGGTGAAAGGCTCGATCGTCAACGTCGGTTCAGTGTCCGGCCACGGCGGTTCTTCGAAGCTCACGTCCTACGCGATGTCAAAGGGTGCGATGTCCATCATGACGAAGAACCTCGCGTTCGGGCTGATGCGCCACGGGATTCGGGTCAATCAGGTGAACCCCGGCTGGATGGACACCGAGTCGGAGCATCAGATCCAACTCACCGAAGATGGTGCGCCCGACAACTGGCTGGAACTGGCTGAGACCGCGAGGCCCATGAAGCGACTCGTCAAGCCGTGGGAGGTGGCGAACCTCATCGCACTCTGTCTGTCGGACGACTCCGGTCTGCTGACCGGCAACCTCATCGACGTCGACCAATCTGTGCAGGGGGCCGGCGAGCCGCCGATACCGACCGAAGCCGACACGCCCCGGCCGTAGGGATCGATTGGGGCAAGCCCGACGGCATGGGGTGCGGCCGTGGGCTTGTCGAACGACCAACTATGGCTTCACCAGTTCCCTCCGACGCTTGTGCGGCCTTCGATGCGCTCCATCAGCAAACGCCGGCAAGAAGCGCCACGTCTTTCATTGTCCGGCGCCGGGACGAGACCACGATGCAGAATGCCTTGCGACCACCTCGACCCTGACGTGTTCTGATATTCTTACCTTCGAGCGCTCCGACACAGACGAGTTCGCCTAGAGCCCTTCACTTCGCATCGCGGTGACCACCGCACGAAAGGGACCTGTCGATATGTCACAACCGTTGATCGCTGGAGCACCGATCTCCTGGGGAGTGTGCGAAGTCCCAGGTTGGGGACCGATGCTCCCCGTCGACCGCGTCCTGCGCGAACTTCGAAGCCTTGGTCTCAACGCGATCGAACTGGGATCGCCCGGCTTCTTTCCTGACGATCCGCAGGAGGTTCGCGATCTCCTCGACCGCGAGGGCGTGTTACTCGTCGCCGGGTTTGTGCCGGTGGTGCTTCACGATCCCGCGATGCGTGACCAGACACTCCTTCAGGCGGAGAACGCTGCGGCGCGGTTGCGCATCGGTGGAGCCCAACACTTCGTGACCGCTGTCGTGGTCGACGCGGGATGGTCCCCTCGGCGGCCGCTGAGCAACGGCGAATGGTCACATATGTTTGAGATGTTCATCGAGATCGACACGATTTGTGCCCGCCACGCGCTTACCCAGGTCTTGCATCCCCACGTCGGGACTCTCGTCGAAACAGCCGATGATGTGCGGACCGTGTTGGCCGGAAGCAGCGTGCGCTGGTGCCTCGATACCGGGCATCTTGCGATCGGCGGATTCGATCCGGTGGAACTGGCCCGGCACTTCCCTGGTCGCGTTGGCTTGGTCCACCTGAAGGACGTCGATCTGGGCGTCGCCGGTCGCCTCAACGCGAAGGAGCTGACCCTCATGGAGGCGACCTTCGCCGGACTGTTCCGAAACCTTGGTGACGGCGACGCCGACGTGGCCGGCGTGATCGAGGAGATGAACGCGAGCGGGTACCGCGGATGGTGGGTCCTCGAACAAGACACCGCCATCATCGGCGACCCACCACCCGAAGGAACCGGACCGGTGGAGGACATCGCGATCAGTCTGAACTTCGTGAAGAAGTGTTTCGAATCCGGCCCTCGTGAAAGAACCCCGAAGTGAGCGTCACGACGCCGAGCACCACAGACGGTCGCCGACGCATCGGCATAGGCGTGATCGGCTTTGGATGGATGGGGCAGGCGCACAGTCGCGGTACTCGACGCGCCGCGTCGTATTTTCCGAGTCGTCACTACGACGTTGATCTCGTGATCATCAGCGACACCGTAGAGCAGCGCCGTGTCGAGGCAGTATCGAACTTCGGCTTTCGCGAGGCGGCCGCCGATTGGTCGTCGGTCGTCTCGCACCCCAAGGTCGACGTCGTGTTCGTGACCGCGCCAAACATGCTGCACCTCGAGATGGTCGAGGCAGCCTCGGCCGCAGGCAAGCATGTCTTCTGTGAGAAGCCCGTCGGTGGCACACCAGCACAAACTGTGCGGGCCGAGCGGGCCGCCCGCCTCGCCGGCGTGATTTCCGGTGTCGGGTACAACTACCGGTGGGCGCCGCTCGTGCAGCATGCGCGTTCGATGATTCTCGATGGAACCATAGGTACCGTTACGAACTATCGAGGCCAGTTCCTCTCGATGTACGGCTCCGACCCGATGGGACTCTTGTCATGGCGCTTCCTGGTCGATGAGGCCGGACACGGAGTGTCGACCGACATTCTCAGCCACTCGATCGATCTCGCGCATTACCTCATTGGACCAATTCGCTCGGTGGTGGCGACCGGCGAAACATTCATCAAGCAGCGTCCTCTGCCGAGCGAGGGTGGCACCCACTACGATCGCGGGAAGCCGGGTGACCCCAAAGGCGAGGTCACCAACGAGGACTACATCGCCGCACTGTGCGTTTTTGAAAACGGAGCACGCGGCAACTTTGAAGCGTGCCGCTCAATGGTTGGTCCCGAAAGCCGAAACGCTTTCGAGGTCTACGGCACCAAGGGATCGGTTGCGTGGAACTTCGAACGCATGAACGAGCTACAGGTCTACGTAGCCGGTGACCAGAAGCACACCGGCTTCACGACAGTGTTCGGTGGCGATCGCTTTCCACCACATGGCAACTTCGTGCCCGGGAGCGCAAATGCGATCGGCTTCGAGGACTTGGTCTGCATCGAAGACCACGAATTCCTCGAATCAATTGCTGCTGGTCGCAACCACACTCCCGGATTCACCGAAGCACTCGACTACGTGAGCGTGCAACATGCGGTCCTCGAGTCATGGCGCTCCGGGCGTTGGCACGATGTTGTCAACCTGCGAGAGGACTGACCGTGGCAGTCAACGAGGAAACACGTTGTTGGCGAGGTCTCGAACAATGATGAGCGCTCCTACCGTGCGGATGACGGTGACCGACGCGATCGTCGAGTACCTCGTCGCACAACGCACGATCATCAACGGTGTTGAATTCCCCCTCTTCCCTGGCGTGTTTGCGATCTTCGGCCACGGCAACGTCACGTGCCTCGGACACTCGCTGGAGCGACGCCGCGACCGAATCACCACCTGGCGCGGACAGAACGAGCAGGGGATGGCTCTCGCCGCCGTTGCCTACGCAAAGGCGATGCGACGCCGCCAGATCATGATCGCTACATCTTCGGTCGGTCCAGGTGCCACGAACATGGTCACGGCTGCAGCGGTTGCCATGGCGAATCGCCTTCCGTTGCTGCTCCTTGCAGGCGACACCTTCCAGTCGCGCCTGCCCGATCCCGTGCTCCAACAGGTCGAACATGATGGCAGCCCTTCGACGACGGTGAACGATGCGTTCCGGTCGGTCGTTCGCTACTGGGACCGAATCACCACGCCTTCGCAAGTTCTGAGCTCCCTTCCGTTGGCCGTGCAAACGATGCTCGATCCAGCAACATGCGGCCCGGCGTTCATCGGCCTTCCACAAGATATTCAGCCTCTGGCCATCGATGTTCCAACGTCGTTCTTCGAACCGGTCGTGCATTCGATCGCGCGGCCTCGCGCATCGGTCGACCAACTTGAAGCTGCTGCTGCTGTGTTGCTCGGTGCACAGCGTCCCATCATCATCGCCGGAGGTGGCGTCCACTACTCCGTCGCCGAAGACGAGCTCGCGAGATTTGCTTCGAAGCACGACATCCCGGTGGTGGAAACCGTGGCGGGCAAGTCCTCGGTGCTTCACGATCATCCGATGTACGCGGGTCCAATCGGTGTGACCGGATGCGAGGTCGCGAACCGGCTCGCCAATGATGCCGATGTCGTGCTGGCAGTGGGCACGCGCCTGCAAGACTTCACGACGGGGTCGTGGACGCTGTTTGGTGCTGCGGCTCGGATCGTAGCTATCAACAGCAGCCGTTTCGATGCAACGAAGCACCGCAGCGTCGGCGTGGTTGGCGACGCGCGGGAGTCGTTGAGAGAACTAAGCGAACGTTGTGATTCGTATCAGGCGCCGTTAGGGTGGTCGCAACGGGTCGGTCGTGAGGTCTCGGAGTACTGGGACTACATCTCGACCATCGGGAACCCCGCGGCGGAAACGGGTTCCGGTCGCCCCAGCTATGCGCAGGTTGTGGCCGCCGTGGCCGAACAAGCTACCAAAGACGACTATGCGCTCACCGCGGCCGGCGGGCTGCCGGGAGAGCTCAACAACGGGTGGAGGTCGCTCGCCCCTGCCACCTTCGATTGCGAGTATGGCTTTTCGTGCATGGGTTATGAGATCTCGGGCGGTTGGGGTGCCGCGATGGCCCGTCGCCAAATCGCACCGGACGGCGAGGTGTACGTGTTCGTGGGCGACGGGTCGTATCTGATGATGAATAGCGACATCTACTCGTCGGTGCTCTCGGGTCACAAGATGACCGTCATCGTGTGCGACAACGGAGGTTTCGCTGTCATCGATCGGCTTCAGCGCAACCAAGGCGGCGAGAGCTTCAACAACTTCATCGCCGACTCGAATGTGGTGGCTCCGTTGTTGGTCGACTTTGCCGGGCACGCCGCCTCAATGGGCGCTACGGTCGAAGCCATCGGGTCAATCCCGGCTTTGAAAGCCGCGTTGCTGAGGGCGCGCAAGAATACGAACACAACGGTGATCTCGATGTCTACCGACGCGTATTCCTGGACCGAAGGCGGTGGTTTCTGGGAGGTCGGTGTGCCCGAGGTCAGCGAGCGTGTCGAGGTCGTAGAAGCTCATGCTGCGATGCAAAAGGGCAAGCAACTCCAGCGATGGGATCGTTGATCAGCGTGCCGGTAGGACCCGAGCAGGTCGGCGCGGCGATTGAGATCCTCACCATCGGGCGCGTGTCGGTTGATCTGTATGCCGAGCAGACCAACGTCGACGCGACGGGAGTGGTGTCGTTCCGCAAGTCGATCGGAGGAACCACTACCAATGTTGCCGTTGCCGCCGCTCGACTGGGTCGGAGAGCCGCAGTCTGTACGAAGGTCGGCAACGACGAGTTCGGTTCCTATGTGCGCTTTGCGTTGAGCGCTACGTTCGGGGTCGACACGCGTTTCGTATCGAGCGACCCGACTCTGAAGACGCCGCTCGCCTTCGTGATGCTTGACCCGCCCGAGGAACCCCGCGTCGTTTTCTATCGAGAGCCGCGAGCTCCCGACATGAATATTACGATCGGGGATCTCGACTCGCAGGTTGTCTCCGCCGTGCCAATCGTATGGATGGCGGCGTGTAACTTGGCCTACGAGCCCTGTCGCACGGCGATGCACGATGTCTTGGCAATTCGCGGCCGCTCGAAGGCGGCAGCGGGCGCAGTTCGGCACACGGTCCTCGACCTTGACTGGCGCCCGATGTTCTGGTCTTCGCCCGCCGAGGCGACTGCCGCAATCGCGCCGCTGCTCGACCGCTTCAGCATCGTGATCGGCAACCGAGCCGAGTGCGAGATCGCGGTCGGCACGTCGGATCCAGATCTCGCAATTGAACGTCTTCTGTCGCTGGGCCTCGACGCTGCCGTTGTGAAACTAGGCGCCGATGGTGTCCTGGTCGGCGACCGTGGCGGAACCCGTGCTCGTGTTGCCCCGATCCATGTCGAGGTGGTCAGCGGTGTTGGTGCGGGGGATGCGTTCGGTGCGGCTCTCTGCCATGGATTGCTTGCCGGCTGGGATCTGCCAACTTGCGCTCGGTTTGCGAACGCTGCAGGAGCGATCGTCGCGTCGCGATTGATGTGTGCCGACGACATGCCGACTCTCGACGAGGTAACGGCGCTTGTCACGGCAACCGATCCTGGCATCGCCTCTCCCGCCGTCCGCGTCGCGAGCACGGAGACCTGAAAATGCGAGTGTGGATGACCGGTGGCACCGGTTTTGTGGGAAGCAACATCGTACGGGCGGCGGTACGAGCCGGCCACGATGTCAGCACCACGATCCACTCGTTCCAACCAGTCGGTGCACACAGCTATTCGATGCAACAGGTCGACATGGCCAACGAACGCGACGTTCTCGCAAGCATCGATATCGTCCGACCGGACGTGTTGATCCACTGTGCGGTCCTCAATGACCTCGCTCTGTTGTACGCCGACCGTCGTCGTGGGTGGGACACCTACGTTTCGTCGACTCGAATCATTGCGAAAGCTGCCGAACGAGATGAAATCCCGATGGTGCTGGTATCTACGGACTGGGTGTTCGACGGCACGCAGACGGGTGCCGACGAAGACACGCCGCCGAACCCGGTGAACATCTACGGGTTTCTGAAGGCTGCCAGCGAGGTCGTAGCGCTCGAGCACGGTGCGGCCGTGGCCCGGGTATCGGGGGTGAATGGCTTGCACTACGCCAGACCGCAGACCCCACGCCTGCAGGACCCAGGTTTCGGCTACTTCGTCGCCTCACTCGTCGACGCCCTGCGAGCCGGCCTCCCATTCACGGTCTGGACCGACCCAAACATCAACATGGTCGCCACGCCGTCGTTGGCCAGCGACTGCGCCGACAGCATTCTGCAAATTGGTGTGGAGCGCGCTACCGGAGTGTTTCATTGCTGTGGTGCCGATGCGGTCGGACGGGTTGAGTTGGCGCACGCGGCGTGCCGAGTGTTCGGACTCGATGAGTCGCTGATCCGCACCGGCCCGCCGGTCTGGGGCGACGGGCATCGATACCCCGTCCCGTATGATTCGAGTATTACCGCACCGCGCACCGAGCGAATCCTGCGCCGTCCAGCGCTGTCGCTCGGTCAGTTGCTCGATCGCTTCCGCAGCGAGTATGACGATTTCACGGCCGACGCGGCCCACACCGATCCATCACTCGGAGGCTCGACATGAGCGACCAACCCCACCACATTCGTCCGACGAACGGCGTGGCACGAATCAACGTGACTCCGGAGTCGGCAGGTTGGCGCGACACCGCCTTCGCGATATTGGAGTTGCCCGCCGGCTCCGTGCATGAAGTCATGCTTCCAGACCGCGAGCTCGCCATTGTGCCGATCGAAGGGGCGGGGAGCGTGTCGGCCGGCTCTGTCGTCGCGCAATTGCATCGGGAGAGCGTGTTCACTCACATGCCGCGAGTTGTCTATGCGCCACCGCTCACGACGGTGCGGGTAACTGCGGCGGCGGATGGCGGTCCCTTTACGTTCGCCATTGGTTCTGCACCCGCAGTCGGTCGCTATCCGGTGAGAGTGTTCGAACCCCGTGAGATGAAAAGTGAGTTGCGAGGAGGCGGGACCTCGTATCGACAGGTGAACCACATTCTTGCCATGCCGTTGCCAGCTGAGCACCTCATTTTGTATGAGGTCTACGTGCCACGGGGAACGTGGGCTGGGTGGGCGCCGCATTGCCACGACGGCCGCGACGGATCGCCGTACTTGGAAGAGGTGTACTACTTCAGGATGCAGCCTGCGAACGGGTTCCTGTTGCACCGAAACTGGCGGGATGATGAGGGTTTCGACGAGCAGTTCGTGGCGTTCGACGGCGACGCCGTGTTGGTGACGAAAGGCTTTCACTCAACGGTGGCGTGCCCCACATCGCACCTGTATTTCCTCAATTACCTGGCCGGAGATCTGGAAGGTGACGACCGTTCCACGCCCCCGTGCTTCCACAGCGAGTACACCTGGATCCAGGAGGACTGGATGGCGGGCGCGTGGGAGTTGCCGGTGGTCCGCGAATGAGCGACCGACCGCGGGGTGAACCCGTCCACGTGCGTACGAATCTGCAGGCGTTGTCCGGTCGAGTCGGCTTAGACGCGATCTCCGATGCCGACGGCTCGATTCGCGTCCTCGCGATCGACCATCGCGACTCGATGCGGAAGTTCCTTTCTTCCGACGCGCCCGACAAGGCGGGCTACGCCGACGGCACGTCGATCACAGCATTGAAGGCCGACATCACGGGTGCACTCATCGATCTTGTAAGTGGCGTGATGCTCGAACCCGAGTTCTCAATCCCGCAGCTGCTCGACGCCGGCCTCGTGCCGGATCACGTTGGCGTGATTGCCGCGCTGGAGGCACAGGGCTATCTCGATGACCTGGCGACAGCCGTCACGTCAGTTCTTCCTGGGTGGTCGCCGCGACTGGCGCTCGAGGCGGGCGCGTCGATGGTCAAACTCCTGCTCCCGTATCGCCCCGGCTCAGAACTGGCGGAGACGCAAGAAGCCGTCGCCGGTAGCGTGCTCGCAAGTTGTGCCGAAGCCGGTGTCCCACTGGTGCTCGAACCGTTGCTTTGGGGCGTCAGCGATCCGGAGGAGCACGCACGACTCGTGGTCGAAACTGCCGCTCGATTCGCGCCGTTGAGGCCTGGCCTGCTCAAGTTCCCCTTTCCCGGCGACGGCCGCCTCGATGCATCACGCTCCGCAACGGCGTGCTGCGCAATCACGGAAATCTGCACGGACAACTCGGTGCGCTGGGCGCTGCTGTCGGGCGGCGGCACCTTTGAACGGTACGAGCAACAGTTGTCCGTGGCACTCGCTGGTGGCTGCTCTGGATTCATGGTCGGCCGGGCGCTGTGGGGAGACGTGGTTCACACCCCCGTCTCGCACCGGCGCGAGACGATCCGCCGTGTAGTGGCTCCCCGTCTCCGTCACCTGAATGCCCTCACGACCTCACGAAGCTGAAATTGCCGTTCCGCACGGCTGACGTTGGGGGTTGGGCGAGGCGGAGTCCTGGTTGCGCGCCAGTCGCAGGCCGCCAACACCCCTGACAGGCAGCCATGAGGATCGTACTGGCGCTCCAACGTGGAGAGCGTCTCATTGTGTGGGAGGTCAGGCGCGGCCGCGCTGTATGACGGTTGATGCCCGCTTCGGACTCGTTGGTCACTTCCGTGCTCCAGTTGCGGGTCGTGCTGTTGGGTGTCAACCGGATGGGTTGGCGTCGGGTGCACGTCGGGGCAGAAGCGAAAAGAACAACCAGCCTTTGTGCGGCGGGGGTCACAGGTTCGAGTCCTGTAACGCCCGCTGACGTCTCATGACTTCTCGTGGCCCAGGGCGGCGACGATGCCCATGGCGATTGCCACGAAACGGTCGATGGCGACCGGTCTCGTCACCCGCTTCGCTCGCCACAGGGCGACGACACCCATGAGACCGTTGAGCAGAAGGGCTGCGGCGATTTCCGCGTCGACATCGGTCAGGCCGGCGGCGTGCAGTTCGCCGGTGAGGAACGTCATGCTGGCGTTGTTCTGTTGGCGGCGCTTCGCCCGGAGTTCCGACGATGTCGGCGGTCGAACGAGTGCCGCATGCATGAGTGTCGAGGACTTCGCAAAGTGGTCCATCCATGCGGTGACGGCTGAGCGGAGACGCCGTTCGAAACCTTCGACGCCCTCCACTGCTTCGGCCGTCGACCGGCTCAATCTCCCGAGTTCGCGGTCGACCACGGCCGCCAGCAGCTGGTCAACGTTGGCGAAGTGGCGGTAGACGACTGGTCGGTGCACACCGGCTTTCTCGGCCACGGCATCGAGAGTCAGCGCGCGAACGCCGACCGACGAGACGACGTCGGCGGCGACATCGAGCAGTTGCATCCGCCGATCTGCTGCGGCAACGCGAGGTGCGCGGACGCCTTCAGCGGGAGCATCACGCACCATCAGGCGGCGAGCACCCGACCCATGAGATGCGCCATGTTGCGGTAGTAGAACTTCTCGCGGGTCTCGTCGGCGTGATTGGCGAGGCTGGCCTCGAAGCGGCCGATTGGGTTGCGTCCGCCTTCGGGGTGCGGGTAGTCCGACGAGAAGAGGAACAGATCGTCGCCGGCCTGATCGATCATCCAACCCACGTCTTCGGTCGGGAACGGGGTGAAGCGAAGTTGGCGCTGCACGTACTCGCTCGGCTTCATCGGAAGTCCCCGCAATACGGGCTCGGTCTTTGCGAAGGTCGCCTGGGCGATGTCGAGTTGGCGCATCCAACCCGGCACCCACGTTGCACCCTGTTCCACGGAAGCGCCGCGAAGACCGGGAAAGCGTTCGAGCACGCCGTCCATCACCAAGCATCCGAAGAAGTACGACGGGTTCGCATGGATCGCCAGGAAGTCCTTGGACCGCAGGTTCTCGCCACCACCGATCCAGTCGGTGACCTTGATGCCGTTGTTGTGGAAGGCCGGCTTGAGTGACCTGCCGCCACCGCCGATGTGGGTCACGACCGGCACTCCCCGCTCCTCGAGGAGCGCCCAAAGGGGATCGTGGGCGGCGTGCGAGGGACCGAGGACGCCGGGGTCCGATGGAACCATGATCGCTCCGCACCCGAGCTCGATTGCTTCTTCGGCGATCGAGACCATTTCCGCCGGGTCGGTCCACGGCACATACGCGACCGCGAGCAGCCGACGATCGGAGCCGCAGAAGTCCGCCATCGCGCGGTTGAGGGCGCGCGAGCCACCGTGGAGGAGTTCGCGGTCAGTTCCGATGAACTGGACGGGGGCGAACGTCGGGAACACGAGCTGTGCCTCGAAGCCCAGATGGTCCATGACGCGTTTGCGGTCCTCACCGTCGGATGATCCGTGCGCGTACCATCCCTTCAATCCCATAAGTTCGGAACTGAGGGTCTCCTCGTCGACGGTGGTCCCCGCGCGGCGTCGTGCATCCGCCGCTGCCACGGCCTTGTCAGCCATGGCGCCCGCTTTGCCGAGCTCCAAAGGGCGCAAGAGCTCACGGGTCCGCGCGTCGGCGAACTGGGCGAGCCATCCGGGCAACTCCATCACGTGGCTGTCGGCATCAAGGATGCGTCGTGGGCCGGCGTAGGTATCGGAAACGGGCATGGGTTCCTCTCCCGCCCGGCCTGTACGCCGAGCATTGTTACGAAATGTAACAACGAATGCCATCACCGGCAAGTAGCGACAATCCAACCGGCGACAAGCTAACCGAGGATGCCGGCCACCCCATTCCGGGTGATGGCACCACACCCTGGTGCGCACCAGCACCCTTTTTCGCTCGGGTCGCCAATGCGGAGGTCGCAATGATGGGCGAACGCCTTCGAGACCATCATGGCCGGCGGGTCAGCGATGCTCCTGCGCTCAGGTGATTTTGACCTCCCGGACCATGCCGTCCATGAAGTGAGGTTTTCCGGCTGCGTCGGGCATGAAGCAGACGAACACGTACGTACCCTTGGTCAGAGTGAAGTCGGCCACCTCGGTCAACCCCGGGCTGAGTACCGGAAGCTGAGCCGATGCTTTGTCATCGGTCAAACCAACCGGGGGCGGGCCGTTCTCAGGTGCCGCCAGGGCCTTCTGGAAGTCGGCCAGCGTCTTGCCAGGCATGAGCTTCTGCATAGCCACGTGGTGCCATTCCTTGCCGCCGTTGCTATAGACCACGCTGTTCTTGCCCGCGACCAGGCCGGAAACGTCGAAGCCGTACTCCAGGGTCCGGACCGAGGCCTTCGGTCCTGAAGGCTGTGTCGGGGACTTCGAGCCGGTCACGCTGAACCTGGCCCACGGCGCGGTCTTGTCGAGTTCCCCGCCGTCGGAGAACACGACCCAGATGTAGTTGCCGCCCTCGAGGTTCACGGTTGCGGTCCGCGTAACGCCCGCCCGCGCCCCACCTGCCGTTCCACCCTGGAGCGTCACCCAAGGGGGCGGACCGTCTTCGGAGTTGACGTTCTTTTCGATCTCGGCGTCGGTCCGGCTGCTTGTGAGCCGAGCTAGCTGCAGGCTTACGCCGTAGCTGCCGCCGGTGAGCGAGATTGTCGTCAGTCCACCCGGAACTGTGGCGGGAAAGCCGGTCAGCTTTTTCGTCTTTCCGTCGAACTTGACAGCGATCTTGGTCGGTGCTCCGGCAGCGGTTGCCGGTGCGCCGGACACCGCAATGGGCGCAAGAAGCGTGAAGCCGAGAAGTAGCGACAGGGCAATTCGGCCCTGTCGGGCACGCGTGGTTGTGGGGTGCATGGGAGCTCCGTCTGTTGGATGGGTTGTTGACCTGAGCTCGAATGCCGCACAGGTGTTTTGCGGTCGACAGTTGGTCGATTCGCATGCAGCCATTGTCCGGGCTTCCCGACGAGACCGGCCATGGTGATGCCACCACACCCCGGTGCGTGCCAGCACCCTTTCGCTCGGGTCGCCAATGCGGCGAAGATGCCACCATGCGCTCCATCGACTCGTCGTACCTGGCGGTCGCCGTCGTCGGAGCCGTTCATGCCGTCGACAGGGATCGACCGGCACGTTTCGCCGGCGTCAACCTTCCCGGCACGCCTCGGCAACAGGCCTTGACGGTTGGGACACCGCTCAGCGCCCCGCCCCTGATGTTGGTGGCACTTGTGGTCGCTGGCCTACGCCACCGCAGCGACATCGTTCGGAGGCTGGCGATTCTGTTCATCGTCGGCATAGCGGGGGAGGTCGACACCTGGACCACGCTTCGCAAGCCAACAGCGGATCTTCTGGCGACGGTGTGTGTGTTGCTCGACGTGGCGCTCCCCACGGCAATGCTGCGGAGGTCGCGATGATCGACCTGCCGGCCAGGGCATCGATTGCTTCGATCGTCGCCCGACACCCTGAGCGCACCGAGTCTCGGCGATCCGGGAACGTGGTGTGAACGCCGCGCGCTATCTCTTTCGCGCCGAACTGCGCCGCGGCGGGTGGCGCTTCGTCATTGCCGCATCCGTCCTGCTGGGCCTCGTCGGCGGGCTCGCCATCCTCGCAGTGGCGGGCGCAAGGCGCACCGCGAGCGCGTTCGAACGGCTCGAGCGCGCCACCCTCACGTCGACTGTTCTCGTGAACCCCGAGGATCCCGCCGCGGCGCCGCCTGAACGGCTCCGCAAGCTCCCCGGCGTCGAAGCGGTGTCGGCGGCCCATGGGCTCATCGTCATCCCGGTCGGTCGGACGGATCCTTTCGCGGACGTGGCCTGGCTCGCCGGCGGGGACCACAGCTGGTTCCGCGACGTCGACCGACCCGTGGCGCGGAAAGGCCGGCTGCCCGACCAGTCCCGTCCCGACGAGCTGTTCGCCAACCCCGGGGCAGCCAAGGCGACCGGGCTCCGAGTGGGGGACACGATCGACGTTGTCGCCATCTCCCCTGACGAGATCCGCGCGGACATGACGGAGGCACAGTTCGGCGAGGCTGTCCGGGCCGGGAAGCTCGGGAAGGCCGCGCACCTTCGCCTCGTCGGCATCGGGGTGACAACGGGCGACGTCGTCCCCGGCGCCCAGCTGTCCACGATGCTGCTCACGACGGGGTTCCTGGAGAAGTACGGCACCCGTCCGGCGTTCTCCGCCTTCACCGTGCGGCTGTCGGGCGGGACGGCGGCGACCGATGCGTTCATCCAGCGGGTGAAGCGCAATGCTCCGGCGGGCGCCGTGATCGACTTCCAGACCCTCGCGTCCGATCGTGCGACGGTGCACCGGGCGGTGCTGCCGCAGGTCGTCGCGCTGCTTGCATTTGCCGCCGTCCTGACCGCGGGGGCGATGCTGGCCATAGGCCAGACGCTCGGGCGCCGAGCGGGTATCCGGGCCGATGATGACCGCACGCTGGCGGCGATGGGAATGACACCGAGGGAGCGCCGTGCCCCTGACTGGTTCCGGCTGGTTGCGGTTGTCGTGAGCGGCGTCGTGCTGGCGTTGGCAGTGGCAGCGTCCGGGTCGGGACTCACGCCGGTCGGGGTGGCCCGGGGCGTGGAGCCGAAGCCGGGCCTCGCCCTCGACTGGGTGGTACTCGGCCCCGGGGCGTTGGGTCTCGCGCTCCTCGTCGGTGGGTCTTCGCTGATCGCGACCCTGCGGGCCCGGCGCGTTGCCGGTGCGACCCAGCGGCCCTCGGTACTGATCGGCATGCTCCGTTCGATCGTGACCAGCCCGTCCGTCAACGTGGGCGTGGCGATGGCCCTCGAACCCGGTCACGGCCGGACAGCCGTGCCGACGCGGTCCACGCTCGTGACCGCGATCACGGGTCTCGTGGCCGTGATCGCGTCGCTGACGTTCGCGGCCAGCCTCGACCAGTTCGTGGGGACGCCCCGAGCGTACGGGTTCGCGTTCGATGCGATGGTCGCAACGAACGACGACGCTCCGGACATCGTGGTTGCCAACGAGCGGATGCTGCCCCAGGTCCTCGACGACGACCGTGCGGTGGAGGGCTGGTCGCAGCTCTTCAACGGGCAGGTCGGGCTGACCTCGGGGATCGTTCCCGCGTACGGGATCGCGTTCCGCAAGGGCATGACGGCCGCTCCGACGGTGGTGAGAGGGCGGGTGCCAAACGGCCCGACCGAAGTCGCGCTCGGTGTCACCACGCTGCGGGCCGAGCACCTCAGCGTGGGCGACTCGATCCGCGTCACCCGGTCGTCGGGGTCGGCCGCCCGATTCCAGGTGGTCGGCCAGGTCGTGCTCCCCGGGCTGACCCAGTACGGGGCATCGGATCAGGCGGCGCT
>JANOJN010000100.1:0-13093 GCA_031418775.1 Acidimicrobiia bacterium
GCTCTTCCACGGGATAGTCCTGATCAGGGGTGAGCTTGCGGATCTTTTCGTAGTTGAGTCGGAACCCAAACAGTTCGTCGCCGTGTTTCGAAGTGAGGTCCAGTAGTCCTGCGGTCCCGAATGCGGCAAGCTTCCCGATGCCTTTCCGGCCATGAACCTTTCTGCCGCCGCGTGAGCGATCGCCCAGAAGCACTCTTCGCTTCCTCCCCACGATGAGGTAGCACTCGCGAGCCTCGGTTCGTGTCATTCCGTGCCCGTCGTCCAAAACCACGATTTTGCTGCTCGTAGTCCACGCCGTTCCGAAGGGAATCGTTACCCATACGTTCCGGGCGTCTGCATCCCACGCATTCGAGATCAGTTCTGCGACTGTCGCCGTCGCGCTCGGGTAGAGCTGGGCTCCCAACTGCTCGACAAGAGAGCCCGCGAATCGCAGAACTAGGTCAGTTTGATTCGCCATCGTCCAACTGTACAGATAGCAAATGATGACAAATTGCTGACAAATGGCCCGCTGGCCGAGTTATCCACAACCCTGGCACGTCTCTGACCTGCGGAAATGCCGCCCAAAACTGGTGTCGAAGGGGGGACTTGAACCCCCATGCCCTAAAGGGCGCCAGCCCCTCAAGCTGGTGCGTCTGCCATTTCGCCACTTCGACGTGGTCCCCCGAAGGGAGCCTCAAGCATAGCGCGCCCACCCGCCCTGCTTCTCTTCGTTCTGTGCCCGGTCTACGCCTTTCGCTTAATGCTGCGCTCCGTCGACGATGGCGCCGCAGATGGTGGCCGTTACACCGCACATCAGGCGATTTTCTGTCCGAGCGGTCGTTTTGGGGCCGATGTGCGGCAGGAGCGGCCCGATGTGCGGCAGGAGCGCGTAGCAACTCGGCGCCGTCGGCGGCCATCTGTTCGAACGAGTACACGAGCCGACCGAGATCATCGCGCGACGCAGTGGAGCGGCCATGGGCGCGGCAATCCGGGCGATCACGAAGTAGCCGAGTTGGGCCAGGCGTGATCCGATCGGGCTGTGGACGAACCAATCCGACTCGGCGGTCTCGGTGCTCCCGTGGATCAGCAGGACCGGATCATCCGACGGCATTCCGGTGGTGAGGTACGACAGCGAGGCGCCGTCGTGGAGAACGAGTGCAGATCGGCTGACGCCGCTCACTGCTCGGGGAAGTGACAGGCAACGGGATGTCCGCCACCGCGGTCGATGAGCGCCGGTTCCTCATTGGCGCACAGCTCCGTCGCCTTCCAACACCGGGTCCGAAACCGACAGCCCGATGGCGGATCCGCCGCCGAGGGGATGTCGCCGTGCAGCACGATGCGCTCGCGCTTGCGGGCGCGCTCGGCCCGGGGATCGGGCAACGGCACGGCTGACAGCAGCGCCTTGGTGTACGGATGCGATGGGGCACCAAACACCTCATTCTTGGTGCCGGACTCCACGATCTTGCCGAGGTACATGACGGCGATGCGATCGGAGATGTGCGACACGACGGACAGGTCGTGGGCGATGAACACGTAGGTAAGGCCCATCTGGTCCTGCAGGTCGTCGAGCAGGTTCACGATCTGGGCCTGGATCGACACATCGAGCGCTGAGACGGGCTCGTCGAGGAAGACCAGCTTCGGCTTGTTGGCCAGCGCGCGCGCCACACCAACACGTTGACGCTGACCACCGGAGAACTCGTGGGGATATCGGGCGCCGTGCTCGCGAGCGAGCCCGCATGTGGCTAGCAGATCGTCGACCCGAGCATTCGCTTCGTCCTTCGGGACACCCTGCACGGTCATCGGCTCGGCGATGATCTGGCGAACCGTCATGCGAGGGTTCAGCGATGCATAAGGGTCCTGGAAGACGATTTGCAGTTTCTTCCGAAGCGCCTTCGTGTCGACCTCGATGCCCGCCGAGATGTCCTGCCCGTCGAATCGGATCGTTCCCGACGACGGTTCCAGGAGGCGCAGCACGAGGCGCGCCGTGGTCGACTTCCCGCAGCCGGACTCACCGACGAGACCGAAGGTCTCCCCCGCAGCCACGCTGTAGGACACCCCGTCGACGGCCTTCACATGCCCAACGGTTCGCTTCAGCAACCCGCGCTGGATCGGGAAGTGCTTGACCAGGTTGGTGATCTCCAGCAGCGGAGTGGCGTCGACGTTCATGCCAGGCCTCCCACGAAGACCGCGGCGTTCTCGGCGAACCCTGCCTCACCAAGGCGAGCGCACCGAGCCTCATGATCCTCACCGGCATCGTGCACAGCGACGAGTTCGGGGACAGCTGCATCGCACAAGCCCGGGACGGCGAACACGCACCGCGGCGAGAACCGGCAACCCGCCGGCGGACGCGACATGAGCGGTGGAGCGCCGGGAATCGGAGTGAGCCGACGATCGGCAGAATCGTCAACCCGTGGGATCGAACCAAGAAGACCCCACGTGTACGGCATTCGCGGCGAGTAGTACAGGTCGTCGACGTGGGCCGACTCGACGATCTGACCGCCGTACATGACGAGTACGCGATCGGTCATCCCAGCGACGACGCCTAGGTCGTGCGTGATGAGGAGGATCGCCGCACCGAGTTGCTTGGCCGAGCTTTCGATCACCTCGAGCACCTGGGCCTGCACGGTCACGTCGAGCGCCGTGGTTGGCTCGTCACAGATCAACAACTCGGGCTCGCATGCCAACGCCATGGCGATCATCGCACGCTGGCGCATGCCACCGGAGAACTGGTGGGGGTAGTCCTTCACCCGATCCCTCGGCTTCGGGATGCCGACGAGATCGAGCATCTCGATCGCCCGCTCTTTCACCTGCCTCTTGGACAGATCCTGGTGGGTGGCGATCATCTCCTCGATCTGATTGCCGATCGTGTACACAGGATTGAGCGATGACATCGGATCTTGGAAGATCATGGCGATTTGACCACCACGGATCTTGCGAAGATCCTTTTCGCTCGTGGTGAGGAGGTCCTTGCCCTTCCACAGGATCTGACCGCTCTCGATCTTCGCCGGTGGCACCGGCAACAGGCCGAGGATCGTCATCGCCGTGACGGACTTTCCCGACCCAGACTCACCGACGATCCCCACAACTTCCCCGGCACGTACGTCGAACGACACACCATCGACGGCCTTCACCACACCGCTCTCGGTATGAAAGTACGTGCGCAGATCTTTGACCTGAAGCAGTGGTTCGTTTCCAGCGGCCATCAGCCGGCTCCTCGCAGTTTTGGGTCGAGCGCGTCTCGCAGCGCATCGCCGATGATGGCGATGGACAGAGTGAGCAGAATGAGTACGACCGCCGGCACGAACAAGATGTGCGGCGACACCTCAAAACCGGATTTACGGGCATCGAGCAGCATCACGCCGAGCGCCGGTCGAGGCTCGGTGAAGCCAATCGCCAGGAACGAATAGATCGACTCCGCCAGGATCGATCCAGCGATGGAGAACGCGATCGACACGATCACCGGCGGCAGGGCATTCGGCACCACATGATTGAGCAATATTCGTTTCGTATCCGCACCCGTCGCTCGGGCTGCTTCGATGAAGTCCTGCCCGCGTATCTGCAACACCGCGGCGCGGAAAAGCCGCGCTGTGGACAACCATCCCACCGCCACCAGCGAACCGAGCAGCGTCCAGAAGCTCCGGCCGAAGATGGCGATGATCGAGATACCGATCAGCACGTAGGGAATGGCGTAGACCGCGTCGATCGTGCGACTCACCACGGTGTCGAGAAACCCTCCGATGTAGCCGGCGAGCCCGCCCAGGATCATTCCGAGAACGGTGGTGGCAATCGTGACGCCGGCCGCCAGGGCAAGTGAGATACCGATCCCGCGCACCACACGCTTGAACAGGTCGCGGCCGAGACTGTCCGTTCCGAGGATCCAACGACGATCACCGGGACGCTTCAACTCGAAGCCGAGGCGCCCGGTGGTGTAGTCGCCCTTGGCCACGATCGGTCCGATGATCGCCAACAGGATCAGCAGAACAAGCACAGTCAATGCGGCGATCGCCAGTTTGTTCCGGAAGAACCGGCGGCGCACGTCTTCCCAGTAGCCGACCTGCTCCGTGGTGACCAGGACGGTGTCGACGGCCAGCGGCAGTAGTGCTGTCATGTTGCCGCCTTCTCTCCGACACGGATCCGCGGGTCAAGGAACGAGTAGCTGATGTCGACCAGCAGCGAGACGAGTGCGGCACTGATGATCACGATGGCCGACAGTCCAAGAACCACGGGCGCGTCCTGGATGAGAGCGGCCTCGGCCACCTTGGACCCGATGCCGTAGAGCCCGAAGACAGTCTCTGTCTGTACGGCGATGCCGAAGATTTCGACCAATGCGAAGCTCGCCGCCGTGACATAGGGAATCAGGGCGTTGCGCAACGCGTGCTTGATCAGCACGCGCGACCGCGGCAGGCCCTTGGCAAAGGCAGTACGCAGATAGTCAGCGCGCAGCACTTCGAGCATCGAACTACGAAGCAGTCGAGCGAGGAAGGCCATCTGCACGACGCCAACGACGATGGCCGGCAGGACGATGCCTTTCCAGCCGCCGTTCGGGATCACGCCTAGATACCACTTCTCGGGCCAGAAACGATTGAAGCTCAACCAGTCCCAGCCTCGCTGGGTCGGGAACACGCCGAAGAACACCTGCGCCAAGAGTCCGGTGACGAAAACCGGAACAGCCTGGGTGCCGATACTGATCACTGTGGTGGCGGAATCGAGTAACGACCCCTTGCGCGCTGCTGAGATGAAGCCCAGCAAGAGCGATCCGCCAATCTGCACAATGCCGCCCCAGATCAGGAGGCGACCGCTCGTCTTGAACGTTTCCTTGAAGTCGGTGTTCACCGACCGGTCGTTCTTGATCGAATATCCCAGGTCGCCCTGGACAAGATTGCCGAAGAACTTGCCGTACTGGACAATCAGCGGCTTGTCGAGTCCGTACTTCACCCGGATGTTGTTCTCGATTCCCGCACCGAGTGCCTTCTCTCCGGACTTCGCCGTGACGGCGTCGCCGGGCATGGCGACGAGGAGCAGGAACATGATCGTCAGCGCCGCCCAGGCGACGAAAACCGTGAACGCAAAACGCTTGAGAAGGTACGAGCCCATGAGGTCGAGGTGAACCGAAAAACACGTGACGGGGACCCTTGAGGGCCCCCGTCACGCATCGTCAGGCGTTCGTCACGCGGTGATCACGAACTGCTCGTAGTTGAAGAATCCCAGGGGCGTGGACTTCACGTTCTGCACCTTCGGAGAGAACACCGAGTTGTTGGCGCGATTCACCGTCGGCACGATGACGACATCGGTGCTGAGGGCCAACTTTTCGGCATCGCTATAGGAGCTCGCAGCAGTTGTCAGATCAGCAGTGCCACGGGCCTTGTCGACGATTCCCGAGAAGGCATCGCTGTTGTATCGCGCCAGGTTGTCGCCGTCGATCGACGCTTTGTGCAGCAGCGGGAACATGAAGTTGTCGTACAGAACATAGTCAGCGAACCAACCGGCACGGATGATCTGTCCACCACCCTTGCGCATCTTCGAGAAGTACGTGCCGTCAGCCGGGAACGGATCGAGCTTGGCGTCGATGCCGGCGTCCTTCAGGTTGCCGACCATGATCGTGGCGACCTTGTCCCAGTTCGCTCCTTCGTTGTAGCTGAACCGAAGGGGTTGATCGAGCTTGCCGCCGGCGGCCTGCCATGCGGCAAAGTCCCTCTTGGCGCCCTCCACGTTGCGGGCGACACCGAGGCCGAGTCCGGCGCGGTAGCCCGGGATGCCCTTCGGCACCAGTTGGTCGGTCGGCTTGCGCTGACCCTGATAGATCTGCTCGGAGATCTGCGCCTTGTCGATCGCCTGGACGATGGCCTTGCGGAGAAGCACGTTCTTCGGGCCGCCCACGATCGGGTCCTCCCAGTTGAAGCCCCAGTAATCGGTGCCGAGGACGGTGCCCAGTCCTGCTTCGCCATACTTGGCGGCGGCTTCTTTGTAGCGGCCGGCCGGCACCGAGGCCGAGAGACCCTGGCCCGACTCAAAGAGGTTGTACGCGGCGTTGACGTCCTTGGTGATCTTGAACTGGATCTCGTCGAGCGTGCCCTTCTTGCCGTAGAAGTTCGGATTGCGCACAAGGGTGACCTGACCGCCGGCCTGCTTGGAGATGGCCTGCTTCAGCTTGTAGGCGCCGTTGCCGATCAGGGTGGTGCCCTTCTCTTCGGCTTTGGCGTCGGCCGTGGCCATGCTCTTCGGGATCGGGGAGAACACCGGGTGGGAGGCGATGGCGGGGAAGCCGAGGAACGGCGTGGTCAGCGTGACCGTGAGGGTCATCTTCTTGTCATCGGCGACGACGCTGGTGGGCGCCGGGCCCTTACCCTCGTTCCAGGCCTGGAAGCCGTCGATGATGTAGCTGTGGTACGCCACTTCCGAGGCCAACTTGGAGTCCGTCGCCCGGATCCATCCGCGGACAAAGGCGGAAGGAGTGACCGCCTCGCCATTCGAGAACTTGTGCTTGCGAACGGTGAAGACCCAGGTCTTGCCACTGTCGGCAGTGGTCCACTTCGTGGCTGCGGCAGGCACCAGGGTGCCGTTGACATCGGTGTCGGTCAGCGAGTCGAACATCAGCACGGCGACTTGTGCGCCGGTCAGCGTCGAAGTGAGGCCCGGATCGATGTGATCGGGCTCGCCGGCAGCGAAGTTCTGCAGGTCGATGAAGACCTGCTTGGGCTTCTTGGTGGCCGCGGTGGCGGTGGGGACGACGCCGGCGAGAACAGCGAGCGCCGTCACACCGATCGCAAGAGAATGGCGAGTACGCAAGGGAGAAGTCCTCCGGGTGTTGGGTTGTAAGGGATACTCCGGACTCGTCCGGAGGTTTGCCCGCGCGGGTCAAGCGCAGACGGTACTGACAGAAGGGGCGGGTGTCCCTAGAGCCTGACGGCGAGCGCGACGGTGAGGAAGATCCAGACGAGCGACACGAGGACGGTCATCCGGGTCAGGTTCCGCTCGACGACCGTCGAGCCCGCAGCAGCTGCGCCCATGCCTCCACCGAACATGTCTGACAGACCTCCGCCCTTTCCGCTATGGAGCAACACGAGCACGACGAGTGCGATCGACGAGAGCACATAGAGGATCACAAGCGGAAGGGTCAGGTACACAGCGGTTCTCCAGGTGAAGGGCGAAGGTCAAAGCGTAGCAACCGGGCAGGTCGGGTCAGGGATAGCGGTGTGAACCGTCTGTCAACTCGGTTTCGACGACCCCCACCGGGCGCGGTGAACCCGTCACGCACCGCGCAGCTTCGGGTCGGTGGCATCACGCAGGCCTTCGGTCACGAACAGGAACGCCGTGATCGTGACCGCAAAGCAGATCGCCGGCGCCCAGAACAGGTGGGGGTGACTGGTCAACTCGCCTCGAGCCCCAGCGAGCAACAGCCCCCACGACGGCTGTGGCTCCTGCACCCCGACCCCCAGGAAGGAATATGCGGATTCGTTGATGATCGCGACACCGACCGATTGTCCGAGACCGGCGATGAACTGGGGGGCGATATTCGGCACCAAATGCCGGATCACGATCTGCGGTTCGGAACACCCGACGGCGCGGGCAGCCTCGATGTAGTCCTGTCCCTTGTATTGGATGACAAGCGCACGCATCTGGCGAGCACCGGTGGGGATCTGCCTGATCACGGAGATGACGACCACGAAGATGATCGACTCCATGAAGGACAACGAACCACGAAGGAACGTGAAGATCGTGAGTCCGGCGAAAGCAATCGCAATGTAGGGAATGGCCATCATCGCATCGCAAATCCGCATCGCGATGGTGTCGAACCAGCCTCCGCGCCAACCAGCAATGCCGCCAACAAGCATTTGCAAAATCGTGCTGAAAACGACCGTCCCGAGCGCGATCATGATCGATAGGCGGGCGCCGAACACGATGCGCGAAAACAGGTCCCGGCCGAGCTGATCCGTTCCGAGGAGGAATTTCGAGCTCGGGGACTCCCGGAGCCCTCCGACGAACTGGTCGTCGTACCCGTACGGGGCGATCCCATCGGCGAAGATCCCGACGATCATGATGCCGGTCACCACCAACAGGCAGAACATCGCCACCTTGTTACGGAGGAACCTTCGCCGTACGTCCGCCCAGAACGTCTCGGCCGCTCCGTCAAATTCCGAGTCGGGCATGGGCGACTCGAGCGGTGGAACGACGAGGGTCATCCTTCGACCTTCACTCTCGGATCGAAGAGGCCGTAGGAGATGTCGACGAGCAGCGTGACGGTGACCGTCATGATCACGATGACGCTCACGAAGGCGAGCGTCGTTGCCGAGTCTTGAGACTGAACGGCCTGTGAAATGCTCCCGCCAAGTCCTGGGATATTCCACACCGTCTCTGTCAGGATCGCATATCCGAACGTGTTGGGGATCGCCACTCCAACCATAGTGATGATCGGGATCATGGCATTGCGAAGACCGTGCTTGAAGATCACTTTTCCCGATCCGAGGCCCTTCGCTCGGGCCGTCCGCAAGTAGTCGGCGCGCAGAACTTCGAGCATGACGGTGCGGGAACCTCTGGCCATGCTCGCCAATTCGACCGAAGCGATGGTGACGACAGGCAGTAGCAAGTACTTCCAGGTGTTCCCGGTCGGGAAGACCCCGGCGAACCACCTCATCGCCGACTGGTCCCACTGGACAGGGAATCGTGTCCATTGAGGCCAATTCTTTTGAAAAGGAATCACCCCGAAGGCAATTTGCAACGCGATGCCCATCACGAAGGGAGGAAGGGCATTGAGCACGATGGTGAAGAATCCCGAAAGCCGATCGAAGATGCCGTTGCGGTGCACGGCAGCAAACACGCCCATCACGATGCCGCCGATCGTATAGACGAGAATCCCCCAGAACGACAATCGGGCGCTCGCGCCTATCGCCTCCTTGAGCATCTCGCCGATGTCGCGGTTGGTGGCGGAGTTCCCGAAGTCCAACGTGACCAGTCGACGGAGACTTTTCAGATACTGCATGTACAGGGGATCGTCGTAGCCGTAGAGACGGTCGAGGTTGGCCTTGACGGCGTCGGTGAGCGCGCGGGCGGTATCGCCCTGCGTCGAGGCCAGGTCTCCTGGAATGACCCAGAAGAGGAAGAAGAGCAGCGTGACCGCTCCCCAGATGGTGAGGAACGACTGGAACAGACGTCGCAAAATGTACGTGCCCATGCGGTTGCCCCTACTGGATGGAATCAGGACCCAGAACGCGAGAAGAGCGGGGCCGGGCCAGTAGCCAGGTGCCCCGCTCCCCTCGTTCGAACGACGACTACTTCATCGACACTTCGTTGTAATCGACGAATGCAGTGGGACCCTGCACCCAGGCGTCGACGTTCTTCGACAGCAGGTTCGCCCATTTGTTCCAATAGAGCGGAACGACGATGGCCTGGTCCATCACGATCGACTCGGCCTGCTGGTACAGCGCGTTCCGCTTGTTGGCGTCGGGAGTCTGACGGCCCTGATTGATCAGGTCGTCGACGGCCTTGAGACCGAACCGTGAGCGGTTGTCTCCCCCGATGGCCTTGGAATGGAGCAGCGGATACATGAAGTTGTCGTAGCCGACGAAGTCCGCCGCCCAGCCAATGCGGAACGCCTGGCCCGGATTCTCCTTGAGCCGGTCGCCGTAGCCAGTGGGGAGATCCGGATCGAGTTCGACTTCAACGCCAATTTCTTTGAGGTTGTTCCTGATGATCGCGCCGATGTTCACGTTGGCCGGCGTGTTGGCGACCCTCAACTTCAGCGTTGGGACCTCTTTGCCCCATTCCTTGAGGAGTGCCCGGGCCTTTGCGAGGTTCGGCGTGGCGTCGAGACCGTAGGAATCGGCCTTCACGCCGGGAATACCGACAGGCGTGAATCCGGTCGCTTCCTTGCGGCTGCCGTCGAAGATCGCATCGTTGATCTGCTTGCGATTCACGGCCAGCGACACGGCCTGCCGGAGCTTCGCGTTGTCGAAGCCGCCCCACTTCTTGTCTTCCCAGTTGAAGGCGAAGTACTGAACAACGAGCTGCGGAGCCTTTGCCGCACGATCGCCATACTTCTTGGTGAGCTCGGCAAAGCGGCCCGACGGAATGACCGAAACATCGGATCCGCCGGACTCGAACACGTTGAGCGCGGCAACTTCGTCCTTGATGATCTTGAACTCGACACCGTCGAGGTAGGCCGTGTGGCCGTTCAGACCACCGAAGTACGAGTCGTTGCGGGCGAGCTTGATGAACTGACCGCGCTTCCACGGCTCGGCCATCTTGAACGGGCCGTTGCCGACCATGATCCCGTCGTGGTAGTTACGACCGGCCTTGCAGCCGTCCTTCGTCATCGGCGAGAACACCGTGTGCTGGGTTTCGGCGACGAAGTCGGCATAGGGCGTGGTGAGCGAGACCTTCAGCGTCATCGCGCCGTCATCGGCGACGACGCCTGACATCTCCTTGGCCTTGCCAGTATCGACGGCGCCCTTGCCGACGATGTTGTCGAAGTGGTAGCCAAGCGTGGCTGCTGTGGTCGGGTTGACGACACGCTCCCAGGCACACTTGAAGCTCGACGGGAGCACGTCCTCACCGTTGGAGAACTTCACGCCCTTGCGGATCTTGAAGAGCACCTCGTCGCCGGCCGCATTCAGGGTGAAGGACTCGGCGACGTTCGGCTTGAGCTCGGTCGTCGTGTAGTCGATCTCCATCAGGCCGTCGTACAGCATGCCGGCGACCTGCCCCTCGGTAACGTTCGAGGAGAGCGCCGGGTCGCCGGCGGTCGTGGGGTCACCGGTGGCGAAGTTGCGGCCGTCGATGAGCGTGCCGCCCTTCTTGCTGGTCGACTTCGCCGCTGCCGGCGCTGCCGTGGTCGGCGCCGCCGTGGCTTGGGCAGCAGTCGTGGCGACGGGCTTGGTTGTCGTCTTCGTCGCCGTGGCCTTCTTCTTTGTGGTCTTCTTCGTGGCCGCGACGGAGGGTCCGGCGCTCAATGCCGCCAAACCTCCCACCAACGCAAGAGCAAGGATCTTTCTTTGCATCTGAACAGGTTCCCTTCGGTCATGGTGTGAACAACGGGGATACGCCCCGGAAATTAGGGCCGAACGCTAGCAAGCATCGACAGCTTTCCGGGGTATCCCGGGCCCTTTTGTCTGTTCACTTCATCGGGAGGTCTCGCCTGACCCTGAAGACCCAGCACGGCATCGCCGAGGAATCCCGCCGCAGCGTGGACCCGGCACGTGACTACTCTGCGCAAAACACCACTCAGCGCGAAACATTACTCAGCGCCGGGCGGCCTGCACGATCTTGGCGAACTCGTCGGGATCGAGGCTGGCCCCACCGACGAGGAGCCCGTCGATGTCGTCCATCGACAGGAGCGCTCCGGCGTTCGACGACTTGGCCGAACCGCCGTACTGCACCCGGACTCGCATGCCGGCGTCGGCGCCGAAGCTCTCCGTGACCTGGGCCCGGACGGCGGCGCACATCGTCTGGGCGTCGTCAGAGGTCGCAGTCCGCCCGGTACCGATGGCCCAGATCGGCTCGTAGGCGATGACCAGCTTGGCCACGTCGTCGGCCTTGACCTTGGCCAGCCCGGCCACGATCTGGGCTCGGACGATCGACTCGGCCTCACCCGCTTCACGCTGCTCGAGCGTCTCACCGCAGCACATGATCGGCACCATGGCGTGCTTGAGCACGGCCTTGACCTTGGCGTTCACTCCTTCGTCGGTCTCCCCGAACATCTGGCGACGCTCCGAATGGCCGACGATCACGTAGGCGACATCGAGCTTGGCCAGCATGGTGACGCTCACTTCACCGGTGAACGCGCCTTTCTCCTCGGGATGACAGTTCTGCGCGCCGAGGAGGAGGCGGGCGTGCTTCTCCCCCGCCAGGAAGGTCTGCACCGACCGGAGGTCGGTGAACGGCGGGTGGACGCTCACGTCGGTGTGGGCAAAGTCTTCCTTCGCCAGCCGGAAGTGGAGCTTCTCGACGCAGTGGATCGCTTCGAGGTGGTTGTGGTTCATCTTCCAGTTACCGCTGATGAGCGGCATGCGGGTCTTGGCCATAGCGATGCAGTTCCTATCGGAGGACGGGTGTGGGCTCGGTGGGGAGCGTGGCCATGTCAGAGGCCCATCCGGACCGCGGCGCTTCGTAGCGCGACGAGACCCGGAAGGTCGCCCTGCTCGAGGTATTCGAGCGATGCGCCACCGCCGGTGGACACGTGGTCGACCTCGTCGTCGAGCTTGAACTTGGCGAGTGCCGCGGCAGAGTCCCCGCCGCCGACGATGGTGAAGGCCTTTGTGTCGGCCATCGCCTGGGCCACGGCGCGGGTACCGCCGGCGAACCGGTCGTCTTCGAACACGCCCATCGGGCCGTTCCAGAACACCGTGCGGGCCTCGAGCAGAAGGTCACCGAACTGCGCGGCGGTTCCGGGACCGATGTCGAGCCCCTTCCAGCCGTCGGGCAGTGAGACACCGGCTTGGCGGACCTCGCCCGAACGCTTCGCCGCGTCGGAGCCGAACTGGCCGTCGGGAGACAGCGCGGTGAGGTCATGCGGGAGGACGATCTTGTCGCCGGCCTCGGCGAGGAGTTTCTTGCACGTGTCGACCATGTCGGGCTCGAACAGCGAGCTGCCGATCGGAAAGCCCTTGGCGGCGAGGAACGTGAAGCACATGCCGCCGCCGATGAGGAGCTGATCGACCTTCGGGAGCAGGGCCGAGATGACGGCCAGCTTGTCGCTCACCTTCGAACCTCCGAGCACACAGATGAACGGTCGCTTTGGCGAGTGCAGCAGCCCGCCGAGCACTTCGACCTCCTTCGCCAACAGGCGGCCGGCGGCGCTCGGCAGGTGTGCCGGCGGTCCGACGATCGACGCGTGGGACCGGTGCGCCGCGCCGAAGGCGTCGTCGACATAGAAGTCCTGACCGTCGATCAACGCGGCCACGAACGCCGGGTCGTTGCCCTCCTCCCCAGCGTTGAAACGCAGGTTGTCGAGAAGGGCGACGTCGGGAGCGAGCTCGCCCAGTCGTGCCCGTACCGGGTCCATCGAGTACTTCGGGTCCGGCGCGCCCTTCGGACGGCCGAGGTGGGAGCACGCCGTGACGATCGCGCCACGCTCCTGCAACCACCGAAGCGTCGGCAGCGCGGCGCGGATGCGGAGATC
>JANOJN010000101.1:0-14517 GCA_031418775.1 Acidimicrobiia bacterium
CCGCTACATCACCGCGCGGTTCCTGCCCGACAAGGCCATCGACCTGATCGATGAGGCTGCTTCGCGGCTTCGCATCGAGATCGATTCGTTGCCCACCGAGATCGACGTCGTCGAGCGACGGGTCCGCCAACTCGACATCGAGAAGCTTGCCCTGGCGAAGGAAACCGACGCCGCATCGGCCGAGCGACTCGCAACACTCGATCGCGAGCTCGCCGACCTACGCGAGGAGCGCGACGGCATGCTCGCCCACTGGGACCGAGAGAAGTCGGCGATCGCCACCATCCGCGGACTGAAGGAGCAGCTGGAGCAGGTCGGTTCGGCGCTTGAGCGCGAAACCGACCTGGAGAAGGCGGCCGAGATGCGCTACGGCCAGATCCCGGCGATCGAACGCTCGATCGCCGAGGCCACCGCGTCGCTCGACGAGTTGCAGAAAACGAAGCGGATGCTGAAGGAGGAGGTCGACGCGGAAGACATCGCCGAGGTGGTCGGCAAGTCGACGGGCATCCCCGTCAGCCGACTGCTCGAGGGCGAGATGTCGAAGCTTCTTCGGATGGAGGACGAGCTCCACGAGCGTGTGGTCGGCCAGGACGAGGCGGTGAACGCGGTGGCGAACGCCATCCGTCGGTCCCGCTCCGGGCTCTCCGACGAGAACCGGCCGATCGGGTCGTTTCTGTTCCTCGGTCCGACCGGTGTCGGAAAGACGGAACTGGCCCGCACGCTCGCCCAGTTCCTCTTCGATGACGAGCGGGCCATGGTCCGCATCGACATGAGCGAATACATGGAAAAGCATTCGGTGTCCCGGCTGATCGGTGCGCCCCCCGGATACGTCGGCTACGACGAAGGCGGCCAGCTCACTGAGGCCGTTCGCCGACGCCCGTACGCGGTCGTGCTCCTCGACGAGGTCGAGAAGGCCCATCCCGACGTGTTCAACGTCCTGCTCCAACTCCTCGACGACGGTCGTTTGACCGATGGCCAGGGGCGAACGGTCGATTTCACCAACGTGGTCCTGATCATGACGTCGAACATCCCCGGCGAGCCGCAGGACTTCTTCCGCCCGGAGTTCGTCAACCGGATCGACGAGATCATCCGTTTCCGCTCGCTAGGACGCGAGGATCTCACCCGGATCGTCGAGGTCCAACTCGGTCTGCTCGAGCAGCGCCTTGCCGCCCGTCGTCTCGGCCTCAAGGTGTCCGAGGCCGCGAAGGTGTGGCTGGCGAACCGCGGGTACGACCCGGCGTATGGAGCACGGCCGCTCAAGCGGACCATCCAGCGATCGATCGCCGATCCGCTGGCCAAGGAACTTCTGGCCGGCGCGTTCAGTGAAGGCGACACCGTGAACGTCGACGCCGCCTCGCCCGAGGCCGAGGTCCTCACCCTGCACTGAGGTCCGCAGTCGCGCCTCGCCTGGGTCACCTGGCCTACTCCGAATGAGTCGATCGACTCACCGTGACCGTTTCCACTTGCAGCTGTCACTCTGAGTGGTGAGAATGTGAACCTTCGTTCGGAACCACGAACGCGTTCATCACTGACGAGGTACTCCAATGGCGCAACTCCGATCAACACCTACGGGCTCCGGCCCGGCCCTCCGCGTGCGTACCGGACGACGGAGGAGCTTCGCCGCTCTCGCCGCCGGAGCGCTCCTCGCCACCCTCGCCACCACCACCCCCAGCCTGCTCTCCGGCTCCGGTGCGAGTGCCGCGACGGTCGTCCAAGGCAAGACCTGGTACGACCTCAACCGCAACGGTGTCCAGGACACCAACACCAACGCCCAGACGAACGAGACCGCCATCGCCGGCGTGCCCGTGCTTGTCACCGCAGTTGGCGGCCAGACCGAAGCCACGACATCGGGCACGGACGGCACGTGGACCGTCACGATGTCCGCCGATGGCCCCTACCGGGTCGAGTTCGGCCAGTTCCCCCAACCCTGCCCCGCCATCGCGCTCCCCTGCGTCGTCACCGGCCGCAGCGTCGGCGGGACCACCGTGCAGTTCCCCGGCACCGGACAAGCCACGGTCAACCTCGGCGTTTTCGCCAAGTTCAACGGCCTCGGCTCCCTCGAAGCCCTCACCGAGAACGCGGCAGTCGAAATCGGTGACCGCGTCTGGGCCGACACCAACGCCAACGGCATCCAAGACCCCGGCGAACCCGGCATCCCCGGCGTCACCGTCAAGATCGACGGCCAGTTCGGCAACACCGGATTCGACGCCAAGATCACCGACACCAACGGCAACTACCTCTTCACCGGCCTCCAAAGCAACCTGACCTACCGGGTCACCATCGACTCCACCCAGCCCACCCTCGCCGGCTACACCCTCACCACCGGCGGCCAAGGCAACCGGGCCATCGACTCCAACCCCACCGCCCTCGACACCAACGGCCTCGCCATCGCCGACGTCCCACTCCGCAAGGCCGCCGAGAACGACCACACCTTCGACTTCGGCTGGGTGCCGCCGGTGCGCACCGGCGGCCTCGGTGACCGGGTGTGGCTCGACACCAACACCGACGGCATCCAAGACGACGGCGAACCCGGCATCGAAGGCGCCATCGTCAAGCTGCTCGATACGGACGGAAACCCCGTCGCCGAACAAACCACCAACCAAAACGGCCTCTACCTCTTCGCCGACCTCAACCCCGCCGCCCACTACATCATCGAATGCCAAGCCCCACCGCAACTCGAAGGCATCGTCGTCCGCTCACCCGCCAACCAAGCCAGCAACGACGAAACCGACTCCGACGCCGACCCCACCACCGGCCGCACCGGCCTCAACACCATCCCAACCGGCACCAACAACCTCTCCGCCGACTGCGGCTGGTTCGTGCACACGCCGCCGACCACGGAACCGCCCTCCACGCTGCCGCCGCCCACGGAACCGCCCTCCACGACTCCGCCGTCCACCACCCCGCCCTCCACCACACCCCCCACCACCACCCCGCAGACGATTCCACCGCAGACGATTCCACCGACCACCGCAGCGCCGACGACCACCACTCCGCCTACGACCACGCCTCCCACGACGGCACCTCCAACCACGACACCGCCGACGGTCATGAACACGGTCATGACGGCACCGCCGCCAACTCTGCCGCCGCTTCCTCCGCTTCCTCCGGAGACCCCCACCTACACCGGGTCGGAGTCCACCCAGCGGGCCCTCCTCGCCCTCTCGATGCTGCTCGTCGGCATCGGTCTCCTCGGGCTCACCCGGCACCGCCGCCCTACCGCCAAGTAGTCCGGCAGCACCCGCCCGGCCCGGTCACCTCAACCGGGCCGGGCGGTGAGTAACCGCAACCTCTCGGGCCCGCTCACCTCATCAGGAGCGGGCCCGAAACGCGTCCCGGCACACAATCTCGCTTGCCGCACATTCCGCTCTCACCGCCGCACATCGACCCAATTCGTCAAGAATCGGGCGAGTTTGCCCCGATCTGCGGCAGGATGGCGCCGATGTGCGGCGGGGTTACAGCTCCCAGCCGCTGAACGCGTCGATCATCGCCTTCACGTCGCCCAACGGGTACAGGATCGGGCAGGTCGCCCCGTGGGCAATGTACTCGGCGACCTTGGCCCTTGCCTCGGTCGGCGTCCCCGATGCGGTGAGCATCTGGACGATCTCGTCGGGAACGAGCTTCGACGCCGCCTGCACCTGTTCGTGGGTCGCCGGCCAGGTGAGCACCTCCCCGACCTTGTCGAGCAGCGACTGGGGAACACCCGATGCCTTCATGATGTGCGGCTGCTGGCCGAGGTACTGGGTCACCATCATCCGGGCCATGTCGAGAGCGGTCTTTCGATCCTCGTGGACAGAGCAGACCACCAATTGCGGGCGATCGAGATCCATGGCGCTACGTCCCGCCTTGGCCGCGCCCTTCTCCAGGGCCTCCATCGCCCTCGCGTTGTAGTCAGGCGACACGAGGTAGTTGAGAACCACACCATCGGCGATCTCTCCGGTGAGTTCCATCATCTGCATTCCGGTGGCACCGATGTAGATCGGTACATCTTTCGGGCGACGGTCCTGGTACACGTAGTCGAGCTCGATGCCGTCCACATGCACGTACTGCCCGTTGAACGTCACCGTCTCGTTGGCGAGCAGCGCACGGCAGACCGTCACCACTTCCTTCATCACCGTCAACGGACGGGCGCGCTCGATGCCGACCTTTGCCGCCAACGGATCCCACCACGCGCCGAGGCCGAGGATGATCCGACCCGGCGCGAGGTCATCAAGGGTGGAGAACGTGGCGGCCAACCGGGCAGGATTTCGGCTCCAGCAGTCGGCCACACCCGATCCGACCTTGATGCGATCGGTCACGGCAGCAAACGCTGCCATCGGCGGAATGGCATCGCGAACGAGACGGCTCTCCGCCTGCCAGACCGCGTCGAAACCCTTCTCTTCGGCGTACCGGACGATGTCCATGCCTTCACGAATCGTGTGGGCGTCTTGGAGATACAGGGCGACGGGCTGGGCCATGGTTGGGGTCCTTGCGTTGAGAGGATGGATCTAGAGAAGAGCGAAGAGCCGTTGCGCGGCCTCGGCTGCCTTGGCCCGCACTTCGGCTGCATCGACGGTGGTCACGACGCCACCGTCGAGCACAACCCGACCGTCGATCACGACCTTGGTCGGGCGCACTCCGGGCGAAAAGGCGAGGTGCCATGGTTCCATGACCGGGTAGGTCCAGGTGACCTCGTCGGCCAAGGCCTCCGAGAACAGCTGCCAGGAGTTCGTCAACCACGACCACGCAGTGTCGGGCGAGGCACTCACGTCGCTCTCGCGATGCCGTACGTAGGCGAGGCGGAACTCGTCGAGCATGTCCGCTCCGATGCCGTCGGTCCCAAGGACCACCCGGTTCGGACGCCGGGCCGGATCGGCATAGCCGACCGCGTTGTTCATGTTGGATCGTGGATTGTGGGCGATCGTTCCCTTGAGCACCCGATCGAGGTGGACACAATGAACGGTGAGCCAATCATCTGTGCACAGATGATCAATCCGGGATCCGGCGTCGGCATCGCCGGGGCCCTCCGCCACGTGCACATGGACACCGACTCCGAGATCGGCCGCGAGCCCCGCCGCCGCCTCCAGCGTCTCGTCGGAGCAGGTGAACGCGGCGTGCACCCCGACCATGCCACGGCCTCCGGAACGGACGAAGCGCTCGCACTCGGCCAGACCACGCCGGGCACCATCGGTCATCCGGGTAGGTCGCTCACCCGAAGCTGACGGCTGGGGGTTGATCGGTATGCGCGCAGATGGACCACCGAACGCCTGAGCGACGGCATGACGGTCGGTGACGCCGTAGGTGGTGTTCACCCGAACACCGACTTCCGCACATGCAGCAGCGATCACGTCGAGCGAACCATCGATCGCGTTCGGTCCCTCGTGGTGATCGATGATGCAGGTCGTTCCCGACTCCAACGCTTCGAGAGCGCCGAGCTTGGCCGACCAGTGAAGGATGTCGAGGTCGAGCGCGCAATCGAGACGCCACCAGATCTGCTCGAGAATCTCGCTGAACTTCGTCGGCGACTGCGGTGGCGCCGGCATCCCCCGTGCCAGCGCGGAGTACAGGTGATGATGCGCACACACCAGCCCCGGCGTGGTGTTCATCGGTGTTCCACTCTCCGGCCCGCTGACCGTTGCGGGATCCCTTCCGTGACGTCCACTGATCGTTGCGGGGTCCTATCACCCAGTTTCCCGTCTCCTGACCGTTGCGGGGTCCTATCACCCAGTTTCCCGTCTCCTGACCGTTGCGGGGTCCTGTCACCGGGGAGCGTTCCCACTCTGCGGTACTCGCCCGTTGCTCCTTCGTCGCCGGGTCTGCGTTCCTCGGCGGGCCCCTCCCCGGCGCCACCCCTCCACTCGTTTGCTCTAGCACCGCTCCGGCGGGTGTAGGGGAAGTGAGCGCAGGGAGGACGCCGATGGGGCCCCCACCCCGAGGAACGGAGACCCGGTTCGACGGAGGAGAACAACGGGCGAGTACCGGAGTGGGTGGGGTTGATCGGCGGCATCCCGGAGCGGAGAGCAGGACCCGCCAGCAAGTCGTGGAGCATCCCGGAGCGGAGAGCACGGTCCGGCAGCGAGTCGTGGAGCATCCCGGAGCGGAGACCGGGATCCGGGAAGGGGTCGCGGAACACGGTCACTCGTCGGAGGACGCGGCAGCGTTGGGGAGGCTCATGGGGAGTCTGTTGCGCCAGACACCGTCGACCATGTGCAGGGCGGCGGCGACGGCACCGCTGGTCGGGACCAGCCCGATCTCGCCGACGCCCTTGACGCCGTAGGGCGCTCGTGGCTGGGGGATTTCGAGAAGGATCGTCTCGATCTCGGGCATGTCCTTGGGGCGGATGATGCCGAGCGAACGGAGCGTCATGTTCGTCGGGCGACCCAGCTCGTCCGCCGGGAAATCCTCGCTGAGGGCGTACCCGAGGCCCATGTGGACCGAACCCTCCACCTGGCCTTCGCACAGCTGCGGGTTCACCGCACGACCAACGTCGTGGACGGCGACGACCTTCTCCACTTTGCCGGTGACACGGTCGGCGATGACGACCTGCGCGGCGTAGCCGAAGGCGGAATGAATGGTCGGGTTCTCGATGCCCTCGTAGAGCGACTGGGTCCAGTCGACCCGGTACTCGCCCTCGTAGTCGATGCCGATCTGACAGCCGCCGGCCAAGGCTGTCTCGCAGGCTGCCTTGACCGCGCCGGCGCCCATCAGGGTGCCGCGTGAGCCGGTCGTCTGACCGAGCCCCAGCTCGCGAGTGGTGTCGACGATGACGCGGATGCGGGTCGGATCGATACCGAGCTCCTCGACGGCGACCTGGAGGGCGACCGTGTGGATGCCCTGGCCCATCTCCGTCCAGCAGTGACGGACCTCGATGATTCCGGATCCGAGACGACCGTCGGTCACCGAACCGGTACTGCCGGCACCGTCGGGCAGGAACCGGACCACGGCCTTCGACACCTCCTTGAAGCCGTTGCCGAGGCCGGAGTTCTTCAGACCGAGCCCGATGCCGACCGCCTTGCCGGCTGCGAGCGCGGCATCGTATGCCTCTTTCGCACGGTCGAGGCAGGCCTCAGCTCCCGCGGATCCCTCGTCCATGATCTGGCCCGGACCCCACACCGCTCCGGGCGTGATCACGTTTCGCTTGCGCATCTCCCAGCCGCTGATCCCCACCAAGTCGGCGAGCCGGTCCATGACGCCTTCCATAGCGAACTGCGCCTGGTTGGCGCCGAAGCCTCGGAATGCGCCGCACACCGGGTTGTTGGTCCGGACCGCGTACGCGAAGACATCGATCGACGGAAGGTGGTACGGGCCGCTGGCGTGACCGGCTGCCCGCTCGACGACCTTCATGCCGACGCTGGCGTAGGGGCCCGAGTCCCCGATCATATGTACACGTAGTGCTGTGAGCTTGCCGTGGGCGTCGCACCCGGCCTCGTACTCCATACGAATGGGGTGGCGCTTCGCATGCATCAGCAGCGACTGCTCCCGGGTGCTGGTGATCTTGATGGGCCGACGGAGCAACCACGCGGCAAGTGCGGCGTGCCCTTGGTTGGACAAGTCCTCCTTGCCACCGAAAGCTCCACCGTTCGAGACCAACTCGACGGTGACCTGGTTGGTGGGGATGGCGAGGATGGCGGCGATCGAGTCGCGGTCGTCCCATACGCCCTGACCGCCCGAGTAGACGTGAAGATGAAGGTCGCCTGTTGCGTCGATCGACGGCACCGCGAGCGACGATTCGGGTTCGAGGAATGCCTGCTCGATGCGCTGCGTGTGGAATGTCTCGGAGATCCGGTGGGCGCTCCCGGCCAGAGCCGCGTCGACATCACCACGGGCGTACTTCGACGTCGACAGGACATTGCCTTCGAGGCCCCACACCGCATGTTCGGGATCACCGATGGCCGCCACCGCGTCGGTGATCGGGCGAAGGATGTCGTACCGGACGCGGACCACGTTTGCTGCTCGCCTCGCGACTTCGCGATCCTCGGCGATGACGACGGCGAGCACGTCGCCCAGAAAGCTCGTGCGTCCGCCCACGGGAATCATGAGCGGCCAGTCCTTGTGGATCAGACCCGTCTTGAGCGCACCCGGCACGTCGGCGGCCGTGAAGACACCGACCACCCCCGGGATCGCTTCCGCCTCCGAGGTGTCGATGCTGACGATGTCGGCGCGGGCGTGCTCGGCGAGGACGAGCGCGCCGTGTGCCATTCCGTCCACTCTCATGTCATCGATATACGCGCGCATACCGATCGCGAGGTCGCGACCTTCGTACTTCACGCCGCTCGATCCGATCCCGCCGTTCACCGCAGGCGTGCGGTGCTCGCCCTTGGCGAGCGCCTCGATGGCGTCGAGGATCTTCACGTAGCCCGTGCACCGACAGAGATGACCTCCGAGATGACGGCGGGTCTCCTCTTCGGTGAGCGCTTCGCCTTTCTTGTCGATGAGCGCCTTGGCCCGCACGACGATGCCCGGGGTGCAGAAGCCACACTGCAGCGCCCCGCAGGCTGCGAAGGTATCGGCGTAGCGGTCCATCTCGCCGGCATCGAACCCCTCGATCGTGTCGATCGACTTTCCGGCAACCCGGTCTAGCGACATCGTGCACGACACGATGGGTTTGCCGTCGATCAGCACGGTGCAGCACCCGCACTGGCCCTGTGGGGAACAGCCGTCCTTGGCCGACGTGAGCCCGAGTTCCTCGCGGATCGCCGCAAGAAGATGGGGATGGCGTGCGGACACGGTGGTCGTGGTTCCGTTGACCGTGAGCGGGACTCGATCAGTGTCGGTGGTGTAGGTGCTCATGGGGTCTCCGGTGGCAGGCCGTCAGCTTGACGGCGTCGGACGGAACTTGGCGGGGGTGTGGTCGGGAACGGCCGGAGGTTCGACCACTCCCTTCTGCGACGTGATGCGGGTGTAGTGGTGCGGCTCGCGGTAGCGGTCCATCTGAAACAGCGTGTATTTGAACTTGGCGCAGAGGTCGAGATCGCACACGGCGCTGATGAGCTCGTCACCGGTGGTCAGGGCTCGCGCCGCGACCATGCCGGACGGTGCGTAGATCGCCGACTGGCATAGCGACTCGACTCCCTCCTCGGTGCCACCCTTCGCCACCCCGACGACCCAGGTGCCGTTCTGATAGGCCCCCGACTGCATGCACAGATCGTTGTGGAACCCCTGCAAGGCGTTCTGCCCCGGGTCGGGGGCGTAGAAGATCGGTGTGTTGTAGCCGATCAGGAGGAGCTCGACTCCCTGCAGCCCCATGACGCGATAGGTCTCCGGCCAGCGTCGGTCGTTGCACGTCGCCATGCCGACGATCGCCCCGAACGAACGCCACACGTTGAATCCATCGGGTCCGCTCTCGAAGTAGTGACGCTCGAGATGCTGGAACGGCCGCCAGGGTTCATGGTCCTCGTGGCCGGGGATGTGCACTTTGCGGTAGGTGCCGACGACGGACCCGTCGCGCTCCACCAACATCTGGGTGTTGTACCGATGGGTCACGCCGTCGGAGCCGGTGACCAACTCTCCATAGCCGAGAGTGAAACCGATCTCGAGCCGACGGGCCTCATCGAAGAGCGGTTGGGTGGCGTCGTTGGGCATCGAACGCTCGAACCAGCTCTCGATCTCCGACGTGTCATCGCTCCACCATCGCGGGAAGAAGGTGGTGAGGCAAAGCTCGGGGAAGGCGACGATGGCGCAACCACGATCGGCCCCGGACCGGAGCAGGGTGATGCAGCGGTCGATCACCTCGGACCGCGACTCGTCCCTCGCGATCGGTCCCATCTGGGCGGCCCCGACGTGAAGGTTCCGGGCCATCAGAGGATGTCTGTTTCTGCGAGGACGAGGATCGTCTGGAGAAGGACGTCGGCCCCCAGGACAAGGTCGGCCGGATCTGTGTGCTCGGCCGGGTTGTGGCTGATGCCCTTCTCGCTGGGTGTGAAGATCATCGCGGACGGACACATGCGCGCGAACATCTGCGCATCGTGGCCGGCACCGCTCGGCATTCGCTTCACCGACGCACCGAGATGGATGGCTGTTGCTTCGACCAGCGACACCACGCGGTCGTCAAAGGTGACGGGCTCGAACCGGGCCAGCCGGCGACTGGTGATGACCACGCCTTCATCGATCTCGAGTTGCCGGATGAACTCAGCCACGCGCTCCTCGGCAAGCTGGAGCAAGGCCTCGTCGGTGTTGCGCAGATCGACGGTCAGGACCGCCGACCCGGCCACGACGTTCACGAGATTCGGATGCAAGGTAAGTGCACCTACCGTCGCGACCTGAGGAGTACCCATCTCCAAAGCCAAAGCACGGACGAAGGTCGCAACACGCGCGGCCGCGTACCCGGCGTCGTGTCGCAAGGCGATCGGAGTGGTGCCGGCATGGTTCGACTGGCCGGTGATGGTGAGCTCCTGCCAGGAGATGCCCTGCACGCTGGTCACGGCCCCGATACGCACACCTTCGGCCTCCAGGACCGGACCCTGTTCGATGTGGAGCTCGACGAACGCATGGGGGCTGATTCCGGGACACGGGGTCGTCCCTCGGTAGCCGATCCGATCGAGCTCGTCACCAACCCGTGCTCCGTCGATGCCCAGCGCGTCATAGGCGGTTTCCGCGGCCATTCCGCCGACGTAGACGAGGCTGCCCATCATGTCGGGGCTGAACCGGGCACCTTCCTCGTTGGTGAAGAAGCCGACTTCGATCGGTCGACGGGTCACTACGCCACTGGTCGCAAGCGTCTCGATCACCTCGAGTCCGGCCAGCACACCAAGGTTGCCGTCGTAGAGACCGCCGGTCCGGACCGTGTCGATGTGGCTGCCCGTCATGACCGAGGCGAGGGCCGGGTCGGTGCCAGCGCGGCGCCCGATCACGTTGCCGATGGCGTCGATGCGGACCTCGAGGCCGAGGTCGCGCATCCAGGTGACGACAAGGTCACGGCCGCGCCGATCGTCGTCAGTGAGCGCCAAGCGGGCGCTCCCCGGCTCGCCGTTGGCACCGGTGATCGGCCCGATCGCTCCAAGGTCGCCGATGCGGCGAAGAAGCCTGGCGGCGTCGACGCGGAGCCCCGACAGGGCCTCGGGAACCAGCGGCTCCGACGGAATGGAGGTTGTGCCCACGACGCATTCTCGTCGCGAACTTTACAAAGTGTCAACGTTCGTGGGGCGATGGCGTGTGAAGAGTGTGTTTCCACCCCACGAGTCAGACACCCGTGGACCGGATCAACGAGAGCGGACCGGCCCCAGGGCCGGTCCGCACGAGGTCGTTCGATTGTCAACCGGCCGAGCCGGTACGGGGTCAGCTGGCGCAGGACGCAGGCGTGAAGGCGCTGAACACCGGAGCGTCGAAAGCGCCGGTGGTCACGACGGTGTCCGCGGCTCCATAGGTGACCGTGAACGTCCAGCCCTTGCCCTTCACGACGGCGACTTCGGGAGTACCCGAGACCGTTGCGCGGGACCCGCCGGCGGCCTTCTGGTACTTCGGGATGATTTGGCTGTTGGCGATCGGATACATGCCGTCCGCGTCATCGACTCGATAGGCCTCGAAGGACGTCTCGTAGGTAGTGCGGGCGGCGCGGCATGACTCCACCGCACCCTTGTCCTTGAAACCGCCCGACGCGACGACGACCGTGGACGCAAGAGCGCCGAGGATCAACACGACGATCAGGAGTTCGACGAGCGTGAACCCACCTTCGTTTTTCTGGACTTTGAGTCGCTTCAACATGTTCGAGACTTCTGCCTTTCCGGACTTTCCCTCCCGGGAAGACCGGTGGGTGTAGGAGTCGAACGGCTGACACGGCGTCGACCATTTCGCCAACTACTTATCGACGGTTTCTCGCCGATATGCGGAATACGCGTTCAGGAAAAGACGCAAGTCGCAGGATCGAACCGGGATGGGTCCCGGTCAACTCGCCAGTTGTCGACGTAGAGCGTTCGCCGACCGTCGTCGTACACGGTCGCTGACGCGACGGCGCAGAGCTCGGGCTCGAGAGGGCCGGGCGGCGGAGCGGAACACGCGTTCCGGGTGATGACGTCGCGTCCGCCCGGGCAGCTGCGAGCAATCAGAACGAACTTTTTCGCGGTGCCCGCGCGGGCGAAGATGCCGATGTTGCCCGGCTTCGCCGCCGACGCGTCCGACCCATCCTTCCCGGGTGCCGCCTCGTCGAGGGAGCTTGGGGTTTCCACGGCGACCGCGACCTCGGGCCCGACACCATCCTTCCCGTTCTTCGAAGTATCCGACGAGTCGCCGTTGAGCTCGAGCCGGCCAACCACGACCGTGCCTCCGATCTTCTCGACGGCGCGTGAAGTACCCGTCATGGAGACCGCCGAGTCCGGTGCATAGACCCCCGAATGAAGGAGGAACTCCGGCGAGCCGCCACCGACGGTAATGAGGTTCCGCTCCAAGGTGAACTCTGACCGGCGAGCCCATTCTGTTGTCAGCTTCTGTCCGCCCGACACGATGTTGGGGAGCTCGGTCTCCTTGGTCGCAAAGGAAAAGAGCTCCACTCGCGCGGTGTCCATGATCCGCATGGTCGAGCGGCCACCGAACACGAACGTGACACCCCACGGTTCGCTGGGTTCCGGAGCTCCCGCACACCGCGGAATCGATGTTGCCGATTGCGCGGCCTCGGCCACACCGGTCTCGGGCGCCGGGTCACCACCCCGAACAGCCGACGCGATCCGCCACTCCTCGTCGAGCTCGAAGTAGTAAGTGCCCGGTACGAAGTAGTTGTTCCCGGTCAGCGCCGGCGCCTTGCGGTAGAACCCTGGGACGAAGACCTTGCATGCCGGAGCGGACTTCGTGTCGTTGCCCTTCACATCGAGGAGCCGGGGCGCGGGATCCGGGCACTTCTCGTAGACCTCACATGGCTGGGGCACCGGTTGCGGGGTCACCGTCGAAAGGTCCGTGCTGCAGTTTCGGGCATTCGCATAGAGCGCGGTCATGTTCTCGGGCAGTTCCAGCGTCTCGTTCGGTTCGCAGCGGCCGTCCTCGGTGCCGACAAGCACATCGCCGTCGACCCGAAGCGGCGTTTCGATCGACCAACCACCCTTGACGCCGAGGTACACCGGACCCGCGATCTGCGTAGTGCCGTCGGGACCGAGAGTGCCGCTGGTCCGAAGCCGGTTGAGCTCTGCTGGCTCCGCGCGGTTCAAGAACACGGCGACATTGCTTGCCGCGTTGCGATCGGCGTCATCGGCCTGGCAGCGCACCTCGACCTCGCGTCCGCCGACGGTCACTACGTCACGGTCGTACCCGCCCTGACAGAAGCCGTCCTTGCCCTGCTTGAGGCTGTTGACGGCCCATTCGAGACCGGTGTTCACCCCTGTCTCCCTGGTCTGCACCCGCCGGGTCGAGAACGACTGCTTGTTGAGGGTGATCTCGTAGTTCATCAACGCCGCTCCGAGGAGCCCGATCGAGGTGAGGAACACCAGGATGAGCAGCAGTGTGGAACCGGTCTCGGTCGTGTCGTCGTTCGCGATCATCTCTTCGTCCCCGGCATTCATCCGGTGCCCCATTTGGCGCGGAGGTAGGTCTCGACCTGGGTGAGCTCGGCGGGCGAGAGCGCTCGGTTGTACATCAGTACCTCGCGGTAGCGGCCGTTGCCGGGGCGGCCAAGGTTCCCGTCGCGTCCGAGGGTGACGAGGACGGAGCCGGCCACGCGAACAACACCGGCAGCGGAGTAGCTCGTCGACGAGCCGTTCAAACCGTATGACCCGGTGACCGGGTTCGATCCGCTCATCGTCATCTTGTAGAGCGTCGGATTCATGAGGGTGGGTGACGCGAGCGAACCCACATACGTGTAGGACCCGCCGGAGTTGACCGGGTAGAAGTCGACATTCGTGGAACCGGCGGCGGGATGGACGATGAAGCCGTTGGGACCTCGCGCCGACGCCAGCCATCCATAGTTGTTCCACGTGCTCGTGTTGCTCTGCGCGACCACAAGCACGGTGGCGTCGGGGGAAAGCGTCGGGCTCGTGGTGAAGAACCCGTTCAGCGAGAAGTTGAGGAAGCCACCGACGGCGTCGGTACCGTAGGTCGGGCAGGAACCGGTCGTTGGCTGCACCGCATGGTTGCCCGTCCCCGAGAGGTCGGTCCATCGACAGACCGGCTGACCGGTGGCGGTCACCGGGGTCGTCCCCGCCGAGGTCTGATACATCGACGACAGGTTGTTGGCGTCGAGCGCCGAGACGAGACCTGACGTGACCGGGTTGGCAACCGCCAGCCCCCACTTGGCGGCAAGGCCGGTCTCGACCCGGAAACGCTCGGCATCGCTCAGCACCCGAGGGAAGACGACGATCTCGGCGACCTCGGCATCGCTGTTCTCACCGCTGTTGTTGATGGTCAGGCCGTTGGGTCCGGCGACCCCGCTGATGTTGGCAGCCTTCACCACGCCGTCCATGGCGAAGTCGCTGTTGGCCACTTCGCCCCTGATCACGGCCGACATCACCCGCCCGGTGGTGGTGTGGGTCGGACCCGGATAGGCCACCCAGCCGTTGAAGTAGGCGACTCCCTCCAGGTTGCCGTGCCATCCGAGGAGCCAGTTGTTCCCGATCGACGAAAGGA
>JANOJN010000102.1:0-16975 GCA_031418775.1 Acidimicrobiia bacterium
GGAGCTGTGTGTTGTGTTATACCGTTCTTTTGTGTGTCGCCTTATTGGTCGTTGGTGCCTCGGATTCCTGCCGTGGGTTGAGTCAGAAGCGGCGGTCGTTTGTCTTCTTCTTCGGCGGTGCTTTGAAGGGGGCCTCGAGCAGCGCCTCGAAGGTCGCGTCGTCGGGCTGGTTGCGCTCGTTGAGGCGCTGGAGGAACAGCTTCAGCGCGGCGCGTCCGGGAGCCACGTGGTCGCCCTTGAGGGTGGCCGAGCGGGCAAGTGCGTCCTTGGCCTTCTGGACGCGCTCTTTGCGAGCGATCTTCTCCTCCTCGGTGCGCTCCACCTTGGGCCTGTCTGCGGCACTGCTGCCAGGTGCGGCCGAAGTGGCAACGGTCGTGAGCTTGGCGCGAATGGCCACCGGACGAATCTCCTTGTCAGGGCCTCGCACACGCGAGGCACAGATGAACCCGTAAAGAGTAGTCGGGCCAGCCCGGTGAACCGCTCACACCGCCGGTCGGACCTTGGAGCCCGCGAGGCGGAGTGTCCGCCAGGCGAGCACCAGCAGCGCCAGGGTCGCCACGGTGCCGACGTTGGCGAGCATGTGGAAGCCGAATGACCGCTTGATGAACCCGGAGGCGAACGCCGCCGATCCGCCGCACACGCTCATGAGGAGGTCAGCTGAGCCCTGCACCATCACCCGGTCATGCTCGTCCACCGATTCCGAGACAAGCGTGGATCCGCCGATCATGGCGAAGCTCCATCCGAGCCCGAGCAGGAACAGTCCGAGGAACAGCAGCGCCGGTTCGTACCCGGCGAGGGCCGAGACGATCGTGGAGGCGACGAGGATCGAGGCGCCGACGGCGATGGCGGTCACCCGGCCCGCCCGGTCGACGAAACGCCCGACAAGAGGGGCCAGGCCGAACATGCCGATCACGTGGACGGCGATCACGTAGCCGGCGAGCGTCCCGGAGTGCCCGTGGTCGGCCATGTGGATCGGGGTCATGGTCATCACCGCCACCATTGATGCCTGGGCGACGATCATCGAACTCAGTCCCACCTTGGCCATGGACGAGCCGCCGATCACCCGGAGTGCCGGACGCAGCGGTGGGAGTCGGAAGCCACCAGGAGCATTCGCGTCGACCCGGCCGGCGACTACCAGGGGGTCAGGCCGAAGACGGATAGCGATGTTCGTGGCCCCGATGACCAGCATGACCGCGGCAAAGACGAAGGGCCCGCTGTAGCCCCACAAGCCGAGGCTGCGGGCAGCTCGCTCGCAGGGACCAACGAGGACCTGTGCGCTCACTGCACCAAAGGTGGAGCCGAAGAGCAACAGCGAGATCGCCTTTCCGCGGTTCGCGGTTGTCGCCAGGTCGGCCGCCGCGTAGCGCGAGAGCAGGTTGGTGCCCTGGCCGACACCGAAGAACAGCAGCGCAACGAGAAAGAGGATGAAGGCGCGGTTCTCCAGCGCGATGACGGTGGCGATCGCTCCGACGAAGGCGATCGCGTAGCCCCGGAATAACCCCGGTCGGCGGCCACGACGGGCCATCACCGCGGAAAGGGTGAGGCCGGCGACAGCGCCGCCGAGGGTCACGGCGGCGCTGGCCGACCCGGCAAACGTGTCGGCTCCGAGCATCGATTTCGCGGCACGTCCGCCGACCGTGACGGCAACCGAGTTCCCGGCGGAACCGAGGGTCTGGCTGACCATCAGCACCCGGAGCGTCCGGCGCTGGATCGCCTCGCGAGCGGTGAGCTCGTCCGGCAATGCGGTGGTCGAGTCGTTGGACACGGTCGGCGACGCTACTGCCGACCGGCCCGTCGGTCCCGCTGCATTGCCGCCTCGGCGGGGCGAATCACTCGAGCGCCGATTGGTCCGGTGCCGGTCGAGCGCATTGCAGCCTCGGGGGAGCAAACAGCTAGAACAGCACCCGTGAGCTCCTCGTCTGCCGATTTCGCCCCTGCTGCTCCCGGGGCCTCGTCGCCGCTCATCGCAGCGTCGACCGTCATCCTCGTCCGCAACACTAGCGAGGCGCAGGCCGGTCGGGTGGAGACATTGATGCTCCAGCGAGTCGGCCGGGGGGCGTTCGCCGGCATGTGGGTGTTCCCCGGCGGCAAGGTAGATCCCGACGACCGGCTGCCGATCGCCGACATCGACCTCGCCCACGAACTGGCCGCCGCCCGACGCGCCGCCGTTCGCGAGGCGCAGGAGGAGACGGGGTTGATCGTCGACCCGACGGCGATGGCGGCTCTGTCGCACTGGATGCCGCCACCGACCGAGGCACGGCGGTTCTCCACGTGGTTCTTCGTCGCACCGGCGCCGAGCGGCGAGGTCGAACTGGAGTTGGAGGAGGCGACCGCTCACCAGTGGGTCACCCCGGAGGACGCACTCGCCCGCAATGCCGAGGGGTCGCTCCCGCTCGCCCCGCCCACGTGGACGACGCTGCATCACATCTCCCATGCCAATGACGTCGATGATCTGCTGCGTCGGCTCCGTATGCATGCGCCGCCGCGAATGCATACCCGCGTCATCTCCACTGATCCGCTCACGCTGGCCTGGGCCGGTGATATGGCCTACGAGCACGCCGACGGCGCAGTCGACATCGCCGCCCCCGGGCCGCGGCACCGCCTCGTGCTCGACCGGGCCGGGTGGCATCTCGATCATTCCTGAGGGAGCGATTTCGAGTTGTCGAGGTCCACGGGTCAGGCTGGCGGCAGCTGGTTCTTGTGCGCTCAGTCGCTCCAAGGCGACTGAGTGCACTATCCCCCGAGACCCGATGCGGTAGTCGTAGCGCGGCGGGTGTGCTGACGGCGTCGATGAACTTGGCGCCGATGAAACAAGCCGCAACGGCCGTTCGCTACGAGGGTGCGAGTGCCTCGATGAGCTCGGTTGCGGAGCTGGGGTTGGTCGGATCGGGGTTGGCGGCGAGGAGGATGTTCGTGACGCCGGCTTCGAGATACGCGCGCATACGGGTCTGGATCGTGGCGATGTCTCCCCAGTTGAGGTATGCATCGACGAGGCGGTCGCTGCCTCGGTCGCTCCAGTCGCTGGCGTCGAACCCGGCGCGGGCCCACACCCGTTGGTAGGCCGGCAGCGGGAGGTAGATACCGAGGGCACGTCGGCCCGCCTTTCGGGCGGCATCGGGGTTGGTGGTGAGGCAGGTGGGAAGGACGAGGTTGAGGGCCTTGTCGGGCCCGAGGATGGCCCGGGCCTCACGAACGCCGTCGGGCGTTTGCATGTAGAGCATGGCGCCGTCGGCCAGTTCGGCAGCGACGGCCATCATCTTGGGCCCGTGGGCGGCGAGGTAGACCGGCACGGGTGGCGCGTCGGCCGGGGTGTGGATCGGGAGCTCGCCGCGCATCGCCGTCAGATACGCACGGGTCTTTTCGATAGGGTTCTCCCAGGCAACGCTGCGCATCTGCGCGGCCACGGGATGCGATACGCCGAGACCCTGCAGGAAACGTCCGCCGGAGAACTCCGAGAGGGTTCGGGCAGCCTGCACGGTGGCGATCGCGTCTCGACCGTAGATGTGGGCGATGCCGGTGGCCATCTTGATGGTCTCGGTGTGAGCGAGGAGATGGCCCGCCGTCACGTAGACCTCGCGTCCGAACACGTCGGTCACCCACATCGACGAATAGCCGAGTGATTCGAGACGCCGCGCGTGGGCTACAAGCTCGACGGGCTTCATGGAATCGGCGGCGGTCATGACGCCGTAGACGAGTGACATCGGTGGGTCCTTGGTGAGGCGATCGGTGAAGCGACAGGTGTCGGTCGGTGTTCAGCTGCCCGCTGGCGTGGTGCTGTTGTGGAGGTTGTCGTCGAACAGGTCGAACAGGGCGCGCCAGTGGCGAGCTTCGGCCGTTGCGTCGTGGGCGGGACGATCGCTGAACGCGAAGCCGTGGTGGGTTCCCCAGTAGCGCTCCAGACGCCCGCGTACACCGGATGCCTGCATCGCCGCCTCGAACCGGTCGACCATGTCGAGCGGCACCCATTCGTCGTGTTCTGCGCACGCGACGTAGAGCTCACCGCTGATGTCGCCGAGTCGCAGGTGCGGTGATCCTTTGGTGTCGGTGATGAGGCGCGCCCCGTAGAAAGAGGCGGCAGCCCGAACACGTTCACCCAGACCCGCGGCGAGACAGATGGCAAACGGTCCGCTCATGCAGTAGCCGACGCAACCGACGACCGCCGGGTCGGCCGCCGGTTCCGTGGCGGCAGCATCGAGCATCGCAACCGCGTCGCGCTCCACCATCCGGGCGCCGATGCCGTGCATCAGCTCACTCATGCGCGCATACGATTCGCGGCTCGAGAAGTCGAGCTCGAACGCCGGGGTGGACCGGTAGTAGAGGTTGGGCAGCATCACGTAGTACCCGCGCTCCGCGATGGTGCGGGCCATGGCGTGGAGCAGCGGCCGCTTGCCGGGTGCGTCCATGAGAAAGAGCACCACCGGATGCGCATGACCGTCATCCGGGTGGACGACGAACGTGGTCATCGATCCCCCCTCGGTCCGGATCTCGATGTCGCGCTCGATCATTTCTTCACCCTATGCAGGATTCGACATCGATGTCGAATTACCGTACGGTGAAACCGTGACGTCGAACGGTGCGATGACCGCGGGGATGCACCTCCCGCAAGCCGGCCCTGCCGCATCCGGTGACGCGATGACCCGTGCTGCGGTGTTGGCCGAGGAACTGGGGTTCGCCGACGTGTGGGTGAGCGACCATCTCGTCGTGCCCACTGGCGCGGCGTACCCGCCTTCGGCGTACATCTTCGAGCCGCTGACCGCGCTCACCTGGGTTGCCGCGTCGACCCGCCGGGTGGGTCTCGGCACGACGGTCCTCGTCCTGCCGATGCGCAACCCGCTCGTGGTCGCCAAGTCGGTTGCGTCGATCGACCAGCTGAGCGGCGGTCGCATGATCCTCGGCACTGCGGCCGGTTGGCTGGAAGCCGAGTTCGATGCGTTGGGGGTGCCGTTCGCCGAGCGCGGAGCACGCACCGATGAAGCAATTGAGATGCTCCGGACGATGTGGACGAAGGACCACATCACCGCCGAGTATCCGGTGCACGGCGCCCGGTTCGCCTCCATCCGCGCCAAGCCCCAACCTGTCGGGCATCTCCCGATCTGGATCGGCGGCCATGCGGAGGTCGCACTCGCCCGTGCCGTGCGAGTCGGCGATGGCTGGCACGGCGGCTTCCTCACTCCCGAACAGACTGCGCCCCGAGTACGTCGTATGCGCGCTGAACGTCCTGAGTCGTCGTTCGCGATCTCCATGCGCACCCGGTGGGACGCTTTGGAAGACGACCACGACATGATCCTCGCCGAGATCGATCGTTACCGGGAAGTGGGCGTCACCCACCTCGTGCCCGAACCACGACAGCGCACTCTCGACGCGTACCTTCGTTCGATCGAGGGACTCGCCGAACTGATGGTGCGCGCCGACGTGTCGATGGTGCGCTGATGGCCTCCCGGAAAACTGTGGCCTCCCGAAAGACTGTGGCCTCCCGAAAGACGGCGGCGGCTCGGGACACCACCCGTGGGGGTTGGATCCCGACCGGCACATCGGCCGAACGACGGGCGACTGTTGTGGCCGCGCCGGGAGCGAAGGCCACGAGAACCCGCGAGAAGCTGCTCGACGCAGCCCGTGTCGTCTTTGCGCGACACGGCTACCTCGATACGACCGTCGAGCACATCATCACCGAGGCGGGTGTGTCGCGGGGCAGCTTCTACACGTACTTCGAATCCAAGACCGAGCTCTTCCGGCATCTCGCGTCGACCATCGATCGCAACGTCGAGCGCGACGTCGTCGGCTTCGACCGGCCTCGCGGCGGTGACCCGATTGTCAACTTGGCGACGTCCACGCGGAACTACCTCGCCGTCGTCCGTGAGAACGCCGATCTGTATCGACTGGTCGATCAGGTGGCCGCGTCGGACGACGAGGTCCGTAAAGCCCGCCTCGTGTCGCACCAGAAGCACGTGAGCCGGGTCGCGGCGTCCATCCGCCGGTGGCAGGCGCGCGGGTGGGCAGATCCTGGCGTTGACGTCGAGACCACCGCAGCGGTGCTCGTGTCGATGCTCTCGGCCACCGCCCGGTGGATGTACGTGGACGGAGACGCCATGGACGACAAGCGCGCCGCCGCGACCCTCACCGCCCTCTGGTCCGCCGCGTGCGGGCTCGCGAATCCCGGAGAGGAAGCACGATGATCACCGCCGACGAGATACGCGCCGAGGTTCGAGCGTGGCTCCGCTACGACTGGGACCCCGACGTGGGACTGCGGGAATGGCGCGAGCGACTCGTGGAGGCACGATGGGCGGTGCCGTCGTGGCCGACCCGCTGGCATGGGCGAGGTCTGCCGAGCTGGGCCGATCGCGTGGTCGCCGACGAGATACGCGCCCATGGCGCCGTCGGCACGCCACTCGGGGGAGGCACGTCGCTCGCTGCTCCCACGGTGCTCGAACACGGGAGTGACGAGTTGGGGGACCGTGTGCTGCGGCCGACGCTCACCGGTGAACTGCGGTGGTGCCAGTTGTTCAGCGAGCCGGGCGCGGGGTCAGACCTGGCCGGGCTGTCGACCAGCGCGGTCCTCGACGGCGACGAGTGGGTCGTCAACGGGCAGAAGGTGTGGACTACCAGCGCCCATCACGCCGATGTCGCCATGCTACTCGCCCGCACCGATCCCGCGGTGCCGAAGCACGACGGGCTCTCGTACTTCGTGCTGCCGATGCATCAGGCGGGGGTCGAGGTGCGGCCGATCCGTCAGATGAACCGCCACGCGTCGTTCAACGAGGTGTTCCTCACCGACGCTCGAGTTCCGGCAGCCAACCTCGTCGGGGCCCTCGGCGATGGCTGGCGCATCGCCCGCACGACCCTCTCGCACGAGCGTTCCTTCGCCACACTACGGCCGCAGCGATATGCGAACGTAGGGTCCGCCGGACGCACCATCGCCGAGGCGGACACAGAAGCGGCCGAGCACTTCGCCACCTACGTCTGGTATCCGCAGCGCGCGGGGCGCGCTGATCTCGTGATCGATCGAGCGCGGGCGAGGGGCGTCGGCGCCGACCCGATAGTGCGTCAGGAGATCGCCCGGCTGCTCTCCTTCGTCCGGGCGAACGAGTGGACGGCAGCGCGTGCCTCGGCGGCGCGAGCGATGGGTCGTCCACCGGGCCCCGAGGGTTCACTCGGCAAGCTCGCGGCATCCGAGGTGGCCCGCCGTTCGGCCCGCGTGCACTCGCTCATCAGCGGAGCGTCAGCGATGCTCACCACCGGGAGCGACCCGCTCGACGCGGTGATCGCCGAGGTCCTGCTCTCGACTCCCGCGCAATCGATTGCCGGGGGCACCGACGAGATCCAGCGCAACATCATTGGCGAGAAGATCCTCGGCCTCCCGCGCGAACCGACGGTCAGATAGACAGCGCTGGGGTTCATCGTCTTGGGCCGATACAGCGCAAAAAACCCGGTCAATCCTGGCCCGAGATAGCCCGCTGGCCCACGATTCAGGGTTCGGAGACGAAGCTTGGTGCGTCAGGCGTGGCGGTACTTGTTCGCTGCCGCGAGTGCTCGGCTCATCTCGAGCTTGGAGTCGCGTTCGGCCAGGGCCTGGCGCTTGTCGTAGCGCTTTCGGCCGCGACCGACGGCCAATTCCACCTTTGCCCTGCCGTTGGTGAAGTAGATGCTGAGCGGGATGAGTGAGAGCGCGTCTTTGTCGGTGGCTTCGGCGAGGTCGGCGATCTCGCGCTTGTTCAGCAGCAGCTTGCGGGTGCGCTTCGGGTCATGGGCACCGAATCCCACTGCATAGGAGTACGGCGAGATCGAGATGCCGTGGAGATACACCTGCCCTCGGTCGACACGAGCGAATGCGTCGATCATCTGCACCTGAGCGTCGCGCAGCGACTTGACCTCGCTGCCGTAGAGGACGATCCCGCACTCGTAGGTGTCGATGATCTCGTACTCGTGACGCGCCTTTCGGTTGGACGCGACAACCTTCTTCGCCCCACCCGTTGCCCCGGCTTCAGGCCCTTTGGTTTTCCCTTTTCCGGCCATGACAGATCTATCTTCTCGCACCAGGCGGGCGCGGCGGCACAACGGTGAGTGCGTACAGTTCTCGGCGTGAGCTTGCTGATGACCCCTGAGGTGCTCGACGAGATGATCGTTCACGCGTTGGACGGCTACCCCCTCGAGGCGTGTGGCCTCCTCGTCGGGACCACTTCGGACGACGGGAACAGCAGGGTGGTGCGGTTGGTTCGGTCGCCGAACCTGGCGGCATCAGCGCTCGTCTATACGATCGATCCGAAGGTGCACCTCCGCGCCGAGCGCGATGCCGACGACGACGGTTTCGCGGTGGTCGGGGTGATGCACAGCCATACCCACACCGACCCGTTCCCCTCGCCGACCGACGTGTCATCGGCGCCCGACCCCACCTGGCAGTACGTCATCGTGAGCCTGCGCGACGCCTCCCCGGCGCTGCGCAGCTATCGCATCGTGGACGGAATCGTCACCGAGGAACGGGTCATCGTCGCGGAGTGACGTCGAACAGGACGGGTGAAGACGTGGCGTCCAGATTCCCTACCGGTTCAGTCGGGAATTAGAGTGGTCGCAGCCCGGTTGGACCGGGTGTCATCCCGACCGGTCTCCGAGGTTCTCTCCACATGTCTGACGTCATCGAAACCACCGCCGCTCCCACCGTGAGCATCCGGATCCCGATGATCCTGCGTCCCCACGTCGGGGGCGCCAGCAAGGTCGAGGCGACCGGTGCCACGCTCGGTGCCCTGTTCGACGATCTGACCACCCGCTTCCCCGGCGTCGCCAGTCAGGTGCTCACCGCCGACGGCACGCTGCACAAGTTCGTGAACGTCTACGTGAACGACGACGATGTCCGCTACCTGGGCAAACTCGACGCCCCGATCAAGGCGGGCGACGAAGTCACGATCCTGCCTGCCGTCGCCGGCGGGTCGGTCTAGTCCCGACGGGTCGACCCGATGACCGTCTTCCACAGCGTCCTCGACCTGATCGGCAACACACCGATCGTCGACGTCTCCGCACTGAGCCCCAACCCGCGAGTCCGGATCCTGGCCAAGCTCGAGGGCCAGAACCCCGGCGGGTCGGTCAAGGACCGCATCGCGCTCTCGATGATCGAACAGGCCGAGAAGGACGGACGTCTTGTTCCGGGGTCGATCCTGATCGAGCCGTCGTCGGGTAACACCGGCATCGGTCTGGCCATGGTGTGCGGCCAGCGTGGCTACCACATCAAGATCGTCCTGCCCACGAACGTCACCCCCGAGCGGCGCCAGATGCTCGAGGCGTTCGGCGCGGAGATCATCGATTCGCCCGGTTCGGAGGGGTCCAACGGTGCCGTCAAACTCGCCCGTGAATTGGCTGAGCAGCATCCCGAGTGGGTGTTCCTGTATCAGTACGCGAACCCGGCGAACCCGCAGGCCCACTTCGAGGGGACAGGTCCCGAGATCCTCGCCGATGTCCCCGACATCACCCACTTCATCGCCGGCCTCGGCACCAGCGGCACCCTGATCGGTGTCGGTTCGTTCCTGAAGAGGATGAAGCCGGACGTGCAGATCTGGGCCGTCGAGCCGCCGAGCGGCGAGATGGTCGACGGACTGCGCAACCTCGACGACGGCTACATCCCACCGATCTTCACCGACAACAACGGCTTCGAGCTGCTCGACCGCAAGAAGGTCATTGGCCCTCGGGAGTCCCTCGAGGCGACCCGCCGGATGGTACGCGAGTGCGGCGTTTTCGCGGGCATCTCGTCCGGGGCGATCATGGCGGCGGCCATCAAGTGCGCCGCCGAGATCGACGACGGGGTCATCGTCACCATCGTCTGCGACGCCGGGTGGAAGTACCTCTCCACCGGCGCCTATTCCGACGACCTCGATGTGGTCACCGAACGCGCCAAGAAAGTCATCTACTTCTGAGCGCGTTGGGAGAGAGGTTGCCCCAAAAGATGGGGGTCAAACACCTCCCAACGCCACTGGGAGGTGGTTGACCGCATGATTCGGGCAACCTCTCTCCCAACGGCTCGACCACTTGTGCTGCACGCGGTCGAGCGAAGCGAGCGGCGCTGCGCCGGGGCCGCCGTGCGGCCAATCACCTCCCAACGCCGATAGGAGGTGTCCTACCCCCATTTATGGGGGCAACCTCTCTCCCAATGGACCGGGATGGGGGCTGGGCATCCTCTAGCCTCGACGGCCGTGTTCACCGTGCGTAGCTATGACCGTTCCCCTGCTGATCCCCGACCGGTCAGCTTCGTGCGCGACTACACCGAGTTCGCCGCCGGATCCGTCCTCGTGACGTTCGGCCGCACCCGGGTGCTGTGCACCGCCTCCGTCGACGAGGACGTGCCCCGTTGGATGAAGAACAGCGGCAAGGGGTGGGTCACCGCCGAGTACTCGATGCTCCCCGGCGCCACCCCGGAGCGCAACAACCGTGAGGCGGCCAAGGGCAAGCAGTCGGGCCGCACCCAGGAGATCCAGCGCCTCATCGGACGCGCCCTACGGGGAGTCACCGACATGAGGGCGCTCGGCGAGCGACAGATCGTTCTCGACTGCGACGTCCTCCAGGCCGATGGCGGCACTCGCACGGCAAGCATCTGCGGCGCCTATGTTGCCCTCCACGATGCCTGCACCCGACTGGTGCAGAGCGGCGCGATCAAGACCCATCCACTCGTCACCTCGTGCGCGGCGATCTCCGTCGGCATGGTTCGCGGAACACCGATGTGCGACCTCGACTACAGCGAGGATTCGACCGCTGAGGTCGACATGAACGTGGTGATGACAGGTGACGGCCGCTTCGCCGAGGTGCAGGGTACGGCGGAGGGCAAGACCTTCACCCGCACCGAGCTCGACGCGCTGATGAATCTGGCCGAGGGTGGGATCACCGTCATCAGCACGCTGCAGGCCGAGGTTCTCGCTACACCGCCGACGCCGAGGACGTGACGGTGGCCAATCGCCCGGTGTTCGATCGTCGTCTCGCGACGGCCGGTGTGCTGCTGGCCGTGCTGGCCGTCTTCGGCTGCACCGAGACGAGTGCCGAGACGAGCCCGGCGTCGTCGAGCGCCGTCGTTGTTGCGTCGACCACCCCGGCCGTGGTCGCCACCCTTGCCGTGCCGACGACGACGGTCGCCCCCACCACGACATCGTCGACTACGACCACAACGATCGCTCCCGTCACGACGATTCCCCACGGTGCCGGGCCCAACCTGACGACTGTCGACGGGTCGAGCGTCGATCCCAATGCCGCCGAAACGGCCAAGACGATCTACGACGCGGCGATCGTGCGTGATTACGCAGCCATCAAGGCGATCATCGGCGAACGGCGGTTCCGGTGGGGTTTCGTCGGCCAACGGCGACCGGCGGAAGAGTGGCAGAAGGAGTTCGACGAAGGCGGCGCCGACGCGCTCGCCCGTATGGTCGCCCTCCTCGACCTGGCGCCGACCGTGGACAAACGGGGCAACACCGTGTGGCCGTATCTGGCCACGAAGGATCCGGCTGACTGGAACGAGCAAGATCTGCTGGTCCTCGCCACGCTCGGCTTTCGCCCCGAGGACATCGAAGCCACCCGCTTCAAGGGTGTCTACAAGGACTACCGGCTGATCATCGGCCCCAACGGGAACTGGACGGCATTCGGTGTCGGCTACTGAGCGCCCGGCCCAATGACGCTTCGGCTGGTCACTGCGACGGCGAACCCGTCGAAGGTCGCCGAGATAAAGGCCATCTTGGGCCGCTCCCTCGACATCGAGCTGCTGCCCCGACCCGACGAGGTCCCTGACATCGTGGAGGATGCCGACTCCCTGCTCGAGAACGCCCGGCTCAAGTCGCGTGCGCTCTGCACGGCGACAGGGATAGCGGCAGTGGCCGACGACACCGGATTGTTCGTCGACGCGCTCGATGGCCTCCCTGGTGTCCACTCCGCAAGGTTCAGCGGCGAAGGAGCCACGGCCGAGTCGAACAGCGCCAAGCTGCTGATGGAATTGGATCGATGCGATGCGCGGTCGCCCGAAGAACGAACCGCGTCGTTTCGCACGATCGCCATGGTCTCGTTCCCCGATGGCACCGATCTGTGGGCCGAAGGGGTGATCGAGGGCATGATCGTGACGGCGGCGCGCGGAACCAACGGATTCGGTTACGACCCGTTGTTCGCTCCGGACGATTCGTCCGTGGCCCCGGGCGTCACGTTCGGGGAGCTCGACGCCCAGACGAAGAACCGCATCTCCCACCGCGCCCGGGCCTTCGTGGCCCTCGCCGAGCTGTTGCGCAACCTGCCCCTCCAGTAAGCGCGCCTACCAACTGCGCCTACCAGCCGCGCAGGTCGACGGGCCAGACATCGAGGACGTCCGCCGCCCCCTCGTCGATCGATGCGATCACGTGGTAACGCTCGTGGTACGCAATCGTCGGATCGCAGTGGGCCGGTATCAGCCTTATCCGGTCGCCCACCTTCACGCCGGCGAGCGGACTATCGGGGTGGGGTGCGAACGTGACGTGCTCGTCCGAGCAGAGCGAGACGTCCGCGTGGGGGAGTGACGGGTTGCCGTGGTCCATGCCGAAGGCTTTGAGACCAGCGTCGGCAACGGCGTAGGGACGGCGACCCGAACGGTTCGTGCTGACCACCGTCGCCTCGACGAACAGCGCCTGACGGAGTCCCTGTGAGAGAGTTGCGTACTGCGAATCCATGAGCACATACGATCCCGCCTGGATCTCGTTGGCGTGAAGGTTGGCGAGGTGGGTGCCGGTTCCGCCTGAGGAGATCAGTTGCCCGCCCACCTCCCGGTGTGCGGCGAGAAGAACTTCCATCGCAGCATCAACGCGTGACTGCTTCTCTGCGTCGTCGACCATCATGAGGTGTCCTTCGTAGCCCATCACGCCTCGAACGCTCAGACCGAGTGATCGGGCGAGTTCGGCCAACGGCCCCGACTCATCGACCGAACAGCCGCAACGCGGGAGCCCGACGTTGATGTCGATCACTACCTCTCGCACGCCGCCCGCCGCTGCCGCCCGAACGGTAGCTTCGGAGTCAACGGCGAGGGTGACCCGGGCACCGGTGGCCACGACGGCTCCGAGCCGTCGGGCGTCGACGACCTCGTTGGCGAGCAGCAGGTCGTCACCGAGGCCCGCCGCGGCCATGCCCTCGATCTCGCGAATGGTGGCGCAGGTGAACCCGAAGTGCCCGGCCTCCGCCTGTCGTCGCGCCATCGCCGTGCTCTTGTGCGCTTTGACGTGCGGCCGAAGCCGTGGCCCTGGGTGTCGGGTGGCCATGAGAGCGATGTTGTGGGTGACGGCGCTGTGGTCGAGCAGCAGCGCCGGTGTTGTCAGGTCCGTGGTGCGCACGAACGGACCGTAGCCTGACATGATGCCGCTGTCCGACGACGCCCTCGAACGCGCCATCAACCACGCCGATCTCGACGCGCTCACCGAGACCGTTGACTCGCTCTGTCTCGACGAACGCTTCGACGAGATCGTCGCGCTCCGCCATCGTTGCCGGGCCGCGCTCGCTCGTGGGCTCCAACTGTGGCCTGTCGCCGCGTATTGCGACTACCGACTCGCGCTCGACGCGCCCGACGCCCGCGCTCTCACCGGTCTGGGTGAACTGAGCGAGCGGTTCATGCTCGGACCCTTCGCCGAGGTGTTGGCCAGCACGCATACCTTCTCGTCGCTTTCGGGCGCTCTGCCGATCAGCCCCGACAGCGCGGCGTTCGCCCACGAACGCGTTCTGCGCGGCGAGACGTTGACCGACGACCCCATGGCCCGCCGCCTGCCCGACGTGCTCGGCGTTCCCCTCAGGCTGCGTCACTGGGAACCGTCATATGCCCTCGCCGAGTATCGACCCGACCGCGTGCGCTGTGACCCTCCGACGATGCCCCGGTCGTGGTCCACCGCCCCGCTGACGAAGGCGGAGCGAATCGTCGACCCGACGGTGGAAGGCGCGCTCCGAGACCTGGTCGCCCCATGGCTCACGGGCTCGAACGGGCGGGTGGAGGTTGCGGCAGTCGAAGGAACGGCTCAGGACGCGGTCGGTGCGCTCGGTCTTCGGCATGCCTCGTTCGCCGAGGTCGCCATGCCCGACGCCCTCGCGTTCATGGCGTGGGCGGCGTCTACCGGCGGGGCCAACGGACGGCGTCGAGGAGCGGCGACCGGACGAATGCGGGCGTGGTGGGCCCTACGCGCGCTTACCGGCCTCGACGAGGACGAGGTGCATCCCGACGAACTCGGTGAGGCTGGCGAGGAACTGCGCTTCTTCTTGTGGAACGACGGCTCGCCGGAGACCGGGTGGTCGCTACGTGTTGCTGCTGAGGACAGCGAAGACGGTCTCGCCTGGGCAATCGCCGCGGTCGACGCCGCCTGACTGCCGGCGCTGCAACCGACGGAAGGACCGGGTAGGGCCCCTACTTCTGGAGCCGATCCATCAGCGCGGGAAGTTCGCGGAACGAAGAAAGCTCCCAGAACGATGCACCGTCCACGTTGCGAGGATGGGAGCCGACGGCGCTCTCGTGGACGGTCTCGTGAGCCCAGGTGAAGTGGTAAGGGATGTGGACACCGACCGCGCCCAGCTCAACGGCGGGAAGCACATCGGACTTCACCGAGTTGCCGACCATCACGAACTCGTCAGCGCGCAGATCATGTCGGCGGAGAACCCCAGCGTACGTTGCCACGTCTTTCTCCCGGACAACTTCGACACTGCGGAACCATCGATAGATCTCGCTCTCCTCCACCTTGCGGTGTTGATGGTGCAGGTCACCCTTGGTGATCACGATGAGCGGGCGGGAGGACGCGAGTTCCTCAAGGGTGTCGGCCACCCCCGGAAGCAGATGCGCCGGGCGCTCGAGCATTTCCTTGCCCCGTTCGAGCAGGATCGCAAGGTCGGACGAGCTGATCGCGCCGTCGGAAAGCGTCATTGCCGCCTCGATCATCGACAGCGTGAAGCTCTTCACGCCGTAGCCGAACAGCGCGAGGTTGCTGGTTTCGGTGCGGAGCAGTTCGGCCCGCGCGACCTCGGGGCTCACCCAGGCGCTGACAAGATCAGCGAAGGCGTCTTCCGTCGCGGCGAAATGATCCTCGTTGTGCCACAGCGTGTCGTCGGCGTCGATGCCGATGGCCGCAATCTTCATGCACCGATTGTCGGCCATCGCCGATGAGAAGATGAGGATGAATACATCGACGTGCCGGTCGGGCGCCGCCGAGGCCGATCGGGGTCCGGGGCGAAAGCGAGCCCCTCAGCCCTGACGAGCGGCTCGGGCGGCCAGTTCCTGGGGTCCGTTCGACGGGTAGCCGTGACCCGAGCGGACAACCGTCGCCCAGGACGCGAGGATCGAGGTGACGGTTGCGGCGTCGTCGCCCAATGCCCGCATGAACGGGGCGGTTTGGTCATCTGTAGCTTGCTCGATCCGCTCGCGGAGGTCCCGGCCGGCCGCAGTCATCGAGGTCTGGTCGACCAACCCGGCCACACGCAGCCGCTCCAAACCTTCGTCGAGGTGGTCGTCGGTCCAGGCTCTTGTGCGGACATACGACTTGAACGGCAGGCCCCAATAGCGCTCGGTCAGCAGGCCGATCTCGACAGCATCGAGCCCGGCCGAGATCCACGAGGCAGTGTGGGAATCCCCACGGAACTCACGCAGCGCGTCTCCGTAGACGAACACCCGCCCCAGGGCATCGCTTGGCGGCGGCCTGCTGATCGTGCCGGCGAACAGTGGACGGCCTTCCGGGCGGCACGCCTCGACCGCCCGGGCCAGCGCGATCGCAACGATGCGGGTTCCATCGGGTTCGGGACCCAGGAGCCGTCGGAGTTGCGCGACGGCACCGTCATGGCGGGCCTCACGGATTGTTGCGGCGTCGGTCTTCGTCCAGCCGAAGGAGACAGACGCGATCACGGCGTCCGGGTTGAACACCCCGAACGCCGACGCGACCACTTGGCCGGGAACCTGGCCGAGGAGCGATCCGCGACTCGTGAAGTAGGCCGGGCCGTCGGGCAGCGCCACGCCGTTCATGACCCGCGCCGACGGGGCGAACCCGAGGGCGGCGTAGTTCGTATGGCACTCGGGGGAGAAGTAGACCTGCCCGATCACCGGCTCCAACGCGCCCGACAGTGCCCGTGAGGCGGCGCGGAGGGCTTCGGAGGCAGCGGAAGGCACGAGCCAGAGTGTGGCCGCCCCAGTCGTCCTGCGACAACCCGAGGGACGACGCGAGATTCGGGACGGCTGACGACGGTTGGACCGGCCGGCGAGATCACCACCGGTAACCGTGTGTCGTCAACCGGCCCAGGTGCGCGGCCAGTTGCGCGTTCTTCGTGCCCAGCGGTCAGGCGACCTGCGCGGCCGCTTCCCGGTCTGCGGCAACGGCATCGAGGGAGGCGTACTCGTCGTCGGTGTCGGCCCAGTGCTCGTATTCGATCACGCCCATCTCGGTCCACTTCTGGCGCAACCAGCCGTCGCCGGCATCGAGCAGGCCGAGCTTGCGGCAGTTCGGGACGATCTTGGAGAACAGCAGCTTCTGGAAGTCCTTGTACTCGTTGGGGATCTCGAGCTGGATCTTCACCATCTTGCGCACATCGACGCCCATGCGCTCCCAGACCTCCTGCTGGAGGAAGCGGTCTCGCATCCGGATGCCGGCTTCGAAGGCGAACTCCTGCCGCTCGCGGATCTCCGCTGCGCTCATGCCGTCGTACGCCTCTTTCAGCGAGATGACGCCGAACGCGACGTGGCGGGCCTCGTCGCTCATCACGTAACGCAGCAACTGCTTGAGGAGGGGCTCTTCGATGAGCAGGTGCATGAACCCGAAGGCGGCGAGGGCGAGGCCCTCGACCATGATCTGCATGCCGAGGTAGGTCATGTCCCAACGGCTGTCGCGGATGATGTCGTTGAGCAGGGCCTCGAGGTGGGCATTGATCGGGTACGTGCCGCTGAGCTTGGTGAGGAGGTACTTGGCGAACACCTCGACGTGTCGGGCTTCATCGACGACCTGCGTGGCGGCGAACAGCTTGGCGTCGTACCACGGGACCGTCTCGG
>JANOJN010000103.1:0-9792 GCA_031418775.1 Acidimicrobiia bacterium
CGCGACACGCCACTGTATGCGTGCTTAGAACCTCATCCGAAGTTCGAAGACGGCTACAAGATGGCGGCCGAGCTTCGGGCCATGGTGGAGGCCGACCCCGACGTCCGCCAGGTGGTTCAGGTGGCCAAGGGGCTCGAAGGACTCCGCCGGGGCGACGGCATCCACGCCGCGGCCGTGGTGATCACCCGGGAGCCGCTCACCGAATACCTCCCGATCCAGCGCAAGCCCGAACCGGGCGGCTCCATCGACGACGCGCCGATTGTCACCCAATACGAGATGCACGGGGTCGAGGAGCTCGGCCTGCTCAAGATGGACTTCCTCGGTCTGCGGAACCTGAGCGTCATCGACCGCGCCATCGAGTTGATCGAACTCGCCCACGGCGTCCGCGTCGACATCGACAACGTCGACCTCGAGGACGAGAAGACCTTCGAACTCCTGCGCAACGGTGATTCGATCGGCGTGTTCCAGCTCGAAGGCGGCCCTATGCGAACGCTCATGCGGGCCTTGGCGCCCACCGCGTTCGACGACGTGTGCGCGCTAGTGGCGCTCTACCGGCCCGGCCCGATGGCCGCCAACATGCACAACGACTACGCGGATCGCAAGAACCACCGCAAGCCGATCGAGTACTTCCATCCCGACGCCGAGGCGCTCCTGGGTGACACGCAGGGCCTGATGATCTATCAGGAGTCGATGATGCGGGTCGCCCAGAAGTTCGCCGGCTACTCGCTCTCCGAGGCCGACAACCTGCGCAAGGCCGCCGGCAAGAAGGTCCGCGAGATCATGGCCAAGGAGCGCGACAAGTTCGTGCAGGGCTGCGAGGACACGGGATACGGCGCCGCGCTCGGCACGAAGATCTTCGATATCATCGAGCCGTTCGCCGACTATGCGTTCAACAAGAGCCACTCGTTCGGTTACGGCTTCGTCAGTTACCAGACGGCCTATCTGAAGGCGAACTATCCGGCCGAGTACCTCGCCGCGCTGCTCACCAGCGTGAAGGACGACAAGGACAAGGCGGCGGTCTACCTCGCCGAGTGCCGGAACTCCAACATCACCGTGCTCGTGCCCGACGTGAACGCGTCGAACAGCGACTTCACGACCGATCACCGTGACGGCCAGACGGTTCGCTTCGGAATGGCCGGCGTACGAAACGTCGGCGAAGGGATCGTCGGCGACATCGTCGCCGAACGGACCGCGAACGGGCCGTTCGCCGACTTCCACGATTTCTGCGTCCGCGTGCCGCTCCCGGTCCTGAACAAGCGGGCCATCGAATCGCTGATCAAGGGCGGCGCCTTCGAGTCACTCGGACATACCCGTCGGGGTCTGATGGAAGTCTTCGAAACCGTGATCGACCGGGTCGTCCCGAGGCGTCGGGAGATGGAGTCGGGGGTGCAATCGCTCTTCGGCGACATCGGGTCCGACGACGGGGGAGCGGTCGGCTTCGACGACACCAAGGTGCCGATCGCCGATCACGAGTGGGACAAGATGACCAAGCTCGGCTTCGAGAAAGAGATGCTCGGTCTCTACATCAGCGACCACCCGCTGCTCGGAGCGCAGGCGTCGCTGCGCAAGACCTGCGATCTCACCATCGCCGAGCTCCGAGAAGGTCGGGCGACTCCGACGTTCTCGGGTGAGGGACGCGAGTCCAACACCAAGACGGTCGGCGGCATCATCACCGGGTTGACGCGCAAATACACGAAGAAGGGCGAGCTGATGGCGGTGTTCACCCTCGAAGACCTCGACTCGGCCATCGAGGTCATGGTCTTCCCGAAGACCATGCTGGAAATCGGCTATCTGCTCGCCGACGACGCGCTCGTCACGGTGCGCGGCCGTCTCAACGAACGCGACGAAGCCCTGTCGCTCGTAGCCATGGACATCCGCAAGATCGAGCTCGTCGCCGACAACGTCGCCGTCCCGCTGCGGCTCCTCGTGAACGACAGAGCCCTTGCCCCGCGCACGCTCGAATCGCTGAAAGAGCTCCTGCTCGCTCATCCGGGCGACTCCGAGGTATTCCTCCGATTCGGAACCCAGTCGGTCCGCCTGCCTCCGCAGTTCCGTGTTGATCACTCGAATCGCCTGGTGAGCGAGCTGCGGGTGCTCCTCGGGGAGAACGCCGTCGAGCGCTGACGCCCGCACCGGGCGAGCCGCGGTGCGGCGACGCGGCGCCGGTCCTTCACGCGCAGATCGCCCGTTTCGGCGCGCATCTCAGCCGATGTTGCGCAAACCTGCCGGCCGGAAAAGGTGAGGTGCGCGTGGAAGCAGCTGAGGTGCGCGTTATGGGACTGGGCGTGCTCGGGTCTCGGCGTTCAAGGCCGTCCGGTGAAGAGTCGACAATGGATGCCAGGTGTCCAAGCTTCTGTTCCTGTCTCTGATCATCGCGATCGTCGTGATCCCGACGCGCCTTTCCAAGGGTTCGTTCTCGGCGCGTCGCGTGGTCCGGGCGTATCTCCTCGCCGCGGTCGCCTACGGCTTCGCCCTGCTCTACGTGATCCCCCGAGTGGGTCTCTGACGCCATGAGACGGGGACCCGACAGGCGGGCGCGCCGAGCCTTCTCGAGGCGGCGGCAATGACCGCAGCCATCGCCACCAGCCGCCCCGGCCGGGCGCTCAGCGACGCGAGGCGACCCCTCCCCGACAGATGGCGCCGGTCAGCGTGGCTGCTGCTCGTGCCCGTCATCGGTTCGTCGCTTCTGCTCGGCTTCTTCGTCAACGGGTTCCTGATGGCCGTGCCGCCGCTGGCCGTGCTGATCGCCTGGGCAGTGATCACGCTCCCGTTCCAGCTGGTCGCGCCGACGATCGCCGGGGTGATGCTCACGTTCAACCCACCATCGGCCCGACCCGCCGACGGAGTCTGGTCGTCGCCACTCGACTTCATCGGAAGCCTGATCTACAAGAACCTCCCGATCAAGCTGGCATTCGCCGACCTCATCATCATCTTGTTGGTGCTCCGCGCCGCCGTGATCGTCGCCCTCGGCGACGGCGTTCGCGGGGCCGGGACCCGCATGCCGCCGAGGCCGTTCGCCCAGGCCTGTGTGGCGGCGATGGTCGCCGTCGGTGCGATGTCGGTCTACGGTCTCGCCCGCGGAGGGGACTTCCGCCAGATCCTGTGGCAGGTCCGCGTTCCTCTTCTGCTGGCATGCCTCGCACTCGCCGCTTCGGTGGCGGCGACTCCGTTGGGCATCCGGCGGTTCCGCAACGCCGTTCTCTTCGCCGGCATGGTCAAGGTGGCCCTCGGTACGTACTTCTACTACGTGATCCTGCCGGGCGTCCCCAATCCCGGCGAAGTGCTGTACGTGACCATCCACTCGGATTCCGTCCTCTGGTCCTCCGGACTTGCGATGCTCATCGCCGAGTGGTTCGAGCAGCGGACGATCGGTTCGCGTCGACGCCTCATCGTGTTCGGGATCCCCCTCCTGTTCGGCATGGCCATCAACAACCGCCGAACGGTCTGGGTTGCCGTGGGAGCCTCGGCGTTGTTCATCGCCGCGGTCGCCACTCCGCACGTCAAGCGCCAACTCGCCCGGCTGCTCGCCGTCGGCTGGCCGCTGATCTTCGTCTACGTGATCGTCGGGCTCACCGCCGGCGGCAACAGCGCGATCTTCAAGCCGGTGCACATGACGGAGAGCGTCCTGTTCCAGACCGACGCCTCGAGCTCGAGCCGAGACGTCGAGAACATCAACCTGCTGTTCACCAACAAGCTGTCGCGGGGCATCGGCAGCGGCTTCGGTCACGAGTACGTCGAACTGGTGCCTTCCGTCGACCTCTCGAACGTGTTCGAGCAGTACCGGTTCATCCCGCACAACAGCTTCCTCGGCATGTGGGCGTTCATGGGGATCGCCGGAGCGTCGGCGTACTTCCTGTTGCCGACGCTGGGGATCTTCTACGCCACCTGGGCTCGGCGGCGAAGCGCCATACCCTGGGTGCGGGCGACGGCGGCGTGGTCGGTGTGCATCGTGATCGCCTGGCTCATCCAGGCCTGGTCTGACATCGGCGTCCAGGACTGGGCGACCATGGTCTGCTGCGGCTTCGCCCTCGGCATCGGCGCGTCGCTCGCTCGGCAGGTGGCTGAACAGGGCGAACTCGCTGGAATCCGACCCGATGACGCCATGCCCATCGACTTCGACGCCACCGGTGCGCTGCTGGTCGGCGACAGCGCCGGGCCGGCGGCGACGACCGTCTCCTGTTGAGGATCGTGTCGCAGCCCCTGCAGTAGACTCATCCTCTGCCAACTCGGGGGTCGTCTTGGCATTGCTTGACGAGGAGAGACACAACGCATGTCGATGATCGCGGAAACGAAAGACTGCACGGCCCTCTCCGACGCCGAGCTGAGCGAACTGGCTGACCTGTGCGTCGGCGGAATTGCCGGGTTCGACATCGGGCTGCTCTCCAAGCAGCGCGAGCTCTGGGTCCTCATCACCCAGGTGCGGGAGAACGACAAGCTCCTGGCCTTCGGCTTCTGTACGCTGGAGCGCATCGGCGGCACGCCGAGCATGCTGATGGGCCTCGTGCACGTCCGTCGCACCGCCAAGCGCGACGCGGCGCTGAAGGCTCTCATGAACGATCAGTTGCGCCGCTCGCTGCTCGCGTTCCCCGATGAAGACGTCCTGGTCGGGACGAGGATGATCGATCCCGGCGCCTTCGCCGCTTTCAAGGGCCTCGAAGACATCGTCCCGCGGCCCGATCACAAGGCGTCCGGCGAGGAGCGTGCCTGGAGCCGCCGGCTGGCGAAGCGCTTCGGCGCCGAGCATCGCGTCGATGACCGTGCGTTCATCATCCGTGGTGAGGGAGAGCCGGCGCCGTGCCTCGACTTCGAAACCGCCAAGCCGGAATCGATCAGCGCCGACGTGGCCCAGTTCTTTGCTCCGCTTGACCGGCCCAACGGCGACGTGGTCGTCACGTTTGGCTGGGCGATGGCGGAAGACCTCGCCGCCCGCATCGCCGCGTTGGGCACCTGAAACCCTCGGCTGCATCCCAGCAGCCGAGCTCACGCCGGGTCATTGACGAGATCACCTCGACCCTCGGGCTCTAGCGGCTCGGGGCGCCGCCTCTCGGCGAGCGCCCGTTCACGCTGCCGCGGAGAATGCCGCAAGGATGCGCTCGGGGTCCGCAGCCAAGCGGATCCGCTCCTCGATCAACACCCGCTGCGCTTGCGAGAGTTGGCGGGGCTGCTCGGTTGTCGCCCAGGTCACCAGCCCGCCCCAGAACCGATTGATGAGTTCCGCGCCGGTGATCTCTCCCCCTGACACGGTCCGGAACTGAACGGTGCACAGCTCGCCGAGGTAGAGCTGCAGCGATGACACATGGATCTCCTCATCCGTGCGGATGCGTCCGACGATCTCGGCGGCGAGCTCGGCCTCCGCCCGGCGATCGGCGAACAGGTCCGGCGTCCGTAGGACTGCCTGGGTCGCCGCGAACCCGATCTCGGCGCGGAACTCGATGATCAGGAGATTCATGAGCAACGAGAGCAGGCCCTCGACGGCCGGGGAGACCTCGGGCATGAAACGCTGGCCGGCCTCGGGCCGGGCGATGTTCTCCGGCGGGTCGACGTCCGGGTAGGCGCCGGGCCCGAATGCGAGGTCGCGGGCGGCGAACCACATCTCGTCGTGACCGCCGATGCCGATGTCTGGCTGTCCGCCTTCGTCGATACCGTGGGCGTAGAGCAGGCCACGGTTCAAGTGCCCGATGGCCATCTCGGAGATGTCGTCGACGATTGACGGCTGCAGGTCGGGGAACGCGAGATCGGCAAGGAGGCGGCCGCGCGCTTCAATCTTGCCGGTGATGGTGAGGCTGTTCCAGAACGTCTCGCCGAGGCCGTAGCGCAGCAGGATCCGGGACTGCTCGACGGTCGGGGTACGGTCGCCGTCGAGCAGCGAGGAGTGGGCGTCAAAAAGCTCCCCGCCGCTCACCCGGAGTGCGTGCGTCCAGGCGTCGAGTGCAGCGACACGACCGAGAGATCTCGGTGGCTGGTATGTGCCGTCGGATGACATCCCTCCGTGCATGCGTCGACCGGCGACGACGTGCGGGGCGGCGTAGTCATGCTCGCTGAGCAACTCGTTTCGGCGGTAGGTCAGCTGCGTCATGGCCGGATCCTACCGTTGCCGCCCCGAGAGGACCCGGTCGCCGTGGGTCAAGCCGTTCGGTCGAGGCGCACGACGAGGTCGGCCCGGGCGAGTGCGGCCGGTCGGTTCGAGGCGGCCAGGACGGTTGCGCCGGCCGCGGCGAGACGCTTCCACAGCTCCAGTTCCGTCTCGACGTCGAGCGCCGAGGTGAGATCGTCGAGGATCAGCAGCTCCGGGCGATGGGCGAGCGCCCGTGCCGCGGCGGCCCGCTGCGCCTGTCCACCCGACAGCCTCACGCCGCGGGCGCCGACCAACGTCTCGAGTCCCTCGGGCAGGTCGGCAACATCGGCGTCGAACGCGGCGATGGCGATCGCCACGGCGCTCGCCGCGTCGTCGAGGGCGTGGCCGAGTCGGAGGTTGTCGAGGAGCGACTCGGCGAAGAGACGCGGCACCTGGGGAACGAACGCGGCCTGCGGCGGGACGAAAAAGGCGGCGCGGTCGTCGATACGTCGACCGTTCCATCTGACCTCGCCCGCGTCGATGTCGAGAAGGCCGATCACGGCGCGGAGCACCGACGTCTTCCCGCACCCGACCGGGCCGGTGATCACGGTAAGTGATCCGCGGGGCACCGAGAGGGTCACGTTCTGGAGTCCCCGGGCGAAAACCGTGAGACCGTCCACGTCGAGTCGCTTGAGTGCAACGGTCGGCTGCCGGGTCGGCGCAAGTGCCGTGGGGCCACCGAGAACCGGCAGCGGTCGATGCTCGACGAGCCGGTCGACGCCGCGACCCGGCGGTGCCAGGAGTTCGTCGAGGCGGGCGGCCGAGACCTGGTAGCGCCGGCGGCCGACGACGATGCCGCCGAGCCGCATGGGAAGCCAAACCATGCCGGCCAGGTAACTGGCAAAGAGCGTGATTTCACCGGCGTCGAGGTTGCGGCGCGCCGCGACGACGAGCGCGATGCCGACGAAGACATCGGCGGCGGCTGTGTTCACCGTCCAGACCAGTTCGTTCCACGTGTTGTCCCGAACCGCGGCGTGCGCCCTGGTGGCGTTCAGGGCATCGAGCCGGCGAAGGACGTCGGCTCGGGCCCCGGCAAGCTTCACGGTGAGCGACGCCTCGAATGTCGAGTTGAGGAAGTCACCGACGGCACTCGTGGCCTGGCGGGAGCGTTGCCGGTAGCGACGCGCCAGGTTCCCGATGAGGCGATTGCCGAAGCCGACGGCGAGCATCGGGCCGATCCCGGCCGCAGCGGCCAGCGGGTCGATCCGAGCGAGCAGGATGACGGCGCCGAGACCGAACAACGCAGCGCCGAGCAGGTCGACCCAGTTGTCGATGAGGAAGAGCACGTCGAAAGGGTCGTCCCGGAGTCGCGACACGATGTCACCGACGGGAACGGAACGCGTGGCTGACTCGGTCCCACCGCTTGCCAATTGGGCGTGCACGACGTTGACCCGGGCGAGTGCCTTTGCCGCCTCGGTCCCCTGCACGTAGATGCGGTGCGCAGCGAAGATCAACAGCGCCGACCCGACGTGCGCGCCGAGCAGGCCACCGAGCAGCAGCCAGAAGTGACGGGTCGTCCCGTGCTCCTGGAGCTCGTGGAACAGTCGGCCGATCAGCCAACCTGGCCCGAGGGGTGTCACGAACCACAGAACCCAGCCCGCGGTTCCGATCCAGTACCAGCGTCCGCGGAAAGAGGCGAGGCGGGCGACACGAAGTTCGGGCGAGCTCATGAAAGCTCCGCCGCGTCGTGCCCGGCCGCTCGTAAGCGCGCATAGTGACTGGTCGGGTCGGCGGCGAGATCCGTCCGCCGCCCGTGCTCGACGAGCCGTCCGTCGGCGAGCACCGCGATGTCGTCACAGACCTCGAGGGTCTCGAGACGATGGGCAATGACGAGCGCTGTCCGTCCGCGGACCAACTCGCGCATCGCCGCGGCAATCGCCTCCTGCGTCGCCGGGTCGATTCTTGACGTCGCTTCGTCGAGGACGACGACGGCCGGATCGCGCAGCAACGCCCGGGAGAGCGCGAGCAGTTGGGCCTCGCCGGACGAGAGGCCGGTTCGGGTGCCGCCGTCGTCGCGGTTGTCCGAAGACAGGCGAGTCGACAGGCCGTCAGGCAGCATCGCCAACCATCCGCCGAGGCCCACTGCAGTGAGGGCGACGACAACCTCGTCGGCACCCCGCTCGGAGAACAGGGTGACGTTCTCCTGCACGGTCCCGGGGAAGAGCTGAACGTCCTGGGGAACGGCCGTCAGCCCGACACGGAGGGCGTCGTCGTCGATGGCGGCCATGTCGACGCCGTTCATCGTCACCGTTCCTCGGGACGGTTCGACGAGACGCAGGAGCAGACGGGCCAGTGACGTCTTCCCGGAGCCGGTGCGACCCACGACGCCGAGCATGCGTCCCGCCGGGAGGACGAGATCGATCGATTCGACCGCTGCGTTGATTCCAACATCGTCGTCGTAGACGAGCGACACGTTCTCGAACCGGATCTCCACCGGGCCCGTCGGCATCGCCGCGCCGCCCGCAGGTACGACCCGCCGGTCGCTGAGCAACTCGGCGACGCGGCTCGCGGAGCCGGACGCGCCCTGGGCTTCCTGGAGCCGCCAGGTGAGGTGGTCGACCTTGCCCGAGAGGATCGACACGAGCCGGTACCCGAGGACGACGCCGGCGACGTCGATCGACCCGCGTGTGAGCGCTAGAGCGCCGAAGCCGATCATGGCGACTTCGGCGAAGGCAACGCTGACCCGGATGACGCCCTGCATCGTCATCTGCTCCTTCACCCGTAGCCGGGCGGTCTCGACCAGGTGCGCGGACCGTTCGCCGACGCGGGCCGCGCCGTGGCGCCCGGCGCCAAGTGCCGCAACATCGTCGGCGCCCGACAGGTACTGCTCGGCGGCACTCATCACGTCCGCCTCGGCTGCGCGCTCGGCGATGGTCTGCGCGACGGAACGATTGCGCATGGCGAATGCGACGGCACCGACGAAGACCAGTGCGACGAAAAGGGCCGGAGCGAGCACCGGCTCGACGAACGCCGCCACCACGACGGCCCCGATCGCCAGTACCGCAATGGCCAGGATCTGGGCGACGACCGAGGAGAGGAACTGGGCAACTGCGGTGAGGTCGGCGTCGACTCGCGTGACGAGTTCGCCGGGCGTGCGATCGCGGTGGAACGAGAGGTCCGCTCGGAGGACGTAGTCGGCGAGGTCGTGGCGCAGGCCGTTGGTGATCGCCCACGCGGCGATCGTCGCCCGCCAGGTGACGAGCATGGCGACGCCGGAGGAGAGCAGGCCCGTCGCCGCGTAGGCAAGGGCCAGCGGTACGAGGCGGCTGGTAGGTGCGTCGTTGACGGCCAGCCGGATGAACCGGGTCAACAGGAGCGATGCACCGAGCGGTACGGTCGTGGCGACGGAGAGGGCCGCACCGAATGCCGCCAATGACCGCCAGTGCGGTCGGGTGAGGCCGACGAGGAGCCGCCACGAACTCGTGTCGTTCGCGCTGCCCTGGCCTGACGCGACGGGCTCAGACATGTCACGACGGTAGCCGTCGGTGTCGCAGGTCTTCCCGGGATTCCCGGCTCGTCCCGGCTCGTCAATCAAACTCTCACGCGCCGCCCACCGTGAGGTCGGTCAGCCGGGGTCGTTCGGTGCCAGCGTCGGCGGAAGGAAGGTGGGCTACTCGACGAGGAAGCGCTGCACGTCGGCGCGGTCACGTCCGTCGGCGGCGAGTCCGGCGAGGATC
>JANOJN010000104.1:0-19126 GCA_031418775.1 Acidimicrobiia bacterium
GCCCGGTTCTGCTCGGCCGGGAAGAACCCGGGCACGAGCACGTTCGCCCGGATCCCGAGCGGGCCCCACTCCCGGGCGAGGTTCTTGCTGAGGTTGTGCACGGCAGCCTTCGTCATCGAATACGTGAATACGCGAGACAGGGGGGTGATGCCCGACGCGCTCCCGATGGTGATGATGCTCGCCCCCACCCCGGTGGTCGTGGCGCGTTCGACGAACCAGCGACCGAACTCCTGGAACGCCAGGAACACGGCGGTCTGGTTCGTGCGCACGATGCGATCGATCTCGTCGTCGGTGATGTCGAGGAACGGCGTGGCCGAATTGATTCCGGCGCCGTTCACGAGAACGTCGACACCGCCATCCATCGCCACGACGTCGGCCACCAGTGCGCGGAGTTGAGCCCGGTCGGTGGCATCGCACGACGCAAACCGGGCGACACCGCCGAGGCCGGTGATCCGCGTGACGACGGCACTGCCCTTCTCCGCGTTCCGTCCGACGATCACCGTCTGGGCGCCGGCATCGGCGAAGGTTTCCGCGATCCGGCCGCACAGCACCCCGGTCCCGCCGATGACGACGGCGACGCGTCCATCGAGTCGCATGGTCTCAGGCAACATCTCGTTCCTCCGATCGGCTCATCATCGTTGCCGACCGGGGGGGTTCCAGCGAGCCACCGACATGTCCACGCGGTGCTTGGGCACCAGCCACGCCACACCGTCTGCCTCGAGCAGAGGGATCTGCCGATCGGCGACCTCAGACGCGCAGGTCCCGTCCGCTCGCAGGACCCGCCACCACGGCACCGCATCGTCACCGTACGACGACATGACGCGCCCCACGAGACGCGCCGTCCCCTGGTCGACGTACTCCGCGATGTCGCCGTACGCCATGACGTTGCCAGCAGGAATGGCGTCCACCACGTCGAGGACCAGCCGGGCGAACACCGGCAGCCCCTGGAAGACGCTCCGGGCCGGCGCGTCCGGGAGGAACCGTCGTGGTGCGTCCGCCGTCCTCTCGTGCCGGGTGCTCATGCGACGACCCGGCGGGCGCGGCGCAACGTTACGTCGCCATCGGCCCGCACCCGGCTGATGCACAGCAGGACCAGCAGCGCCAGCGCCGCCTGGAAGGCGAACACGAGCCAGAACGCCGATCGGGTGCTCCATCCGCTGCGGTCGGCGGCATTGCGTATGGCGCCATTGGTGCCGGCGGCCACCGCGGAGAGCAGCGACGCGGCGAGCTGGGTGGCCGAGGTTGCGGCCCCGATGCGTTCCGTCGGTGCGGTGCGGTACATCGACTCCGTCACCGCGTTGAAGGTCATGCCCATGCCAAGTCCGGCGACGACCCACCCGACAAGGCTGATCGGAATCGGCACTCCGGCCACGATCGTCGCCCCGCAGAAGACAACTCCCACCGTCAACGGGACCGTCCATGCCGTTCGTGTCCCGATGCGCTTCCACCGCTCACCATGGCGGCTCTGGTAGGCCGCTCCGACGGTCCATGAAACGGTGCCGGCCGACAGGAACAGCCCGCCGACGAACGCACTGGTTCCCCGGAGGTCGTCCAGCACCTTCGGCAGGAAAGATTCCACCCCGACGAAGCCTCCGATCAGCAACCCGTAGGCGAGCACGATGCTCGCCATTCCCGGGCGCGCCAGGAACGTACCGGCCGGGAACAGCGACCTCGCCACAGACGCGATGAGGGCGACCCCGAGCGCGCTCAAGACAACTCCGCGCGTCAGCGTCGGCTGATCCAGACCGGCCACCAGCGCTGCCCCGCCGAGCGTGACCACGAACGCGGCAACGACCCGTTCGGCATTCGTGGCACTCCAGAATCGATCCCGTCCCGAGGCGTTGCCGGCGGACCCGTCGAGGTGCTTGGCCTCGGCGATCTCGGTGACGGACTTCCGCTGGAGCATCGGTGCCAGCAGCACGGCCACGGCAAGCACGATGGGGGCGAACACGCCGAACACCAGCCGCCACGACAGATGCTCGGCCACCGGACCGGCGATCGCCGGTCCGACCAGTGCGGGAGCGATCCACGAGCCCTGGGTCGCCGTGAGCATCCTGGTTCTGATGCGCTCGGGATAGTCCAGGCCGATCACGGCGAAGCACAGCATGAGCGTCGCCCCCGAGCCCACGCCAGCCAGCGCGCGACCTATCACCAGCGTGGTCATGTCTGTCGCCACCGTGCAGACCACAAGCCCGGCGGCGAACGACGTGAGCGCGATCACCATCGGTTGGCGGGGCCCGATCCGGTCGGCGGCGGTGCCGGCGAGCACGGTACCGAGAAGCTGTCCGAGCAGGAACGCGGAGAACGCCCAGCTGTACAGGTGGTCACCGTTCAACGAGCGGGCGACGATGGGAAGCGCTGTGGCCACGCCGAGGTTCTCGAAGCCGACGATGGAAATCGCGATGAGGACGCCGACCGTCAGACGACGCTTGCCCGGCGCGAAGAGCTCCGCAAATGACGACGACTCGGCCCCCTGGGGAACCGAGTCGTCGTGGCGTGGTGGGGCCGGAAGCGTCACAACGCGTCGGAGCTCCGAAGGAAGCTCACGTGCGCGAGAGGAGTCGGCGGTTCTTGAACTTCGCCTTCACGTAGTCCGTGGTCGATCACGTGCGCGAGAGGAGTCGGCGGTTCTTGAATTTCGACTTCACGTAGTCCTTGTTCATCAACGCGATCCAGTCGATCGAGATCGACTTGGGACACGCCTCCTGGCACTCCCCGTGGTTCGTGCACGACCCGAAGAACTTCTCCATCGTGTCGACCATGGCCTCGGTGCGCTTGAACCGCTCGGCCTGCCCCTGGGGCAGGAGGTTCATGTGCGCCAGCTTCGCTGCGGTGAAGAGAGACGCTGCGCCATTCGGGCACGCAGCGACGCAGGCGCCGCAACCGATGCAGGCGGCCGCATCCATGGCGGCGTCGGCAACCGGCTTGGGGATGGGGATGAGGTTGCCGTCGGGAGCGCCGCCGGCCGCGACGGTGATGTAGCCGCCCGCCTCGACGATCCGGTCGAACGACGAGCGATCGACCATGAGGTCCTTGATGACCGGGAACGCGGTGGCCCGCCAGGGCTCGATGGTGATCACTTCACCATCGCGGTACTGGCGCATGTGCAGCTGACAGGTGGCGGTCCCCTTCTGCGGACCATGGGGCGTGCCGTCGATCATCAATGAGCAGGTGCCGCAGATGCCTTCACGGCAGTCGTGGTCGAAGATGATCGGGATCTTGCCGTCGTTGCTGAGGCGCTCGTTGAGCACGTCGAGCATCTCCAGGAAGCTCATGTCGGGCGAAACACCCGGCACGACGTGCTCTTCGAATCGGCCCTGCGCGTTCGCGTTCTCCTGGCGCCACACGCGCAGCGTGAGCGTGAAGGTAGCGAGGTGCCCGGCGGCAGCGGTGGTGGGTTCCATGACTGCGGTCATGTGAGATTCCTAAGCGTAGAGATGATCATGGAAACGGCAAGGACTACTTGTACGAACGGACGGCTGGTTTGATGAACTCGAAGACGAGCTCTTCTTTGTGCTTCGTGGCGTTCTGCAGCGTGCCGTTGAACTCCCACGCCGACACATGGGCGAAGTTCTCGTCGTCGCGCTTTGCTTCACCGTCCTCGTACTGGAACTCGGTTCGGAAATGACCGCCACAGCTCTCCTCTCGGTCGAGCGCGTCCTGGCACATCAGCATGCCGAGTCCGAAGAAATCGTCGACTCGTGCGGCCTTCTCCAGGCTCTGGTTCATCGACGCGTCGTCACCGAGCACCCGTAGGTCGGTCTTGAATTCCTCGTAGAGAGCGGGAATCTCGGCGAGGGCCTTTTCCAGCCCGGTGCGGTCACGCTCCATGCCGCAGTAGTCCCACATGATCTTGCCGAGCTCGCGGTGAAAATAGTCGGGCGAGCGCTTGCCCTTGACCCCGAGGTACCCCTTGTAGCGGCCGCTCGCCTCCGACATCGCGTTGGTGAACGCCTCGTGATTCGTCGGAACCGGCTTGGTGTTGAGTTGCGGGGCGAGGTAGTCGCTGATCGTGTAGGGGAGCACGAAGTAGCCATCGGCGAGGCCCTGCATGAGCGCAGAAGCGCCGAGCCGGTTGGCGCCGTGGTCGGAGAAGTTCGCCTCGCCCATCGCGTAGAGGCCGGGGATCGTGGTCATGAGGTTGTAGTCGACCCAGATGCCGCCCATCGTGTAGTGCGAGGCAGGGTAGATGCGCATCGGTGTTTCGTAGGGAGACTCGCCGGTGATGCGCTCGTACATCTCCATCAGGTTGTCGTAGCGCTCGGTGACCTTCTCGGGGCCGAGGCGCTCGAGCGAGTCGCCGAAGTCGAGGTAGACGCCGTTCTTGAGCGGTCCGACACCGCGACCGGAATCAACCTGGCGCTTCGCGGCGCGGGACGCGATGTCACGCGGGGCGAGGTTGCCGAAGCTCGGATACATCCGCTCGAGGAAGTAGTCGCGCTCTTCCTCAGGGATGTCGGCCGGGAGCCGCTGCTCGTCGAGCTTCTTCGGCACCCAGATGCGTCCGTCGTTGCGCAGCGACTCGGACATGAGCGTGAGCTTCGACTGGAACTCGTCGCTCTGCGGGATGCACGTCGGGTGGATCTGCGTGAAGCACGGGTTGGCGAAGAGAGCGCCCTTGCGATGCGCGCGCCACGCCGCGGTGACGTTGCATTGCATGGCGTTGGTGGAGAGGAAGAAGATGTTGCCGTAGCCGCCTGTGGCGAGGACCACGGCGTGGGCGCTGTGCGAGGTGAGCTCCCCGGTGCGCAGGTCACGGGCGACGATGCCGGCGGCCTTGCCGTCGACGGTCACGACGTCGACCATCTCGGAGCGGTTGTAGAGCTTCACCGTGCCGAGATGGATCTGCTGGGCGAGTGATTGGTACGCGCCGAGGAGCAACTGCTGGCCGGTCTGGCCCTTGGCGTAGAACGTGCGGCTCACCTGGGCGCCGCCAAAGGAGCGGTTGTCGAGCAGGCCGCCGTACTCGCGGGCGAACGGCACGCCCTGGGCAACGCACTGGTCGATGATGTCGACGCTGACCTGTGCCAGACGGTGCACGTTGGCCTCGCGCGAACGGAAGTCGCCGCCCTTGAGGGTGTCGTAGAACAACCGGTGGACCGAGTCCCCGTCACCGTGGTAGTTCTTCGCCGCGTTGATCCCGCCCTGGGCGGCGATCGAGTGCGCCCGCCGGGGCGAGTCGTGGAACGTGAAGACCTTCACGTTGTAACCCAGACCGCCGAGCGTCGCCGCGGCTGACGCACCCGCGAGACCGGTGCCGACGACGATGATGTCGAACTTGCGCTTGTTCGCCGGGTTGACCAGCTTCACCGAGAACTTGTGGTTGTCCCACTTCTCGGAGATCGATCCGGCCGGGATCTTGGCGTCGAGTTTGATGGTGCTCACGTCATCTCTCTTAGTGCTGGTTGGGCAAGAAGTGTTTGTTGGGCGTCTGTGACGTTCGTCGGTCGGGTCATGACCGGGACGGGGCCATGGGGATCAGACTCCGACGACACCGGTGAGCACCGCAATCGGGAAGCTCACGTTGCCGGCGACGACGAGGGTGGCGATGGCGATGGCGAAGCCGCGCCGGGCCTTGTTGAACCTGGGGTTGTTGATGCCGAGCGACTGGAAGAAGCTCCACGCCCCGTGGAACAGGTGCACGCCGAGGGCGATGTTGGCGACGATGTAGAGCAGCGCGACCGGGATGCGTGAGAGCGATGCATCGACGTTGTTGTAGACCTCGCCCCGGGCCCAGTCCCCGCCGCTGATCCCCCGCAGACCCCAGGTGAGATCGGCGAGATGCCAGAGCAGGAACAAGATGACGATGATCCCGGTCCAGCGCATGGTGCGTGATGCGAAGTTGGCGGCGAGGTAGTCGCGCTTCGACGCGTAGTTGACCACCCGGGCCTTCTTGTTCATGACCGTGAGCGAGAACGCCGCATGCATGTGGAGGGCAAATGCGCCGATCAGCGCAAAGCGGATGATCCAGAGCAGCACTGTTCGCGGGAAGATCGGCTCGCCGAGGTGGCGGAGGAACTCGCCGTATTCGTCGAGGTGGTAGGCGTACTTACTGGTCGACGGCATGGTCCCGAGGTACATCTTCAGGTTGCCGACCATGTGGCCGACCACGAAGAGGATCAGGAACACCCCGGTGACCGCCATCGTCCACTTCTTGCCGATGGCGGAGCGGTAGAACTCGACGGCGAACGGGACTTTTCGACGGCTGCCGCCGAGCCTGCTGGTGACCTGGGCCATGTAGGTGAGTGCTCCTCGGTGTCGCCATGCCTGGCGGCGATGCGTTGTATCGGTCATCGCGATCGACCACCCACAGGTGTTCGTCGCTGGCGATAACGGTACTGCGGGCGCGTGGCTCGCGCGCAATCGCAGGTCGTAGGCCCTGGACGGCTCATTGGTGACGCCCAGTATCCGCCCGGCCCGACGTCCGGGACGCTGGGTGACGGCGCGGTCGGGACTTGCGACGCTCAGCTGTACCGGGTGTTCAGCCACTCCACGACGGCGCTCAAGGCTTCTCGGCGACTCCCCTCGAGATAGTGCAAGGCGCCCGTCATCTCGAGGTAGGTCAGATCGGTGGAGCCGGACGCGTCGCGGATCTCGACCGCCTCGCGGACCCGGATCTCGGTGTCGGCGGTCGGGTGGACGATCATCGTCGGCACGGTCACGAACGGCATCGTGTCGGCCAGCTTGGCGTGGGAGGAAAGCGCCGACCAGGTCGACAGCCACCCGCGGGCCGTCATCGTCCGGGCCAGACCCCCGCGCCCGTAGTTCGCCTCGAACGGATCGGGGAAGGCGAACAGCGAGCCGAGCCGGCGTTCGTCGGGCTCGATGGAGAGATCGAGATAGGCCGGATCGGCGAGGGTCCGGTAGATGACGAGGTACTTGGTGAACACGCCTCGCCCACGGAGTTCCCGCCACCCCCTCGGGTCGGCCTCCTTGTCGAGAGCGAGTCCGCGGGTCCGGGCGTCGTCGGCCTCGGCGATCGACGCCTTGGCGATGGCGTCGATGCGGGCGATTCGTTCGAGCTGCGCCGTTCGGTAGCGGGCGAGCCAGTCGCGGTCGTATTCGACCGGGTTCGGCCACGGCTTCCAGCCGTTGTCGGGGTTGTACATGTCGAGCTCCGGCACGGTCGAGATCGGATCGCTCTCGTCGGCCACCGACGGGTCGATCACATGACCCATGAACACTCCCTCGCCGGGGTGGGCGGCGATGGCGAGGAACCCGTCGCCGCACCCGTGTTCCTTCTGGGCCAGTGCCATCAGCGACCCGCCTCCCGAGTTGCCGAGCAGGATCACCGATTCGTAGCCACGGCGGCGCATCTCGTCGGCCGCGGCCTTCACGTCCGTGATGCACGACTCGTGGAGGCAATCAGTGTCGTTGTTCTGGTAGCGGGTGCCGAAGCCGAACGTCGCATACCCCGCTGCGGCGAGCAGCGGGCACGCGTAGTGCACCGAGAAGTCACCACGCGGATGGCTGAGGATGACGGCGGTCTTCTTCTCGGGCACGCCAACGGGGGAGCGCCAGAGCACGCCACGGACGAGCGCCCGGTCGGGGGTGACGATGCGAATCGACTCACGCGGGATCTCGAGGCCCGGGTCGTCTTCCGGCATCGGCCAGTACCCGAGACCGAACGGACGATTGGCGCCGAGATGATCGTCGGCGGGAAAGGCGAAGGGCATGGACGCGAGTGTCGCAGCGCCGGGCAGCCCGGGGCGAACCGGCGCAGAAAGCGAACTCCGGTCACGCAACCCCAGTTGCCATTCCCAGGGCATCCCGGGTACGCCAAAAATCGTCCGCGAACCGTCGAAATCTGGCCATGTGGGCTGCGTCGCGGACGTGTCCGGGATTGCCGTGATGCGTCGTCGCTAGACGAACCGGCTCACATAGCGGTTGGTCGCGGTGTGCTCGGGGTGCTCGAACGTGAGGTCCACGATGAGCTCTCGGGCAGGGTCGAGGCCCGACCGGGCGTGGGCGAGGGCCGACGGATGTGCCGGCGACGGTGCGATCAGGTCCACTGCGCCGATGCGGGTCACGTTGTCGGCGGCGACGTCGCCCTCCCACACCCACACGTGCTCCCCGCCCGGCCAGTGGATGCGGGCGCGGACCAGGGCGCCGCGGAGCACGTGGCGGACATCGGACACCACGTGCACGTCGAGACGGAACGCATCTCCGACGGCAACAGCCGCGGGAGGACGATCGCAGGTGACGATGACCGGACGACACGCGTCGGTCACGGCTTCATAGGCGCGCTTGGGAGATCGGTCGTGCCCGAGCATGGCCCACGTGACCGCCGGGTAGTCGAGCGCGTCGGCAAGAGAGAACAGGCAGAAGCCGCCGTTCGGCCGGTATTTGATGCGCCGGAACTCCTCGATGTGTCGGCGGAGCACCTCGGCCTGGTAGATCTGCGTTGCGTCGCGCCATGCGTCGAACGAAGCGTAGGACGCCGGCGGGACGTGACGATCGAAGAACGTCTTCTGAAGACAGCGGGTCTGGGCCAGACGTTCCCAATCGAGATCTGGCCACCGCTCCGGCTCGCAGAACGTCGCATCGTTCGGCACGGCCTGCGCTCCGAACTCGCTCACGAAACGCATGATCCGTGGAATGACCCCGGCGGCCTTCGTGAGGTCACGCTCGGCGCCGTGGTACCACCCGAAGTACAGATGCGAATCGGTGCCTCCGGAGAACGGTCCGGGGAGGATCCCGGAGTGCGCGTTCACCGGCCGCGACCTGTCGGCCTTGCTCATCGCCCTCGAGAGGGCGGTGTCGAGGATGGTCTTGTTCCACGTGGGCAGCATCTGCAGCGTGAGGTACTTCGTGATCATCTCGGCCGCCTTCTTCGGGCCGCCGAGCGCGTCGGGCTCGATGTCGAGCGCGAGGGGTTCGTTGTGGGTGCACCACGTGATGATCGACGGGTGGTGGCCGAGAAGGTCGATCGCGTCGCGCGCCTGCTTGGTCGCGCCCTTGCGGATGGTTCGGGCATAGCCCCACTGCAGCGGCAGGTCCTGCCAGAGAAGCATGCCGATCTCGTCGGCGGCGTCATAGATCGCGGGGTGGGAGATGTGGGCGTGCAGCCGAACGAGATCGAGGCCGGCCTCCTTGGCCATCACGAGGTCGTGTCGAAGTTCGTCCGCCGTCGCATCTCCGATCGCCATGCGTGTCGGCCCGAGGTTCGCGCCCTTCAGGTGGAGCCGCTCGCCGTTGATCTCCCAGATCCAGTTCTTCATGCGGACCTGACGGAGACCGATGCGGAACCGCCGTTCGTCGGATACCTCGCCATCGACAAGGGCCTGCACGTGCGCGTCGTTGAGTTTCGCCTCGCCGAGCGACCATGGCCACCAGAGCACGGGCCGTTCGACGACGACGTTCCATTCGACGCGGTTGTGCCCGACGGCAAGGGTCTGCACGTGCTCGTACTGCGTCTCTCCGACCTGGGCACGCATCACGACCGGACCGGCGACCGACGCATCGACGAGCGCTCGGAACGCCACCTCCGCTCGCTCCGAAGATGCCGACACGCACACCGAGCGGAGCCGGTTGATGCGCACCGGACCGCTCTCGACGATCCGGACCGGTCGCCAGATGCCGCCCGGATTCCAGTTCGGGTCGATGCAGTCCCAGTGCTGGAACACACCGGTCAGGTTGCGCTTCGATGTGCGTGATCGCTGCGGCGCACACGTGACTTCAACAGCCAGCACGTGGTCGTCCTGCGTGCGGAGTGCTTCGGTGATCTCGAACTCATGGGGGGTGAAGTAGCCCTCGGTATCGCCCACGTACGCACCGTCGAGCCAAACATCGCTCTGGTAGAACACGCCCTCGAACGTGAGCCACGCTCGGCGCCCCTGTGCCGGTGCAGGGGCCGCGAAACGGTGACGGCTCAGAAGCGCCCCATCGTTCTCCGCAAATGCCGGTTCAGTCCGCCAGTGTCCGGGCACCTGCAGGGAATCCCACCCGCCGTCGTCGAACGCCGGGTCGGCGAAGACGCGACGGAGTTCGTCCGTCGCCTGCGTCGTCGGCCATCGTCGTCCAAGATCCACGACGGCCGAGGCTACCGGCGCGTTCCCCGGGTCAGTGGTAGCACGACCACCGTCCCTAGAATCTTCCTATGACCGACCTCGCCGATGCTCCGACCAACAAACTGCCCTGGCACCTCCGCGGCAACTACGCCCCGGTCTTCGACGAGCTCACCCTGACCGACCTCGAAGTCCAAGGCTCGATCCCGTCGGAGCTGACCGGTCTCTACGTGCGCAACGGTGCCAATCCGAAGTCGGGGAAGTCGCCCCACTGGTTCTTCGGCGACGGCATGTTGCATGGACTTCGCATCGACGGCGGCAAGGCGTCCTGGTATCGGAATCGCTATGTCCGCACGCCGAAGCTGGCCGGCGACGACATTCCGATGTTGGACGAGAACTTCGCGTTCGATCGCACGGCGTCGGCCGCCAACACTCACGTGATCCACCACGCCGGCCGCATCCTCTGCCTCGAAGAGGCCCACTTCCCCTACGAGGTCGACGGGCTCCTCGATACGGTAGGTGCACATACGTTTGGCGGCCAGCTGAATACGGCGATGACGGCACATCCGAAGGTGTGTCCCGAGACCGGCGAGATGCTGTTCTTCGGCTACGGCCAACTACCGCCCTACCTGACGTACCACCGTGTGAATGCTGCCGGTGAGCTGGTGCAGTCGACGGAGATCCCGGTGAAGGGCCCGACGATGATGCACGACTTCGTGACCACGCGGAACTACACGATCTTCATGGATCTGCCCGTCATCTTCGACCTCGACCTGGCCATGACCGGCTCCATGCCGTTCCGGTGGGACGACGACTACGGCGCACGGATCGGCGTGATGCCTCGGGCCGGTTCGGCCGACGACGTGCAGTGGTTCGACATCGACCCCTGCTACGTGTTCCATCCCATGAACGCCTTCGAGCGAGACGGATCGATCGTGATCGACGTCGGCCGCTTCCGGACGTTGTGGCGACAGGGTTCCAGCGACTTCGACGAGTTCGCCAACCTCTACCAGTGGGACCTGTCGCTCTCGACCGGAACAGTGCGCGAACGGGCCCTCGACGACCGTCCCGCGGAGTTCGCCCGCGTTGCCGATGACCGGGTCGGACTTCCCTACCGCTACGGGTACATGGCGGCGACCCGGCCGGCGGATGGCTCGGGTCTGGCCGACACCCGTCTCCTCAAGTACGACCACGCAACCGGTTCTTGCGAGGAACACAACTACGGCGCCGGACGGCGTCCCGGTGAGGGTGTCTTCGTGGCCGACCCCTCACGAGTTGCGGGAGGACAGGAGGACGCCGGATGGGTGATGAACTACGTCTACGACGAGTCGACCGACACCAGCGATCTCGTCATCGTCGATTCCACGAACTTCTCCGGCCCTCCGGTGGCCACCGTGAAGCTGCCCGTGCGGATCCCGTTCGGCTTCCATGGCAGTTGGGTGGCGGGCGCCTGACCCAGCGGCGTGAGCTCCCGACATACTTCGAGCGGCAGCGCCGGGCCTACGCACCAGTTGGGGGATTCAGACTGTGACGATCTCGATGAGATCGTCGAGGGCTTTGAAATCGTCAGGGTTGCGTGTGTAGAGAGGTAGTTGAACGGCGTGTGCGGTCGCGGCAATCAGCAGGTCGACCGCGCGGGCGCCACGCGCCTTTCGTCCAGCAGCGACCACAGCGGCGTAGACGCGGCCGTAGGCTCGGGCTGCGTCGGCGTCGAACGGGAAGGGCTCGAAGGTTGCTTCCGCTCGCTGTAGTCGGTCTTGGCGTCGGGCCCGTTCTTGAGGATCTGAGGTGGCATGTGGTCCGGCCGCTAGCTCGGCCATGGTGATCGCGCTCACGCCCATCTCGATCGGAAGACGCTCCGAATCGATCTCGTCGAGGTCGATGACCACAGACGTGTCGAGCATGCCTTGTGCGTGTCGGCGCTCAGGCACGGGGCTCGATGCCCTGGCTCACATGCCGGTCGAGATCGTCGCGGAACCTCGCGGCGTCAATCGCGGGAGCGTGAGCGAATGCCGCCACCACGTTGTCGCGAGTCACGAAGCGACGGCGTCGCAAAGGGATCAGCTCACCGACGGGCACCCCGTTGCGGGTGACGACGAACGCCTCGCCCTGATCGAGGCGTCGCATGATCTCACCGCTGTCGTTGCGGAGTTCTCGCTGCGTGATGGTCTCGGCCATCTCCAACTGTAGCACGCGTGCGACGCGACGGTAGGGGCGTTGGCCTTCTCACGGGTCGCCCTCCCGTTACGAGGCGGCCCCGGTGTCTGTTCGGCGATCCGTGGTGCTCGAATCCTCAGCCGTTCTTGGGGAGTGACGAGAACGGCACCTTCGAGTCGTTGCCCGGCTCTTTCGGGAGACCGAGCACGCGCTCGCCGATGATGTTGCGCTGGATCTGGTCCGTGCCGCCGTAGATCGGCGGGGCCTGGGCATGCAAAGCGGTGCTGGTGATCGCCGCATACCTCGGATCGCCGAGCACGGCATCGAGTGCGTGGCGCTGGTCCTCCGTGTACGCGTGCAGCGTCCCGTACGGCCCGATGATCCGCATGCCGAGATCACGCTGGAGACGAACGATGTTGCTCATCGAGAGTTTGCCGATGTTCGCCATGCCGGCGATGTCCTCGCCCTTGGCGCGGGCTGCTTTGACCCGCTCGTTGTTGATCCGGCCGATCTCGCCCAGCGTGTAGAGCATGGCGAGGCCCTGGCGGATCGTCGGATCGTTGATCGTGCCGTTCTTGCGGGCGTGATGAAGGAACACCTTGAGTCCGCCCGAGCGCACGGCGGCCGCATTGGAGGTGACCGAACCCGGTGATCCGCTTGGCGGGTCGACGAAGTCGCCGGCTCGCTTGTCGAGGTGCCCGGCGACGGTTCCCGGGAGCGCAGCGCTGATCGCTCCACCTCCGCCTGCTCCGAGCCCGGAGCGTTCGAAGGCGAGCGTGGTGTTCGCCACGGCCCAGCCGTTGTGGAGTCCGCCGATAAGCGCCGATGCCGGAACCCGGCTGTCGGTCATGAAGACCTCGTTGAACAGAGCGTGGCCGGTCATCTCCTTGAGCGGGCGGGTGTCGACGCCGGGCTGGTGCATGTCCATGGCGAAGTAGGAGATGCCCTGGTGCTTCGGCGCGTCGGGATTCGTACGTGCGATGAGCATTCCCATGTCGGCGTAGTGTCCGCCGGACGTCCACACCTTCTGACCGTTCACGATCCATTCTTCTCCGTCGAGGACCGCTTTGGAGGTGAGACCGGCCAAGTCCGATCCGGCACCGGGCTCACTGAAGAGCTGGCACCAGGCGCGCTGCCCCGTGACGATCGGACGCACGTAGTCCTCGATCTGCTCCTGCGATCCGTGTGTCGCGATGGTCGGTGCGGCGAGGAGCATCCCGAGTCCGCCGGGAGCCGGGAGCGCGCCGAACGTGCCGATGGCGCGGGCGACCCGCACCGAATCCGACCGCGACACTTCCTTGCCGTATGCGTTCTTCGGGAGGCTGGGCGCTGCCCACCCCGACAGGCCGAGGCGTTCCCACCACTCGGCGACCGTCAGGTCGGCGTCCCAGTTCTCGTGGAGCCAATCCTGGAGTTCGGCGATCAGTGCGTCTTCGGGCATGGGACCATTCCACATCGTCGACCGGCGATCCGTCGAAACGAGAAGCGTGGCGGCATCCCGACGCGTAACGCCGCTCGGCGCAATGCGACGGTAGGGAAGGGCTTCAGCGGGCGTCGAGGGCGGCGACGCTCCGCTTGGGTGCGAGCACCCGGTAGCTCTGCTCGATCAGGGCGCCGAGCTCGTCCCAGTCGGTGGACTCGTCCACCACGACTCCCACCAGGTTGGGGAACCAGCCCGGCCAGAAGAAGGGGGCGATCTCGCCGCCGTTCGCGTAGCGGTGGGGATCGGGTGTCCGAAACGTCACCACCACGGCCGGCCCATCGGTCTTCGCGGCGGTTGCGTACGCCGGCGGCGACCCGTCCTCGACGCTTACCATGTGTGCGAAGTTCCGGGTTCCCACGCACCAGCGCACCCCCGTCCACGCCTCCTCTTCGAAGGCGTCGGGAAGGGCCAGGCAGATTTCGCCGAGCCGGGAGAGGAGCACGGGATCGATTCTCCATGTTGGCCCGGATCGGCGCCGAAATCGGTGACCCAACCGGCGGCGCTGTCAGCAGTCGGCATTGCGCCGCACCCCGCGTACCATCCGAACATGCGCTTCTTGGCGGTCGCCGTGCTTACATCCTTTGCTTTGGCGGTGCCGACAGCGGCGCTCGCCGCGCCTTCACGCATCGCCGACTTCTCGAACGCGGAGACGTCCTGGGTGGTCGTGAACGACGGCGTGATGGGCGGTGTGTCCGAGAGCAGGTTCTCCCAGCGCCGGGGCATCGGCACGTTCAGTGGATCGGTCCGGCTCGAGAACAACGGCGGATTCGCCAGCGTCCGATCCGCCGCTGCGCTCGCCGCGCTTCGGGCCGATGCGACTTCGTTCGACCTGCGGGTGCTCGGCGACGGCCGTCAGTACCGGTTCACGGTGGAGACAGGTTTGTCGTGGTACTGGTTCGCCTTCACTCCGCCGAAGGGGAAGTGGACCACCATCGCCGCGCCTTTCGATCGCTTCCAACCGGTCACCCGCTTCGGTGAGCCGACCGATGATGCCCCACTGCGTGCCGGCGCGACACCCCGTCGGCTCGGCATCCTGATCGCCAACGGCCGCGCCGAGCGCTTCTCCCTCCAACTCGACTGGATCGCCATCCGGTAGCCGCCGACTCGCTCAGACGACCCGGAAGAACGACTCCACCGGTTTGCGGGTGAGCTTGGTGTTCTGATGGGTCGGCTCCCCCAGGCAGATCATCGCCGCGATCGCCTCACGCGGGCCCAGACCGAGGAGTCGCTTCGCCTCGGGTTCCTGACGCACGAGAAACGTGGTCATCACCCCGCCCAGACCGTGGGCCCTCGCGGCGAGCAGGATGCTCCAGCAGAACGGGTAGACGGACGCCCCCGCGCAGAACTGCACGCGGTCGAGGTCGGTGTCCATTGCCGCGAGCGTGCCGAGGTCGGCGGTCACGATCAGCACGACCGGCACCGTGGCGAGCGCGTCGATCAGCGGGTTGGGGGCATGGGGTGCCGCGTCGAGATCGATGCCACCGGCTCCCGGCCAGCGACCGGTGTCGTCGGCGGCGAACGGTCGGCGACCGGCCGCCATCTGGGCGACGTATTCGTTCCACGTCTTCTGCGACAACTGCCCGATCTCCCGGAGGATGTCCGCATCCTTGACCTGGATGACCTTCCAGCCCTGGGCATTCCCACCGGACGGGGCGAAGCGGGCGGTGTCGAGGATCTCGCGCACGACTGCGTCATCCACCGGGGCGTCGGTGAAGCCCCGCGCTGAGCCGGTCGAACGCAGGGTCTGGAGGAGATCGGTGGAGTCCACGGAAGGGTTCTACCACTCGACCGGCCCGGTCCTCCGAGAGACGCCGCGCACCGCCATCTGCCGTGTGCGTGGCAGCACAGATCTGCCGCCCCGTCCAACTGGTCGCATTGCCCGCCCACGGGACTACGGTCTTCGTATGGCTCACCACCCTTCAGCGGCGACCCTCGGACAGCTCAAAGCGTCCGGCTGGGCCTCCATCCCGGTCAAAGAGGAACTCCGGCGAAATGCCGTCGCCCGCATCGCGTCGAGGGAGTCCCTGTTCCCCGGCATGCTCGGCTACGACGACACCGTTCTCCCACAACTGGAGAACGCCATCCTGGCCGGACACGACGTGATCTTCCTCGGCGAACGGGGACAGGGCAAGACCCGCATGATCCGATCGATGGTCGGGCTCCTCGACGAATGGCTGCCGATCGTCGCCGGGTCCGAAGTGCTCGACGACCCGTATCATCCGATCAGTAAGCACGCGAAGGATCTGATCCTCGAACACGGCGACGATGCGCCGATCAGCTGGGTGCATCGCAGCACCCGGTTCGGCGAGAAGCTGGCCACGCCCGACACCTCGATCGCTGACCTCATCGGTGAGGTCGATCCGATCAAGGTCGCCGAGGGCCGCTACCTGTCCGACGAGCTCACGCTGCACTACGGACTCGTGCCCCGGACCAACCGCGGCATCTTCGCCATCAACGAACTGCCGGATCTTTCCGAACGGATCCAGGTCGGTCTCCTCAACGTCCTCGAAGAGCGCGACGTGCAGATCCGCGGTTACAAGATCTCCCTGCCGCTCGACCTCGTCCTCCTCGCCTCGGCCAACCCCGAGGACTACACGAACCGTGGCCGCATCATCACGCCACTCAAAGACCGCTTCGGTGCGCAGATCCGTACGCACTACCCACTCGAGACGAGCATCGAACTCGAAGTGGTCAAGCAGGAAGCGATGCCACCGGCCCCGGTCGAAGGCATCACGGTGACCGTCCCCCAGTTCATGTCGGAGATCGTGGCCACGTTCAGCCAGCTCGCCCGCCAGAGCGGCAGCGTCAATCAGCGCTCGGGCGTCTCGGTCCGTCTCACCGTCGCCAACCACGAAACCCTCGTCGCCGCATCGCTGCGTCGTGCCCTTCGGGCGAAGGAATCCGACGCCGTCCCTCGTATCAGCGATCTCGAAAGCCTTATGGCCTCGACGCAAGGGAAGGTCGAGATCGAGTCGCTCGATGAGCGCGAAGGTTCGATCGTCGACAAGCTCTTCAAAGCTGCGACCCTCACCGTGTTCAAGGAACGCTGCAAGATGGAGACCATGCGCGATGTCATCACCGCCTTCGACGGAGGGCTGGTCATCCACGCCGGCGATGACCAAACGGCGAAGGACTACGCCGCTGCGCTGAACGTCGCGGAGGCGGAGCCGATGCGCGACGCCGTGCGCGGCCTGGTCGGGAAGGCGCCGTCAGGTCCGCTGCAGGCGTCGGCCCTCGAGTTCATCCTCGAAGGCCTTCACCTCTCGAAACGGCTGAACAAGGACGCTGCCGGTTCGAAATCCACCTACCGCGCTCGATAAGCACACGTACTTTCTCGATCGCCGACGAAACGAGACCGCCATGGCCCGCCGACTCACCTACTCCCGTTGGGATGGAACCCAAGTCGGCTTCGACCTCGATGCCGACGAGGTCATGGCCCAGCTCAACGACGATCTGCTTTACCACGGTGATCTCAACGCCGCGTTGCGCAAGATGCTGCAACAGGGGTTCGAGGACCGCAACGGCGACCGCGTGCAAGGTCTGCGCGAGATGCTCGAGAAGCTCCGCGAGCGCCGCGAGCAGACCCTCGAGCGCTACGACCTCGGCGGTGTCTACGACGAGATCAACCAGGCGCTCGAACAGGTCGTCGAGCAGGAGCGGCGGGCGATCGAGGACATCGTCGACAAGGCGAAGTCGTCGGGCGACGAGCGCCGTCAGGAGACCGCCGACGCAATGTCGGCCGACCGCAACATGCAGCTCGACTTCCTGCCTCCCGATCTTGCCGGTCGGGTGCAGCAGCTGCAGAACTACGACTTCGTCTCGGAGGAGGCCCGTCAGCAGTTCGAAGAGCTGATGGAGCAACTGAAGAACCAGCTGATGGAGCAGCAGCTCAGTCGGATGCAGAAGAGCGTCAGCGAGATGACGCCCGAGGACATGGCCCGCATGAAGGACATGTACTCCGAGCTCAACAAGATGCTCGAGGCCAAGAACAACGGTGAGGACACCGAGCAGATGTTCTCGGAGTTCATGGACAAGTTCGGCGACTACTTCCCCGACAATCCGCAGACCCTCGACGAGCTCCTCGAGCAGATGGCCCAGCAGATGGCCGCAGCACAGAAGATGCTGAACTCGATGACGCCCGAGCAGCGGGCGCAGCTCAAGGCCCTCAGCGATCAGCTTCTCGAGGACATGGACCTTCGCTGGCAGATCGAGCAGCTCGGCCAGAACCTCCAGCAGGCGTTCCCCCAGATGGGGTGGGGACAGGGCTACGGCTTCTCGGGTGACGAAGGCGTCGGCATGGGCGACGCGATGGGCCTCATGGACGAGCTCGGCAACATCGACTCGCTCGAGAACCTTCTGCGCAACGCCACGCAGCCCGGCGCGCTGGCCGACGTCGACATCAAGGCGGCGAAGGATCTCCTCGGCGACGACGCGGCCAGGTCCCTCGACCGTCTCGCCCAGCTCACCAAGATGCTCTCCGAAGCCGGGCTGGTCGAGAACAAGGAAGGCCGCCTCGAGCTGACGCCGAAGGGCATCCGGCGAGTTGGCGCGAACGCGCTCGGCGAGCTCTTCTCGAAGATGGCCCGCGACAAGCTCGGCCGTCACGAACTTCGCCGCACGGGCATGGGCCAGGAGCGGACGTACGAGACGAAGCAGTACGAGTTCGGCGACCCGTTCAACCTCTCGATCGAGAAGACCGTCCGCAATGCCATCCGTCGGAGCGGAGGTGGCACCCCGGTGCGTCTCACCCCCGACGACTTCGAGATCGAGCAGTCGGAAACGCTCGTGCGATCGTCCACCGTGCTGATGCTCGACCTCTCGCTCTCGATGCCGATGCGCGACAACTTCCTGTCGGCAAAGAAGGTGGCGATGGCGCTCTACTCGCTCATCTCCTCACAGTTTCCGAGCGACTACCTGGGCATCGTCGGCTTCTCGGAGACCGCCTACGAGATCAAGCCGGAGAAGCTCCCCGAGGTCTCGTGGGACTTCGTCTACGGCACCAACATGCAGCATGCCTTCGCCATCAGCCGGCGTTTGTTGGCCCGCCAGAGCGGGACCAAGCAGATCATCATGGTCACCGACGGCGAGCCGACGGCCCATATCCTTCCGAACGGCGAACCGTTCTTCTCCTACCCGCCGGTGCGCGAAACCGTCGAGGCCACGCTCACCGAAGTGATGCGCTGCACTCGCGAGCGCATCACCATCAACACGTTCATGCTCGACGCCACGAGCTATCTCAAGGCGTTCGTCGAACGCATCACCGAGATGAACAAGGGACGCGCGTTCTTCACGACGCCCGAAACATTGGGCGACTACGTGCTGGTGGACTTCATCGACCAGAAGCGCTCGATGAGCAAGAAAGCCGGCCGCCGCTGAGGCGTGAGGGTGTTGGTCCGCCGGCACCGATCGAGTGAGAGCCGGCCGCCGCAAACACCCGGGCCACCTGCCCGCGTTGTTGGTGCAAGGTGTTGGGCGGTTG
>JANOJN010000105.1:0-4653 GCA_031418775.1 Acidimicrobiia bacterium
TGGGCCAGCTGGCTCGCTCGGGCCAGGATTCGTGGGGAAAACCGAAGTCTGCTGGCCGAAGCGAGCCAGCTGGCCCACCGGACGTGTGAACGGGACGTTCGTTCCCGGGTTACGCGCTTGCGCCCGTCAGCCAGTTGCAGACGTTGTCGCCGAGCGACGGCACGTGATAGCCGCCCTCCTGGAGGATGACGAGGGGACGGCCGAGCGCGGCGACCAGTCGGCCGTGGGTCTCGTAGGACTCGGTCGTCACCCGGAAGTCGCCGAGCGGATCGAGTTCATGGGTGTCGACACCGAGCGAGACGACGATGACGGAGGGATCGAACGCGTCGACGCTCTCGAGTGCCCGAACCAGGGTTGCCGTGAAGTCGTCGTCGGAGGTCTTGCGGGGGAGCGGGAGGTTCACGTTGCTCCCGAGTCCGCGACCGGTCCCTACTTCATCGGCGTGGCCGATGAAGTAGGGATAGGCATTGCGAGGGTCGCCGTGCAACGACACATATTGCACGTCGTCTCGCTCATAGAAGATCTGCTGGGTGCCGTTGCCGTGGTGATAGTCGACGTCGAGCACCGTCACCCGAGTGCCGGTCGTCGACGCAATCATCTGCGCACTTACGGCAGCGTTGTTGAAATAGCAGTAGCCGCCGTAGGCCGCCCTCGGGGCGTGGTGTCCGGGCGGTCGGCACAGGCCGTAGGCGGAACGCTCGCCGCCGAGGACGAGGTCGGCGGCGGTGAGCGCAACGTCGACTGCCGCTCTCGCTGCGCCGTAGGTGCCCTCGACAAGTGGCGTCATGGTTTCGAAGCACCAGTAGCCGAGCTGGGCATGCACCGCCGTGGGGAGTGGGGCCGGGCCCATGCCCTCGCGAATCGACGGATGCACGAAGGTGTCCGGGAAGACCTCGCGCTGCTTCTTGATCGACTGGAAATCGCGCCAGGCGCGAGCGAGGAAGTCGACGAGACCGGGATCGTGGACGTCGTCGAGCGGTTCCCGACCGTGATCGGTCGGCGGCACGAACGCGAACCAGTCCGGATGGCGGCGCAATGCGGCGTCGATCACCTCGGCCCGCACCGGTGCCTCCCAGTGCCCTTCGGGAATGCCCCATGCCACCTCGGTTTCATTGTCATGTCCGAGGTGGGCAGAACTGGCGACGACCTTCATGACGGGTGACGTTACCGAACCCGGGGGCGGGCAAATCGCTGGGCAGCGGCCCCAGAGCGGTCTACCGTTTCCCGTATGCGAATGGTCACCGGTGTCTGCCATCACGACTGCCCCGACTCCTGCGGCTGGATCGTCACGGTGGAGCCCGACCCCGAAGGCGGACCCGACCGCGCCACCAAGATGCGGGGAAACCCCGAGCACCCGTTCTCCCGGGGCGAGTTGTGCCCGAAGGTCAACCGGTATCTCGATCGGGTTTACAGTCCCGACCGAGTCCTGACCCCGCTGCGCCGGGTCGGCGCGAAGGGTCAGGGCCGGTTCGAGCCGATCACGTGGGATGACGCTCTTGCCGAGATCGCCCAGCGATGGACGGCGGTCATCGAGCGCGACGGTGGCGAGGGGATCATGCCGCTGTGGGACGCCGGCAACCAGAGCGTGCTCGCCATGCATGCCCACCAGCGGCTGATGGACCGCGCGGGTGCTTCCCGGATGGTCGACTCCGTGTGCGGTCAGGCGGCCGGTGTCGGCACCGCCGCGACCTACGGCTCCGGGCGTGCCGCCGATCCCATCGAGATCCGCCATGCCAAGTGCATCGTGTTGTGGGGCACGAACACGAGGCTCACCAACCGGCATCTCTGGCCCTTCATCGAAGAAGCGCGGGACAAGGGCGCGACCGTGATCTGCATCGACCCGCTCCGGACGATGACGGCCGAGAGCAGCGACATCTTCTTCCAGCCGCTGCCCGGTACCGACGTCGCCCTCATGCTCGCGCTCATCAACATCTTCGTCCGCGACGCGCGCGTCGACCACGCCTACGTCGACAGCTACGCCACCGGATACGACGACCTTGTTGCGGAAGCCGCCAACTGGAATCCGGCTCGTGCCGCCGAGGTATGTGGACTTACGGTTAACGAGATAGAGGACCTTGCGCGTATCGTGGCGAGTGCTCCTCCGGTTCATTTCCGGACGGTGATCGGCGCCGAACATCGCGAGAACGGTGCCCAGTTCTTCCGCCTCCTCGCTGCCCTGCCGGTGCTGCTCGGCTCGTGGCGCCATCGCGGTGGCGGGATGTCGCGCTCCGTGGGCACCTACACGAGCGAAGCGATCGGCTCGATCGCCGCTCCGAGCCTTCGGTCGGCCAAACCGTCTCGATCGCTGTCGCAGAACCAGGTCGGACGCTGGTTGAACGACGACACCTTGGCGCCCCGCGTCTCCGCGCTGATGGTCTGGAACTTCAATCCGGCGGTGACACTTCCGAACGCCGACGCCATCCGTCGAGGCCTCGAGCGCGATGACCTCTTCACCGTGGTGCACGAGGTCTTCATCACTGACACTGCCCGCTATGCCGACATCGTGCTCCCCGCGGCAACCCACATCGAAGCGCATGACATCACCCCGTCGTGGGGTTCGATGCATCTGAACTGGAACCAGGCGGCGATTGCGCCGCTCGGCGAGTCGGTGTCGAACACCGAGTTGTTCCGCCGTCTCGCGGGAGCGATGGGCTACACCGAACCCGAACTCTTCGCGACCGACGACGTACTGCTGGAACTGGCGTTGGCCTCCGGACACGAGTTCGCCGAAGGGATCACCCTCGACCGTCTCCAGACCGAAGGAACGGTTCGGCTGAACATCGCCGACGATTTCCGACCGTTCGAGAAGGGCGGCTTCGCCACTCCCGACGGCCGGGCCCAGCTGTCGTCCGAGGCCATGGAGCGCATTGGCCTCGGTCTCGTCGCCACGTATGTGCCGTCCATCGAAGGACCTCACGGCGCCGGAGCTTCAGAGTTCCCGCTGTCGCTCATGACACCGAAGGTCCACACCCGCTTCCTCAACTCGTCGTATGCCCACCTACCGAATCACGGTGGTCGCGAGGGCGGACCGTATGTCGAGCTCTCCGAGGCCGACGCCGTGGCCAGGGGGATCGCCGCCGGCGACATGGTGCGCGTCTTCAACCACCGCTCCTCCCTCACGCTCACGGCGCGCATCGGGAGGACGGTACGACCAGGTGTCGTGGCGGTGCCGTTCGGGTGGGGAAGCGCGGACCATTCCGACGGGAGAACGGCGAACTCGCTGACCAACGACACCCTCACGAGCTTCGGCGGCGGCGTCGCCTATTCCGACACGCTCGTCGAAGTAACCCGCTCGTAGGACTGCCCGCCGCAGACCCCGGCGCCGACCGACATCGGTTCGGATGAGTCGACGCGCGTCGACTTCACAGTGATAAGCAAGGGCACGACGACCCTTCACGGGCTGGGGCGTCGAACACCCACGCCGAGGCCCGCGCACACACAGGTCCGAGGGGGACTCATGAGCAAAGACGGCTCTTCCAATGCCGATAGAGACCGATTGCACGAACTGGGCTATGCCCAGGAACTTCACCGAGGCATGGGGACGTTCTCGAACTTCGCCATCAGCTTCTCCATCATCTCGGTGCTGGCGGGAGCACTCACGAGCTTCTCGCTCGGCATGTTCGCCGGCGGCCCACGCATCATCATCCTCGGTTGGGTGATCGTCGGCATCGGAGCGCTCGCCGTGGGCGCGGCGATGGGGGAGATCTGCTCGGCCTACCCGACGGCCGGTGGTCTGTACTACTGGTCGGCCAAGCTCGCCCGGAAGAACGGGGCGATGTGGTCGTGGTTCACCGGGTGGTTCAACCTCGTCGGCCAGATCGGCGTCATCGCCTCGGTCGACTGGGCGCTCGCCAACTACCTGCTCTACAGCCTCAAGCTGCTCGGCTGGGACGAACTGCGGCCGACGAAGTGGACCGTCTACGTCACCTACCTGATCCTGCTGGCGGTCCACGGCCTGCTCAACACCTACGGCGTGAAGCTCGTCAGACTGCTCGGCGACATCAGTGTGTGGTGGCACGTCGTCGGTGTTGTCGTGATCATCGGGGCTCTCCTGATCGCCGGCGAGAACAAGACCGGCACCACCGGCATCTTCGACTTCAAGAACTCCACCGGCTGGAGCTTCCCCGGATCGGGCCTCTACGTCGGCCTCGTCGGACTCCTGCTCGCCCAGTACACGATCACCGGCTTCGATGCTTCGGCGCACGTGAGCGAGGAAACCCACGGCGCCGCGACGAGCGCACCGAAGGCAATCGTACGGTCGATCTGGATCTCGGCGATCGCCGCGCTCTTGATGAACGCGGCGATGCTCATTGCCATTCCGAAAGGCCGCTACGACGAGATTGCCTCCGGAGGCATCCTGGCCGGAGCATTGGTCTTCACCACGTCGCTGACGGGGTTCCTCGGCAAGCTGCTCGTGATCATCGCCACCGTTGGACAGTTCTTCTGCGGCATGGCATCGGTGACCGCGAACAGCCGCATGATCTATGCGTTCTCACGCGACGGCGGCCTGCCCGGTTCGAAGTTCTGGCACCGCATCAACCCCCGCACCCGCACGCCGACGAACTCGATCTGGCTCGGCGTCTCGCTCTCGGCGATCGCCGGCGCATTGACGCTGATCCAGACGAAGAAGGCCATCCCGGTGGCGTTCTTCGC
>JANOJN010000106.1:0-13189 GCA_031418775.1 Acidimicrobiia bacterium
GTGTACCGATCCTGACGTTGACCGAGAACCGGCGACAACGCGAACCGTGGGAACGCGCGGCGTTGAACCAGTTCCGCAGCGGGTCAGTCGACAAGGCACTCGAAGCATTCGAGAGCCACGGCCGCATCGAACGCGTCACGACCCTCGCCGACGTGCGGGCCCGCATGGTCGAAGCATGGGCGTCGGCCCGCTCCGAGGGTGAAGAGCCGATCATGCTCGCCGCACGACGCGAAGACGTCCGGGCCCTCAACCAGCTCGCCCGAGCCACGATGGCCGAACGGCTCGTCGGGCCATCGCTCATCGTCGACGGCGCACCGTTCCAAGCCGGTGACCACGTCATGACCTTGCGGAACAACCGCCGCCTCGATGTCCGCAACGGTGAACGTGGCATCCTCCAGACAATCAACGTTGGGAGTCGTTCGATGACCGTGCGAATGACCGACCGTACCGTCGAGCTCCCATCGACCTATCTCGAGGCCGGCCATGTCACTCACGGGTATGCGATGACCGTCCATAAGGCCCAAGGTGTGACCACCGACCGGGCGTTCGTGCTCGGCACCGACGACCTCTACCGGGAAATGGGATACGTCGCCATGAGTCGTGGGCGGCTCGGCAACCACCTCTACGTCGTCGGTGAACCAACACGGGAGATCGAACCCCTCCACGGTCCCAGCTTCGAGCAGACGAACGAAGAACTCCTCGTCGCCGCACTGTCAACCAGCCGGGCCCAGGAGATGGCAAGCGGACAGATCAACCCGCTCGCAGCACTCGACGACCGCGCACTCGTCGTCCAGTGGCGAGAAGCATGCAAGTGGGTGGAATCGATCCCACTCGACCGAAGCCGAGACGTCCGCACCCGTTCGGCCGACATCGAACGACTCGAAGGGATACTTCGCGCACAGAAGACACAGCACGCCCGAGAACTCGCGACACCCCGCTCCCTGCGAGACACGCTCGCCCGGCGAGACGAACGAGGCATCGAGACCGAACGAAGGATGATGGCGACCGAGGACAAACTCACCACCGCGCATGTCGGCCTACGCAGCGCCCGGGCGAGCGAAGACCGCCGGGCATCGATGCTTCGCCACCGACCCGACGGCGTCGCCCACCGAGACGCGTTGGACGCCGAGATCGAACGGCGCGTCGGACATCTCGTCGACGTGCAGGTTGGCGCACCGTCGACCTACGTCGAGAGGCGGATCGGAGGCAAACCCGACGACGCCCGAATCGAGTCGTGGACCGGAGGTGTGCAAGTCATCGAACGCTTCCGGTTCGAGAACGGCATCACCAGCGAGACACGGGCCTTCGGCAAACACGACGAGGACTGGCAAACCCAACGACACCTCGACGCCGTCCACCACGAAATCGACCCGCCCGAACGCTCACTCGGGATGCGTCTGTAAGTGGCACGAACCGCCGGTCAGCGTCAAGGGCCGCTCCGCTGCCTCCGGCTCCCTTGACCCCGCCCGACGCCCCGTGCAATGAAGCGACCAAGCCCCTGCGGGCGGCGGCGGTCTCGGTTCACGATGAAGATGTTCCGGATGACTTGTAGGCCGCGTTGCGCCACAATGGAGACCATGGATCATGAGTTGCGCGACTGGCTGCGAGGCCTGTCCACCCCCGTCGCCGCACACGGCACGCACGCACCTTCGACCTTGAGCGAAGGCGCGGCTGACTACCTCGCCCAGATCGTTGCCGACGGGACCCTCAAGGCCGCATTCGCCGAACTTGCGGCCGGCGAACCCGAGCTCGCCGGCTGAGTCGCCACGACGCTTCAAGGATGATCCTCGTCGATGAGTATCTCGCCCTTCTCTATTCCGTTTCCCTGCTTCAAGCGGAAACGCTGGCAGCAGCGGTTCTGAACGACTGGAATATCGTGTTCGGTGAGGCTGACAGTGTCTCAGACGCGTTCCGTCGGGCCGTCGTTGAGCTCGGGCTCGATCTCTCGATCGCACGCTCGTAGTTCGCTCACTCGAGACCCCAACCCGCGTCCGCGTCGAGACAACCAGCACGACGCAGCGGCGAACGTCGCCATTCAGGGTTCGCCGCGAATCGAGAACGACCAGGCATAGACGACAGGTTTACCCGCGCACGAGCGCTGAGCGCCTTCGAGATGCGACTTCTAGGAGTGCGTTGCAAAACCGTGGCATATCGGACACGGTTTGTCATGGCTACTGCGTTACTCCGGCTGCGTGGGGTTGCCGCCGATCAGCGTATGTCGCGGCTCAGATCCAGCCCCCCGGTCGACGTGCGGGCGGACTGGCTCGAGGCCAACCGTTCGAGTGTTTCGGCGGCCCCATGGTCCTTCGCTTCCATCATGTGGCGGTATCGCGACACCATGTCCATCGTCTTCCACCCGTGACGATCCATCACCTCGCCGACGCTGACCCCACTCTTCAGAAGTGCCGTGGCCGAGTGATGGCGAAGGTCGTGCAAGCGCATGTGCGGGATGCCCGCCTCCTTGCATGCCGAAGCGAACCGATGGCTGATCGTCGTCGGATGCCAAGGGTCGGCCATCAACGGATCGGGTGAGAACACGAACCCGCGATCGCTGATTGCTGCGCCGCACTGCTCCGCGATCGTCCTTCTTCGCAAGGCGTGCTCCACCAGTAGTGCGATCGTGGCCGGACCGATGGCGATACGCCGTGACTCGTTGGTCTTTGTCGTCTTCTCCAACCGTCCCCCGCGTGCGACGACAACAGAACGGTCGAAGAGCAGTTCGCTGCGCTCGAAATCGATGTCCCTCCACTGAAGGCCGCACACCTCACCGCGCCGACAACCGGTCCACGCCACGAACGCGAAGATCGTGCCGAACTCCGCATCACTGGCCAGAGCAGAGTCGAGCAGCCTGCTCACGACGTCCGATGTCGGCGGCTGAATTCGGGTCGCTCCCAGCGGCGGCAACTCGACGCCCTCGGTCGCGAGGTGCGTGACGTAACCACGCCGCTTGGCCCATACGAGCGACTGTCGCATCGCCCAGTGAATCTTCCGGACAGACGCGCCCGACATACCCTCACGATGCAGCTTGGCGTAGAAGTCATCGAGATGATGTGTCTCCAGACGCACTACCGCCATCTTCCCGAGCGCAGGGCGAACGTGGTTGATCGCGATCCGATACCGATCGACCGTCGCCGGCGACAACTGCGGTCCACGAAACTCCAACCAGCCGTCGAGCACCTGGGTAAGCGTCGCCGCCTCGGCCACGATGTTGGCTGCCCGGTGACCAACCTCCAGTACGTAGGCGGCGAGGAGTAGCTCGGCCTCCTTCTTGGTGCCGTGCACGGTCTTGCGCGAGTACTGCCGCCTACCTCGCGAGTCGAAGCCGTTGAACACGATCAGCTGCCAGGAGTTCGCCCCACGCTTGCGCATGTGTCCGCTCATATCCGTACGTCTCCCTTCGCAATCGCATGTGGATTGCATCGGCGTGATTGCCAGTGTGATTGACAATCAGTGCACGTACGAGGTTGAGACTGGACGAAAAGTGCCGCTGAGCTGCGGAAACCTTGGTGCCCTCGGCAGGATTCGAACCTGCGCCACCGCCTCCGGAGGGCGGTGCTCTATCCCCTGAGCTACGAGGGCGGGATGGCCCGTCCACCCTACTCGCCTGTGTTGAGCCGTCGCTCAGGCGCGACCTCGTGGATCCGGTTCGTCGGAGAACGACTACTCTGAGTGGTCATTCCCTTGACGAGGCTCGTGTCGTAGGGTCGCAGCGACGCAAACGTGACCGGGGGCGTGTCAGTACATGAGGACCCACCACCTGCTGTTGATCGGCGCCACGGCATTGGCCATGTTCGCCGATCCCTCCGTCGTGATGGCGCGGCCGGTCGATGGTGGCAGCGTCGTCACCGCCATGTCGGCACCCCCGGGCGCAACGTTCGGGGTCGGCGGCACCGGGTTTCGACGGGTTGCCGATGTCGTGCGACAGGTTGGCTTGGCACGCGGTTCCGTGGCACGGGCTCTCGACCCCGACCTCGTGGCTCTGGCGGACGACCCGACCGCGTTCCTCGACGCCAACGACCGATTGCTCTACATCGACCGGTTCGAGGCCCCGCCTGTCGCGGGATCGGCCGACATCGCTCCAGACATGGTTCCAGCGCCCGGACCGCAAATCGCCCAGGGGGTGTATCTGCCGCCGGCGAACACCTTCGCCCTGAACAGCCGGCCCGGCAGCACGAAGACGATCTTCCTGGACTTCGACGGCTACACGGTCACCGGCACGGCGTGGAACAACCAGTACGACAGGCCTGCCCCGCCGTACCCCTACCCGCCTTCGCCCAACAGCGCCGGCGTCGCCCCATATGACTACGACGGGATTCCGGGTCGCAGTGCCACCGACGAGCTCTACATCAGGGCGATCTGGCAGGCCGTCGCCGACGACTACGCGGCCTTCGATGTCAACGTGACGACGCAGCAGCCGACCGATGACGCCCTGTTCCGTTCGTCGGCGGCGGACACGACCTACGGATCGATCGCCGTGATCACCCCCGACAAGTGGTTGGCCCCAAGCAACATCTGCGGCAGCGGTTGCGGTGGGGTCGCCTACGTCGGCGTGTTCAGCCAGATCAACGACGAGTACTACGCGCCGGCATGGGTGTTCGCGTCGAGCTCGTCGTCGTGGACGTCGGTGGCCGACACGATCTCGCATGAGGTGGGACACAACCTCGGACTCGACCATGACGGCCTCTCCGGAGTCAGCAGCTGTCCGAGCGCGTCGTATTTCGGTGGGAACGGCTCGGGCACCGGTTCCTGGGGTCCGATCATGGGCTCGCCGTTCGGCCGGCAGTACTCCCAGTGGTCGAAAGGCGAATACACCTGCGCCAACAACTTCCAGGACGATGTGGCGATCATCGGCGCCAAGACCGGGATCGTCCCCGACGAGAGCAGTTCGTTCGGTAATGCCGTGGCAATCCCCACGACGGAGCTTCCAACTGCCGACCAGGTCGTCGGGTCTGCCGGTGACCTCGACTATTTCTCGATCACCGCGACCGGCGGGTACCTCAAGGTGACGCTGACCCGGACGGTGAACGGAACGAGCCTTTACCCTCGGTTCTCGATCCTCAACAGTGTCGGGACCGAGCTGGCAGTGGGCTTCCTGACCAGCACGACATCCGGTTCGCTCGAACTGACGGGCCTGAGCCCGGGAACGTACTACGTCTCGGTGACGGGTTCGGGCTCCGGTACACCGCAGACGGGCTTCTCCAATTACGGGAGCCTCGGGTACTTCAACGTCGCCGCGCAGACGTTCGCGACGCCGAGCACCCCGGGATCCCCTTCGCTTGTCGCGACCGGAAGTCAGGCCCTCACGGCATCATGGACGGCGTCGACCACGCTGAGTCCACTGGCGCCGATCACGTATGCCGTGTCACTCTGCGACGCCGTCTCGGCGGTCTGCTCGACGCCCGTCGACACCACGGCGACCTCACTCATCCTGACCTCGCCGACCCCGACCGGGTCCTACGTCGCCAGGGTCAACGCCCGCCACATCGCCGGGCGGGTGTCGGCCAATGCCACCACTGCGGCTGCCACCGTCCTCACTGTGCCGATCGCACCGACGCCCTTCTCCCTCTCCTTCAACGAGCTCAACAACACCGTGACGATCGCGTGGGCGGGCGAGCAGCAGTTCGCGCCGGTCGTGGTCACGGGACGCACCTTGACGGTGGTGAACCGGTCGACCGGTCTCACCGAGCTCAACCAGTCGATTCCGGCAACCGGCTCGTTGAACTTCACCACGTTGCTCGCCGACGTCTGGCTCGACGCCTCGATCGTCTCGACGACCGGCTCTCCGTCACCATGGTCGTCGTCGGCGCCGAGCCCGGTCGGGAGCGTGTTCCTCGGCCGTCTGCCCGCGCCGCAGGCGGCGGGTCCGGCCGGCGGCCCGCGCTCGAGCGCACCGCAATCGGCGGGCGCGACCGCGCCCGGCCGCCCCGCGGCACCCCAGGCCTGACTAGCCGAGCCTCGGAGTCGGAGGTGACGGGAGCGCGTTCGGTTTTGCCGTCGGCCTCCGCGAGCCTCAGGCCTAGGCTCGGCCCGACCATGTCTCTGCCTTCTCGGCGCTGCGCCGCTCCGCTTCGCTCCACTGCTCGCAACACGCGTCCCCGCACGACGGCAGTTGGCCCGACCATGTCTCTGCTTTCGCGCTGCGCCGCTCCGCTTCGCTTCACCGCTCGCAACACCCGCACCTTCACCACCGCAAGCAGGCTGACGTGAGTCTCGCCGTCCGTACCCTTCTTGCCGACGCGATCGCCGACGCGTTCGTCGCCCTCGGTCTCGACCGACCGACGAAGGTCGCGCTCGAGCGTCCTGCCTCACCCGAGCACGGCGACTGGTCGTCAAACGTCGCGCTCGTCACCGCGAAGGCCATCGGCCGCAATCCGCGCGAGCTCGGTGCCGAACTCGTCGGCAACCTGAACGCGAACCTCCCACTCCATACGAAGAGCGTCGAACTGGCCGGACCGGGGTTCGTCAACTTCCGTCTGGCGCCGAGCTGGCTGCACGAGATCCTCGACTCCGTTGTCGACGCGGGTTTCCAGAACTATGCGCGCGTAGTTTCTCCCGGTGCGCGTCGGGTGAACGTCGAGTACGTGAGCGCGAACCCCACGGGTCCCCTCCATGCGGGCCACGCCCGTTGGGCGGCCTACGGCGACGCTCTGAGCCGCGTGCTCGGCCGCGCCGGATACACCGTGCACCGCGAGTTCTACATCAATGACCGCGGCGTGCAGATGCAGAAGTTCGCCGCGTCATTACTCGCCCGGAAGACCGGCACCGACGTTCCCGAAGGCGGGTACCACGGCCAGTACATCATCGACTGGGCCGCCGAGATGCCCGACTGCCTCGATGCCGACGGTGCCCTGGAGTGGGGCTACGCGAAGGCGTTGCGGTATCAGCAGGACACGATGCTGCGCATGCACGTCGAGTTCGACACGTTCTCGTCCGAACGGGTGATCGCCGCCCGCGGCGATGTGGAGGCGACGCTCAGCGAACTCGAACGATCCGGCTGCATCTATATCTCCGCGACGCCCGAGACCAGTTCGGACCGCGACCAATCGCAACGCAAGGGTGTCGACCCCGACGTCGATGGGACAACGCCCGCCACCTGGTTGCGCACGACGAGCTTCCGCGATCCCAAGAAGAACAAGCCGCTCGATGACACCGACCGAGTCATCATCAAGGGTGATGGTCAGTACACGTACTTCATGCCCGACATCGCGTACCACCGCGACAAGTTCACGCGCGGCGACCTCCTGATCAATATCCTCGGCGCCGATCATCACGGCTACGCGGGACGGATGAAGGCCGCCATGATGGCGCTCGGGCATGCCGCCGACGACCTCGAGATCCTGATCGGGCAGAACTGCGTGCTGCTGCGCGACGGTGTCGAAGTGAAGCTGTCGAAACGCACCGGCGACATCATCGAGCTTGCCGAGCTCATCGACGAGGTCGGCGCCGACGCCGCCAAGCTGACGTTCCTCCTCCAGTCGATCGACACCCGCCAGAGCGTCGACCTCAATGCGCTCGTCGCCAAGACCCTCGACAATCCGGTCTTCTACGTCCACTACGCCCACGCCCGCGTGTACGGCATCGGACGGAAGGCGGCCGAGCGCGGCATCGTCCGGGCGGACCGGACCGATGTCGACTTGTCACTCCTCGTCCACGAACGCGAGCTCGACGTGCTTCGCGTCCTGGCCGACCTTCCCGACGTCGTGGCGACCGCGGCGAACGATCGTGCCCCGCACAAGATCACCACCTGGGTTCGCGAGCTCGCCGGGGCCTTCCAGTCGATGTACCACGACTGTCCGATCCTGCGCGATGACGTCGACGCAGGCCTGCGCCAGTCCCGGCTCTGGCTCGTCGAGGCGGCGCGGATCGGCCTGGCCATCGGCCTCGACCTGCTCGGTGTGTCCGCCCCCGAGCGCATGGACGACCTCCCCGCAGACTGAGCCTCGCTGCAGGAGATCTGCGGCGCACCTTGCGACCCGAACATCCCAGATCTTCGTTGCGGGCATCCCGCATCGCCCAAAACCGGCAAGCCTTTCGTCGGAACGCAGGTGTCTGGGATGCGTGTGCGCGGCATGTGGGATGCGTCCGGACGACCGGGGCGCCCGTAGGATCGGTGCCCCATGGCTGAGCCGATTGCCCATCATCTTCTTCCCCTCACCACGTCGTTCTCCGACGACGGTTCGGCCATCGTCGGCGGGAGGGACCTGGTGGGCCTGGCCGAGGAGTTCGGCACGCCGCTCTTCGTGTACGACGAGTACCACCTCCGCCGTCGATGCCAGGACGCCGTTTGGGCCTTCGGCCACGGTGTGGCCTACGCCAGCAAAGCCTTCCTCTGCGCCGCCATGGCCAAGCTGGCCCATGACGAAGGCATGCACATCGATGTCGCGACGGCCGGCGAGGCATTCGTCGCCCTTCGTGCCGGCGTCCCGGCGAGTCGACTCGTGCTTCACGGAAACAACAAGTCGATGGCCGAGCTGTCGTATGCCCTGGAACGGGGCATCGGCCGGATCGTCGTCGACTCGTTCGACGAGCTCGACCGTCTCCGCCGGCTGGCCGGTTTCGGGCACCCGAGACCGAAGGTGCTGCTACGGCTCACGCCGGGCGTCGAGGCCCACACGCACGAGTTCATCGCCACCGGCCACGAGGACGTGAAGTTCGGCTTCTCCATCGCCTCCGGCGCGGCCGCGGAGGCTGTGACGATCTGCCGTTCCGAAGGGAGCGGTGTCGAACTCGTCGGCGTGCACGCCCACGTCGGGTCTCAGGTGATGTCGATCGAGTCGTTCGAGAAGGTCGTGCAGGCGCTGGCTCCGTTCTTCGTGCCGCTCGGCCTTCCCGAGCTCGTCGTCGGCGGCGGACTTGCCGTGCCCTATCTGCAGGACGAAACCGCACCGTCGATCAGTGATTGGGGCCACGCCATCAAGTTCGCTGCCCGCGAAGCGGGCGTGCCCAACGGCGTGCGGGTCAGCGGCGAACCCGGACGGTCGATCGCCGCCACCGCCGGCGTCACCCTTTACCGGGTCGGCACGATCAAGGACCTCCCCGACATCCGCACCTACGTGTCGGTCGACGGCGGCATGAGCGACAACCCCCGCCCCGCGCTCTACGGCGCCGGATACGAGGCGTTCCTCCCGCGGAACTCACTGGCGGAACGCACGATGCCGATCCGCCTCGTCGGCAAGCACTGCGAGACCGGCGACATCCTGATCCCGGAGGCGTGGGTGCCCGGCGATCTCACGTTGGGTGACATCTTGTGCACGCCGGTCACCGGTGCCTACGGGCACTCCATGGCCTCGAACTACAACAAGGTCCCGCGGCCCGCAGTGGTCTTCGTCAATGACGGAAAGGCTCGTGTTGTTGTCCGTCGAGAAACGTATGAGGACTTACTACGTCTCGATCAGCTCTAGGGAGCACGGGTAGTTTCATCGCGAGTGCCGGACGCGATTGCGGCGACGGTCCGATGAGGTCGCGAGCAGCACCGCTCCGGCGAGCACCATGGCCGCCCCGAGTGCTGCGGCTCCGCCGTCGAAGCCGGTGTAGGCGATCGGGGGTGTGCCGGGGGTGGGACCGGGCGGAGGACTGTTCGGCGGAGTTGGGGGTGCCGATGGGGCGGACGCAGCCGCTTGGGTAGTGATGGTCGTGGTGGTGACGGTCGTGGGACTGGTTGCCGCCGTGGTGACGGTGGTCGTCGGCGCAGTGGTCGTCGGCGCAGTGGTCGTCGTCGCGGTCGACGGAGGCACGACGAACGGAGCGATCGTGGGAGCAACGGTCGGTGTGCACGGCACTGGGATGATCGTGTTGGTGTCGAGGGTGGTTGCGCCGTTCCGGGCGAGGAGTCGGCCTCGGATCGACGCTTGCGTGGTGGCAGTGATCGAGGTTTCGGCAAGGATCGTTCCGAGGAAGCTCGAGTTGGTTCCGAGTGTCGCCGAGCTGCCGACCTGCCAAAACACGTTGCACGCTGTCGGACTGTTCAGCACCACGATGCTGCTGGCGGAAGCAGTGATCAACGTCGACGAGGACTGGAACACGAAGACGGCCGACGGGTCGCCACCGGTGTCGAGGTACAGGGTCCCCGTGACGGCGAGGGTGGGTGAGGTGTAGACGCCCGGCGTGAGTGTCCGGCCGCCAAGCTCGGTCGGCACTCCTGTGGCCGGGCCGGCACCTGCTGCCTGGTTGTAGGCAGTGCGGAGATCGGTCTTGGCCTGTTGCGTCACGGCATCGCCGGCGTGGTCGGTGCCCGTGAGCACGATCGAGGCACGTCCGGTTTCGGTCGGCGTGGGAAACGTGCCGATGTCGCCGTTGATGGTGGTCGGACCGGTGTTGGTGATGCCGCTACCGGCGAGGACGGCAAAGTTCGTGGCCGTTCCCAGATCGATGGGTGTGGTGGCGGCATCGGCGTTGCCGATAGGGAGCACGAGTGCGGTTGCAGTGGCCACGGCAAAGGTCGCCAGAAGTCCGAAGGGAGTCCGACGCCGGGGCGTAGGTCTCGTCGTCCCGTTCTCGTGTGTTCGCATGGGGTGCCTCGTCGCTCGGGAAAGTCCGTGGAGCGCCGTTGACGCCAGCGTTCTCGTTGTGCGGCAGGGCCGGATGGGCTTTCAGGTGATGCCTGATCCGTTACCTACGTCAGGCCGTCCTTAAACCACCTTCGGAGCGATGGGAAATTCGGGGGAGCGGTCGTCGAAGTCAACGTGGAGGGCTACTCCGGGCTTTCACGAACTGTCGGGTGGCGGAGGAGTCCGTTCGATCATTGCGCAAAAAGGTATGTGAGCATACTACAGCATCCTGGGTGCAGCGGGGAAATTGGGTCGTTCGGACCAATACGCCCTGGTCGCGATTGCTATTTTCGCTGACCCTGGTGGGTCATTCAGCTCAAAACACGCAGAACTCCTCAGGTCGCGGGATGGCTGTTGTCGAAAGTCAGGGCGCAAGCAACACCCCTGTATCGCTGCATCCCTACTTCCAATAAGGACCCCTCCCATGTCCCGCAAGCTTTCGCGTAACTCGCGTCGCGCCATCGTCGCGTCGCTCCTCGGACTCACCGTCGGTGGTGGCGTCCTCGCCTCCGCCGCCAGCCTCGGCGTCACCGGCAACACCCTCGGCGCCGGCACCGTCGTCATCGCCAGCTGTGACGACAACGTCATCCTCAAGTACACCCACACGTATGTCGCGGGCGTTCCCGCCGTGAACCCCGGTTCCTACCGCACCAGCGCTGTGACGATCAGTGGCATCGCCCCGGCCTGTGTCGGCAAGCGGCTTGACATCACATTGAAGGACTCGCTTGGCGCCTCCCTGGCCAACGGGTTTGTCGGGGCGATCGCAGCAGCCACCCCGGTGACTGCCGACAGCACGGCAACCGTGACCTTCCTGACTTCGCCGTTCGCCGACGCGAACGCTGTCGTGGGCGCTGCAGTCGTCATCGCTGACTGACGCTGACCAGAACATGGTCACCACCATGTTCCGACGCTCGAGGCGCCAGGCGATCTTCGCCCTGGCCCTCGGGCTTGTCGGAGTAGGTGGTGTGTTGGCCAGCGCGGCCAGCCTCAACATCGCCAACAGCACCCTCGGTGCTGGCACCACGGTGATCGCGAGCTGCGACACCGACGGCGTCACGCTGGACTACATCAACACCTACGTCATTTCAGCAGGCCGTTACGACACGACATCGGTCATCGTCAACGGACTCAACAACGTGTGCAACGGCAAACGGCTGGACCTCACCCTGAAACGCAACACTGGGGCGGTGCTGGGCTCGGGTTCAATTCTGAGCCTGAGTCTGCCGATAGGAACGACGTCAGCAACCGTGACGCTCAGCCCCGCAGCCAACGCGAACCTGGTCCGAGGGGCGGCTGTCGTCATCTCGGGCTGACATCAACGCTCGTGGAGCAGCCATGCAGCTTCAGCACAGAACAGAAGTGGTTTCGGGGTCGGCGATTCGTCGTCGGCCCCGACGCCGCGTCCTGATTGTGGGAGCTGCCCTGGCGATCGCGTCGACCCTGGTCGGACGCGCCTTCGCCGCCGGATTGTTTGTCTCCACCGACCAGATCACGGCGCAGAACCTCACTGGTGTGAGTGGCGCACCCACGGTCTACGGATGGGACAACTTCGACCGTGTCCAGAACCCGATAGAGGGCACGGTCTCTCCGAGTGGGGTGTTGTGGACCCCGCAGATCGGAACGTGGCTGACCAACGGGACCACCGCTCGAACCTCGACGAGCAACGCGAACGCCAACGTGCTCATGGACGTTCCGACGGTCGACGCCTCCATGGTCGTCACCATCACTCCGGGAAACGGCACCGCCCGGCCCGGGGTGACCTTCAACGATGACGGCGACGACAACATGTTGCTGCTGTACGCGTCGTCCGGCGGCGGCACGCTGACCCTTTCGACCTACTTCGGTCCGACCCGAGTGTTCCTCGCTTCGGTCAACGGAGTCGGAAACCCGTCTTCCTCGTTCGAACTGCGTGTCACGTCGATCGGGCCGACCGTCACCGTCTACGTCAACGGCTCCATCCGGATGACGCAGACGCTGACAGGTGCGAACCTCTGCAAGTTCAAAGACACCGGTTCCGGCTGCGTTTCCGACGGGCAGGCCAACGTCGGATTCGGACTCTGGGCAGATTCGGACACCCAGTCGACGTTCGACAACTTCCGGGTGGAGAGCGTATGACCCGACGTCCGCGGCGCGGCGTCGATGACCGGACCCGGGCGCAGGTGTTCCAGTCGTTCCTCGCGGGCCTTGTCCCCTGGCTGCTGCTCGCCGGCCTGCTGGCGCTCATGTGGCCGGTGCGGTTCGGCGGGACGACGAACTTCATCATCGTGTCCGGACGTTCGATGGAGCGGACTTATCACACCGGCGATCTCGTCATCACGAAAAAGCGCTCGTCGTACGCAATCGGTGACGTGATCGTCTACCGGATCCCCGGGGCTGGGGCGGGTGCCGGACGAGAGGTCGTGCACCGTCTCCACCAGCGCCTGCCTGATGGCCGGTACCTCGCGAAGGGGGACAACAACCGGACGCCCGACCCGTGGCCGATCACGAGCAAGGACATCGTGGGTTCGAAGTGGCTGATGGTCGCCAAGGGAGGCGTCTTCTTGGGCTTCCTCCGCTCGATTCTGATGCTCGCCGTGCTCTTCGGCGTGCTCGTCGCGTGGGTGTTCTGGCCGAGAGAGGAACAGCTTGACGCAGCCGGAACC
>JANOJN010000107.1:0-1944 GCA_031418775.1 Acidimicrobiia bacterium
TCGACGACGGGGCCGAGGTCGAGCCGATGTCGCTTGCCGGCAATGGCCGTCAGACCGACGGCGATCAGGGCACCGAAAGCGAAATAGCTGAGCGCCCGCGCGGTTACCGGCACGAAGACCGACTCCTCGGCCGGGCCCGAGCGCCGAAGCACGACGTAGATCACCGACGACACGAACGCTGCCACCGTCGCCCCACGGAGACCGAACAACAGGGCAGCGGCGATCACCGGTACGTAAAGGAGCACTCCGATGCTCTCGCTCGGCTGGACCGACCGGATCACGTTGACGATCGCCACGAGGACGACGGCACCGGCAAGTCCGGCGGCCACCGCCCCGCGGCGCGATCGGATCTGCTCGAACACGCGCTCCATGCATCACAGGTTAGGCCCGGCGCCCCGTCCACGGACGTGATGGGAAGCGTGACCGCCAGGCATCACCGGGCCGGTTCACGGGCGCTGCCAGAATCGTGCCATGAAGCTCGCGTCGATCCCGTCGACGATTCGCCGTCCCCCGTGGTGGACAATATGCCTGGCGAGCGCGCTCATGATTCCGCTGCTCAGCTCGTCGCTCGGCGGCCTGACCCAGCGGGTCTCCTGTCGTAGCGAGTTCACCCCGGACTTCGACGTGCTGGCGAACGGCGGCGACAAAGCGTTGGTGTCAAGCTCGATCGTCCTCACCCGGGACTCGCCGGCCACGCCGCCACGTTGTCCGGGCTTCTCGCTTGATGCGCTGGTGAATCCGTCAGGCCGCACCCGGCTGTCCACGTCGCTCTCAGCCAAAAACACCTCGACGTCGTCCGCGCACGTCACGGCGCAGATCTCCGTCGGGGGACGGAACTCCTTCATGCCAATCGGCGTGATCGCTCCAGGGCAGACGGTCCAGAAGACGTTCGTCATCAACGTGCCGAAGGGTTCGTCCGTCCTCCGAGCCCGCCTCCTCCTCGGCGGCTAGTGCACTGAGTCTGGATCCACCGTGGCGGTTTGGGGCTAATGGGTGGCGCGTCCGCGAAAAGTGCCTGCTGAGCAGCGAGAATTGAGGTTACGACACCAACCCATTCGGCCTCTCAGGAGGGCACCTTTCAGATGCGATCTTCGCGCGGTCTCGACACCATCGCCGTGATCTTCGATGATGACAACCTTGTCGCCAATGCCGGGCTGATCCTGCCCGCCACGCTCGCCCAGCATCTCGGCCTCCACGCGTTGGTCAACACGAAAGTCCACCTGTTGAAGTCCTCGGCTGGATTGCGGCCAGGACGCAAAGCGTTGACATTGGTCCACTCGATGATCGCCGGTGGCGACTCGATCGATGACGCCGACGTCCTCCGCTCCGGGTCGTCGGCAGCGGTGCGGCCGTAGCGTGATGGCACCATCAACGCTCGGCACGTTCCTACGCGGACATACATTTGGAAACGTCCGCCAATTCGACTCGGTCAACGCCGAAGCGCTCCGCCGGGCGTGGACCCCCGGCGCCGGACCAGACACCACGAGACCGTTGGTTGCCGATATCGACTCGACGAGGCCCGCGAATCGAACGGCGGCTCGAACGAACCGCTGACGTCTTTGAAGGCCCGCCCGCGAGTGCGGCGCAACGCGCCGGTCAGTTCGGGGCGTTGCAAATCGCGCCGCACCCCTCATCTCCGACACGCCCTTCCGTCGTGGCTCCGTGCTGCGCGGCGGTCAGGTGTCCGAGGACATCTACTTCTGCAGTGAAGGAAGCAGCGGCTGAGCGTCGGCTCGGCGACCGCTCGCCGAACGGAGGGCGGGAAGGACCGCGTCGCCCAGCAAGGCGATCGTCGCCAGGATCCGGCTGTGGTCGACGGCAACGGGACGAACGATCGTCATCGCAAAGCCGGCGCGTTCATACGCGAGGAGCCGCTCGACGACGGTGGCCGGCGATCCGACGAGCGTGTCCCCGGGAACCAGCCCGCGAGATGACACGGTGACG
>JANOJN010000108.1:0-19344 GCA_031418775.1 Acidimicrobiia bacterium
GTTGCCGTGATCGACCGTGAGGAGCGGGCGTTCCGCCGCCTTCCGGCCGACTTCAGCGGCTCCCGCCACATCGGTCTGGGCTTCGACCGCGACATTCTCGTGGCGGCCGGCGCCGAGCGTGCCGGATCGCTCGCTGCGGTCACCTCTGGAGACAACTCGAACATCCTCGCTGCCCGCATCGCCCGCGAAACGTTCGGGATCGAGCAGGTTGTCGCCCGGATCTATGACCCCCGGCGAGCCGCGATCTTCCAGCGCCTCGGCATCGCCACCGTCGCAACCGTCACGTGGACGACCGATCAGATCGAGCGTCGCATCACGGGAGCCCGGACCGCTGACTGGACCGACGGAACCGGGTCCGTCCGACTCGTGGACCAGCAACTCCCGGCGGTGTGGGCAGGGCACCGACTCGACCAGCTCGCCGACCCCGGCCGGATCCTCATCGCCGCCGTTTCCCGGTCCGGCACGGCCCAGGTCGGCGATGGCGGGCTGATCGGCCAGGAAGGCGACGTGTTGCACCTCGTGGTGTCGACCGGCGCCGAACCTGATCTCGAGCACCGGCTGGTCCACGGGCCGTCGAGCCACTGAGCACCGAGCACCGAGCGAAGAAGAGACCAGAGAAATGAAAGTTGCCATTGCCGGAGCCGGAGCCGTCGGGACGTTCATCGCCCGCGATCTCGCCGCAGCCGGTCACGAGGTCCACCTGCTCGAAAAGGAAGCGAAGGTCGTCGACCGACTCCGCTCGACCGTCGATGTGCACTGGCACGCCATCGATGCATGCGAGTACGAGTCCCTCGATCTCGCCGGCATCGGCGACGTCGACGTCGTGGTTGCGGCGACCGGAGATGACGAGGACAACCTCGTCATCTCGTTGCTGGCCAAGCAGGAGTTCGCAGTTCCTCGGGTTATCGCCCGGGTGAACAACCCCAAGAACCACTGGCTCTTCGACGAAACGTGGGGTGTCGATGTCGCGGTTTCCACGCCGCACCTCCTCACCGCGCTCGTGGAGGAGGCGGTTTCCGTTGGATCGCTCGTCCGTTTGCTCAGCCTCGACGGTGGAGCCCGGCTCGTCGAACTGACCCTCGCACCCGACTCCCCCGCCGTCGGCAAGTCGCTCGCCCAACTCGGCGTCCCGCGCGACGCATCGATCGTCGCCGTGGTTCGCGCTCGGCATGTGATCGTTCCGCACGGCGACACCACGCTCGCCGCCGGTGACGAGGTCATCGCCCTGGTGACCGGTGAGGTCGAGGACCAACTCGCCGCCCTGTTGGCGGTGTGATGGACGTCCGTCCACTCCGCCGGAGCATCTGATGGGCATCCGTTCACTCCTCGCCCGCCTGTCGACGTCCGTCGAAGAGGACGACGCCCAGCGCCTGCGGGCATTCTGCGCGCAGCGAGGGCAGGTGCCGATTTCGGAAATCCCCGCGCGGACGGAGGTCACGGCGGTCGGGCAGATCTCCTCGATCCGGATCGTGCCCCACAAGGACTCGTCGTGGCTCGAGGTCACCATGTCCGATGGCGACGACAGCCTTGTGGTCATGTGGACCGGGCGCCGTTCGATCGCCGGTGTTGCCCCGGGTCGCCGCCTCGCCGTGAAGGGCCGAGCGCTCCCGCTTGCACCGGGTAGTCGTCGGCTCAAGATGCTCAATCCGGCGTACGAGCTCTTGGGCAAAGACTGAGCCTGTCCGCTCCTGGTCGGGCGCGCCCGACCAGGAGCCGGGCCGGGCGCAGGTTCACGCGGTGAATTCCCGCACGACACCATGAGCCTCGACCTCACGCAGATCCTCTCGGCGTTGCGGGCCGGACACGAGTTCGACCCGCTCGTCCACCTGGAACGCATCCCGGCGCGCGTCGCCCGCCACGCCGGTCTCCGAGCCACGGTTGACCCTCGACTCGTTCGCTACGTTCCCGAGGTCGACGGCGGGCTTTGGACCCATCAGGGCGAGGCGATCGACCTTGCCCTCGCGGGGCGCAGCGTGGTCATCGCCACCGGTACCGCATCGGGAAAGTCACGCTGCTTCCAGGTGCCGCTCGCCGACGCCGCGCTGGCCTCCGGCGGCAAGGCCACGAGCCTGCTGCTCTTCCCGACGAAAGCGCTGGCCCAGGACCAGCTACGGGCGCTCGGGGCCCTTGGCGTTCCCGGGCTGGTTCCCGTCACCTACGACGGCGACACGCTCGACGAGGCGCGGCATTGGGCCCGCAAGAACGCCACCACGGTGCTCACCAACCCCGAGATGCTCCACCTCGGGCTGCTCCCGTTCCACGGTCGCTGGTCGACGTTTCTGCACCGGCTCCGCTACGTCGTGATCGACGAGCTCCACGCCTACCGCGGGGTGTTCGGATCCCATCTCGCCCAGATCCTCCGCCGCCTTCGCCGCGTGTGCGCGCACTACGGCTCGTCGCCGACGTTCATCTTCGCGTCCGCCACCATCGGCGAACCCGCCGCCCTCGCTGCCGAGATCTGCGGACTCGAAGTGAGCGTGGTCGACGACGACGGCTCCCCGTCCGGGTCACGTCTGCTCGCCGTGTGGCGTCCGCCGATCGCCGACGACGGGGCACCGGTCTCTCCGAACGCGACAACCGCGAATCTCCTCGCCGGTCTGGTGACGGCGGGACGGCGAACGATCGCCTTCACCGGTGGACGCCGTTCGGCCGAGCTCGTTGCGGCGCGGGCGGCGCGCATTGTCGACGACGAGCTGAGCCCGCGCATTCGCTCCTATCGGGGCGGGCTGCTCGCGGCGGAACGGCGCGAGCTCGAAGCAGGGTTGACGTCAGGGCACCTGCTCGGGGTCGCGGCGACGAGCGCGCTCGAACTCGGCGTCGACATCGGGGGCCTCGATGCCTGTATCTGCAACGGCTTCCCCGGGACGATCGCATCGTTCCGACAGCAGATCGGGCGCGCCGGACGTCGCGCGGAGGAGAGTCTCGCGCTCCTGGTCGTGGGCAACGATGCGCTCGACCAGTGGTACGCCGATCATCCTCGTGAGCTCGTCGCCCGGCCCGCCGAACCGTCGGTGGTGAACCCGGCGAACCCGTTCGTCCTCGTGCCTCACCTGGCGTGCGCCGCTCATGAACTGCCTCTGCAGCTCTCCGAAGCAGAGACGTGGGCCGGCGCCTCGGCGTCGGTCGATCGACTCGGCACCGTTCCCCTCGACGAAGCATTCGAAGACGGCGTGCGGCGGCTTGTCCTCGCCGATCAGCTCCGGGTGGTCAATGGACGAGCGGTGTGGGCCGGGCGGGGCTCGCCGGCCGTCGGCATCTCTCTGCGATCAAGCAGCGGCGGAGAAGTGCGGATCGTCGACGTGCGGAACAACGACCGCATCGTCGGTACGGTTGACGCCGCGCGGGCACCGGCCTCCGTGCACACCGGCGCGCTCTACCTCCATCAGGGTCAGCAGTACCGGATCACAGGTCTCGATCTCGACGAACTCGTGGCCGAGGCGGAGGCCACCAGCGTGGACGAGTACACCCGCGTCCGGTCGACGACCGACGTGACGTTCCTCGGGGTGCAGGCGACGAAGCGCGTCGGAGAACTCACGATGTACGTGGGGCCGGTCGATGTGACCGAGACGATCACCGGCTTCCAGCGCATCCGGATATCCACCGGAGCGACGCTGGCCCTCGAACCACTGGACCTCGAGCCGAGCTCCCTCGTGACCCGAGGCGTTTGGTACGAAGTGCCCGACTCCGTGCTCGAGCGCTCCGGCCTCATCGATGGCGGCGCGGCAGCGTTGCCCGGCGCGCTGCACGCGGCGGAGCACTGCGGCATCGGGGTGCTCCCGCTGTTCGCCATCTGCGACCGGTGGGACGTCGGCGGGGTCTCGATCGCGGCACACCCGCAGACCGGCAAGCCCACCGTGGTGATCTACGACGGATACCCGGGGGGCTCCGGTGTGGCCGAGCTCGGCTTTGCCGCTGCCGGCGCACACCTCGCCGCGACCCGCGACGTTCTGGCCACGTGCCAGTGCACCAACGGGTGCCCGTCGTGCGTGCAATCACCGAAGTGCGGCAACGGCAACGAACCGCTCGACAAGGAGCTCGCCCTCGCCTTCCTCCTCGCGGCCCTTGGGTGAGCGAGGCGGCGCTCGCATCACTTCCATCCGCATGGTGGCCGACTCGCGGAGCTTGGCGCCCGGTAGCAGACGACCGAGAACCGGCAGCCTCGCAGAGAGGTCGAGTTCAACCGTGGCCCTGCCGGTCGTGGGGTCGGCGCGAACCGACAGCGCCGAGCCGAGTCCGCTCCGACGACGGGCCGCGCTGACCGGGTCTTCGCCGACGGCGAGCGCACGCGCTGCTTCTCGCGCCGCGTGCACACAGAGGACGTTGTCACGCAGCACGAGACCGAGGTCGAGCAACGCCAGGGCGACAACCGCGACAAACGGTAGGACGAGGGCGAGCTCAACGGTCGCCTGTCCTCGCTCGACCCGGGGGCGCACGTCAGTTCGCCTTGCCCTTGATGAAGGTGAGGACGTGATCAAACAGAGCGTCGACCGCCATGTCAGCTGGCCTTGCCCTTGATGAGGGTGAGGACGTGATCAAACAGAGCATCGAGCAGGTTGGTCTTCGTGGCCCAGCTGATGAGCAACGTGGCGACCAACGCGGCGCCGAGAAGGACGAGCGCGTATTCAACCGAGGCTTGGCCACACTCCTCACGGCGGACCGCGGAACAGGCAACTCGACCGGCAGAGAACAACGTGTACATAACAAACTCCTAGAGATGAAGCGCGCCGAGACCACTCAGCAGAAGCGGCGCGACGGTGAGAAGAACGAACGCGGGGAGTGTGAGACAGACCACGGGGAAGAGCAGGACTACCGGGAGCCGGCGTGCCCGGGCTTCGGCATCGCGTCGACGACTTGCCCGGGCTTCGACGGCGAGGCCACGAAGTGTCTCGACGACGGGAAGCCCGAGCCGGCTGCTGGCCAGCAGGACATCGGCCATGGCCCGCAGTTCCGGTGCAGACACGATGAGGCGCCGCATGGCCTCGTCGAACGGCGCTCCTTGACGCAGGTCGGCGGCGACGCCCTGCAGCGCAGGACGAAGAGCTGACGCATCGACCTCGGCTACGACGAGGAGAGCCACGGACGGAGTCGTGCCGCATTCGAGGGCCGAGCGAAGGAGTTCGATGGTGTGGCCGACTGCGGCGATCCGTTCCCGGTGCTGGCGGTGGCGGGCGATGGTGGCGTGAAGCCTCGGCCCGACGACAACGACGACGACGGCGAGCGCACCGAGAAACGGACGGAGGAACACGAGCGGCGGCAGAACGATGACCGCAAGACCCATGCGACGGTGTTGCTCGGTGGTCCACGCGGTGGAAGTCGGCGAACCGCGAGGGCGGACGCGGACCGCGTCGACACTCCCCTGGAGAACAACCGTGCTCCGCTCGACTGCCGTGCCGACAAGTTCGAGCAGGGGCACCCGTGGCGGGCCGGCCTGTACAGAACGACAGTCGGCCAGGGCAATGAGTCGGCGTTCGGGCCCGACGCCGACGACGAGTTGCCGGACGAGCACAGAGCGAATGGCCGACAGGACGGGGTGAGTCGGCCGCCGCGTCAAGGCCGAGGTGGGGGCGTGCATCCGGCCACCGGCAGTTGCCCGCCGGATCCACAGCCATGCGGCGACGTCGAACGACAGGCCGGTGCAAATGAGCGCCCAGCCGACCGGCGTATGGAGCAGCAGCCTCGAAGCAACCGGGTCGCGTAACACCATCTGCGCGCTGAATACCAACGGCGCGATCGTCATCACCGTTGCCGAAGCCTTCGCCTGACTCGCTTGAGCCTCGGTCTCCTGGGCGAGCGCTCGCCGTTCGCTTGCCAGATCGGCCACGGCCTCGACAGCAGAGGCGCGCAGCCCCCCGACGCGTTCGGCCACCACGACGACGTGAACGAGATCATCGAGGATGTTCGGGCGGACAACACAGGACACGTCGATGTGCCAACGAGCGGTCGCCGCGGCGAGCGGCTCGCCCCGCATCAGCATGCTGGCGGCATACGACCCGCGAACCGCGCCCTTGGCTGCGCCAAGCGCTTCGGCAAACGCGAGACCGGCCGGATCACCGGCGCGGAGTCTCCGAGCGATGTCGTGGAGAACGACCGGGAGTTCCCGCTCGACGCGGCGAGCGGCGGCTCGGTGGCTCCACCCACGCACCTGGGAGTACAGACCGGCGACGAGGATTCCGACCACGAGCGCGCTGATCGGACCGACTGCCACCAACGCCACGAACGGGGCGGCGGCGAGGTGCGACGGATGCCAGATGTATCCACGTCGCCCCGGCACGACGGTGCCGTCGGTGGTACTCGCAGGCAGACGTCGAGGACCCTGAGCCCTCACCATCGGCAACGTGAGCATTGCGGCCGCGGTCGCCACGACAACGCTCATTGCGCTCACGTCTCCTCCGCTGGAAGCGCGCAACGACCCGTGCTCAGCGCGTCCACGACCAGTTCGTCGCCGACAAGGCGGATTCGATCGATCGACGCGACGCATCGGGCACCGTCGGTCTGACGCGCCACCCCGACGATCAGGTCGAAGGCCGCGGCGATCTGCCGACGAACGGCCACATCGGACAAGCCGGACCCCGCCAGCAGAACGAGCGTCTCCAATCGCCGAAGGGCATCCACGGCAGCGCGCGCGTGGATCGTGGCGAGACCCCCGCGATGTCCGGTGAGCAGCGCCTGCACCAGATCGAACGCCTCGGACCCTCGGACCTCGCCGACGATCAGACGGTCGGGCCGCATGCGCAGCGCGGTGCGGACCAGCGCGCGCAGATCGACCGCTCCGAGACCCTCCGCCGTGGCCGGTCGGCACTCCAGGCGAACCACGTGTTCCCCAGGCAGTCGAAGCTCGGCGGTGTCTTCGATGGTGATGAGCCGTTCGCCATCGTCGAACGATGCTCCGAGGGCGTTCAGCAGGGTGGTCTTGCCGGAGCCTGTCGCGCCGAATACGAGGATCGAGAGGCGATCCTTCACCGCGACGCGCAAGGTCTCGGCGGACGACGCGTCGGCGAGTTCGGCGAGTGCGAGCGGAAGTGACCTGAATCTCCGAATGGTCAAGTACGGTCCGTCGACCGCGAGGGGCGGAAGCACGGCGTGCATACGCGAGCCATCGGTCAGACGGGCGTCGACCATCGGGCTCAACCGATCGAGGCGGAGCCCGAGCGGAAGAATGATCCGATCGATCGCTCGGCGAAGCGTGATGGCATCGAGCGAGATCTCCGAGCGGGAGAGCACGCCGCGTCGTTCCGTCCACACCGAACCCGGACCGTTCACCATGATCTCGGTGATCTCGGGGTCATGGAGGAACACTTCGAGCGGTCCGAGACCGGCGATGTCGGCCACGACCTCGGCAACACTGCCGTCGATCTCGTCAGGGCTGAGGAGCGGGCTGATGCGCCGGAGCACGTGACGGGTGGCGTCGCTCACGTGCGAGCGGAGAGGTGGAGCAGTTGCGTCATCGACATCGGCGAGTTGACCGCGACCGACCAACTCGTCGATGACGGATTGTCGCAACGACGGCATTGTCGGTTTCATCGGACGCGGTCGAACGGGTTCTCGACGACCGGACGAAGGGCCCGCGTGAGCAACCGCGGCGGACGCGATGCGAGAAGGCCGGCGTCGACGGCGCGGCTGATCGCCGGGTCGAACGGAAGGCGGGCCACGACCGGCACGTCGAGCACGGAGGCGATGTCGGCGCTCGTGAGCGCACGACCCGTCTCCTCCACCACGATGACCCCATCAGGACGGGGCGCCTCGACCGCGGCTCGGATGCCGAGATAGCAGAGGCGCAGAATCAGCAATGACCGGTCCGCCACCGCCAGGAGCGCTCCCCGAAGATCACCGTTCGTACCGAGGTCGACCACTACATCTCCTGGCCGCTGCGCAAGCCATGCACCGAGCTCGCCGGCCCGCCCGGGTGCTGCGCCGGGGTCGGTCTGGCCCCGGCTCAGCAGCGAGACGCGGGGTGTGACGGGTTCGACCAAGCCCCCCAAGGCGGCGGCTGGGAGGTCGGTTGCCAACCACTCGCCCACGCCCGGACGACCGACGCTGCCATGGTGGCCGAGCACGTGCTCGGAGTCGCCGGCGAGATCGACCAGCACGACGGGATCCTCGGCGGTGTCCGCAAGCGAAAGCGCCAAGGCCGCACTGACGACAGAGACACCGACGCCTCCTTTGACCGACCAGCAGATGGTGACCATGGGCTCCCTCGCAGAGTGTCCGAGACGTTTCGCCGCGGCCCGAGCGCAACAACGGACGACCGTCGGTACGCGCAGGGAGAGCGATCCAGATGCTCCGGGGAAGAGGTGAGCTGCACTGTACGGGTATCGAGTGACAACGCCCGCGTTGCGCGCGCCAAAGCGCCGTCAGCGGCTCAGATGACCGAACCGGGAGGACGACTACGCTCGTGACCGGAGGTGTCCGGGTACCTGGTGGGCTCCCTCGCCTTCAAAGCGAGTGCAACGAGCGATCCTCGTTGGGCGGGTTCGATTCCCGTCCACCTCCGCCAGATACTTCCCCTCGAGGCCGCGGCGTTCGGCACTCTTCGGGCAGCGTCGTTCGCCCAGGTGGAGGGTGCGACGACCGTGCCGTCAGCGCGACGAAAGACTCTCTACGACGATTGTGCGATACGGATTCGCCAGCCGGGTCAGATCGTCGACGTCCACGGTGAGGATCACCCCGCCGCCGGCCTCGACGGCGGCCGCGACCGCATGGGCGTCCGCAAGGTGTTCCGAACCCGACCCAGCCGCCGCCAGCACTCCACCGACCAAACGCGCGAGCACTCGGTCGGTATCGCGCAACTCCAAGGCTTCTGTCTCGCGCGAGAGCAGCGAATCGACCATCTGACTCCGGCCTGAGCCTCGGTACAACTCCGCGAGGATCACCGTCGGCACCGCGACTTCGCGGCGAAGGCGAGAGGCCGCCGTCATCGCGCGACGCACCTGGCGCTGGGCCTCCGAAGGTTGTTCAGCGAGCGCGCTGACTGCCGCCTGATCCAACACCAGCTTCACGCCACTCCACCGAGCAGGCGCATGAACCGGGCGATCTCCCTCTCGTCCTCTTCCGTGTCGAGCGCCCCAGCCTCCGCGTCCAGGCGTCCGAGCAATGCCTGGAGGGCGTGCTCTCGTCGACGTCGGGCCACCTCGTGGCGGATCGCGTTATTGACCTGCGCCGAGAGCGCTTCGGTACTTGTCTCAAGGGCCGCAACGAGATCGTCGTCCAGGGACAGTGACAGCTTTCGCTTTGTGGTGGTCATACCAACATCGTACCTTCGTAGGCACGGAGTATCCAGGGGAAGCGTCCCAGAGTCCGGAGGGGACCCTGCGGACCCGTCGATGACGATCCCGTGGCCATTTCGGTTGTCGACGACGTCAGCGGCGGCCATGACCATGACCAGCTCGTGCTCGACCGCGGGACCTCGCGAGTCTGGCGAATCGCACGAGCGACCGGACGCGTGTACGCCGAGGTTGGAACCGGCAGCTCCGGCAACGCCAACGACAACGGACCGGCGATCCTCGCTGAGCTCGACCAACCCAGCGACATCGTCTCGACCCCGGGGGTCGACTACATCGCCGACAGCGACAACCACTCGATCCGCAAGATCGGCCGCTGACCCGACTTCGACGGCTCCGCCCGGACTGCCAATTCGCCCCGTCAGCGATCGGCCGACGCACTGACGCCACCGACGACTCCACCTGCTCCCGGGGCCACGAGCGCGGCTCGACGTTACGTGCTAGGAAACGATTCCCGGCGGACCTCCGGTGTCCGACGCCAAAGGAGTGAACATGGAAGAGCCCGTCTTGGTCCGTGTCGTCAACGAGCTCAGGAGGGTGGTGGCCGGGATCAAGCCCGAGCAGATGTCAGCACCTACTCCCTGCTCCGCTTGGGACGTTCGCGGTGTTGTGAACCACGTGACCGGTGGATCGATGATGTTCGCCGAGTGCGTGGAGAACGGCGCGATCTCCGACGAGGAGTTCGGACGGCTGATGTCCACCGATCTGGTCGGGGATCAGCCCAGCGCCGTGTTCGGTGCCGCCGCGGACCGCGCCGTGGCGGCGTTCGGGCAGCCGGGCGCGCTCGAGCGGATGGTCACCCTGCCCTTCGGCACCATGCCGGCCGGAGTCGCCGCGAACATTGCGGTCTTCGACCTCACGGTGCACGCCCTCGACCTGGCGCACGCAACGGGGCAGAGTCAGGCGCTCGATCCGGACGTGCTCCACGCAGGTTGGGAGGCCGCGCAGGCCATGTTGTCTCCCGAACTCCGCGCCGCAGGAATGTTCGCAGAGGCCCAACCCTGCGCTGACGACGCACCGCTCGCCCAGCGACTCATGGCGTACGCCGGTCGCTCGATCTGAATCGACGCGGCGCGACGACCTAACCCGCCTGTCCGGGGGCGTGGTACCCGAATATCCCGTGGACCTCGCCGAGGCCGGCCGGACTACCGGCTGGAATTGCGGTACGCCCGGATCGCCATGGTGGCGAAGAAGGTGATGAGCGCGAGCGACCACGCCAGGGTGAAGAGCACGTAGCGGCCGTAGTTGGCCTGGTTCTCCAGGGTGGCGAGCACCTTCTTCGCGTCGGTGCCGGGCATCACGCGCTGACCACTGGCGACAAACCGGCGAAGTGGCGCGTCGCCCTGCGTGAGACCACGAATGGCGTTGACCGCGTTCGTCACCGGATTGGCCCGGGCGAAAGCCTGGAGCCAGCCGGGGAAGCTCTCGATCGGCGTGAACGTCGACGCCGCGAACACGAGCGGGAAAATCGGGAGGAAACCGGCGACCTGGGCCGATTCCGGGTCCTTCACCTTCATGCCCATGAATGCGAAGAACCACGAGAACGCGAAGCCGAACACGAGCGTGAGCCCGATCGCGCCCATTGCGCCGAGGAACCCGTTGTGGAACCGGAAGCCCACTGCGGTGCCGACGACGAGCAGGAGGAGCACGACGAACAGGCCTCGAGCGACGTCGGCAAAGGTGCGGCCGGCCAGCACCGCTCCCCGGCTCATAGGCAGGGCGCGGAAGCGGTCGACCATGCCCTTTTGCATGTCCTCGCTCAGACCGACCGCCGTGGCCGCTCCGCCGAAGAGCGTGAGCTGTACCAACAGACCGGGGAGGAGGTAGTCGGCGTAGCGCCCTTGGAAGCCGGGCGGCTGGATGGCTCCGCCGAACACGTAGCGGAAGAGCAGCACGAACATCACCGGCTGCACCGACGAGAAGATCAGGAACTGCGGGGTTCGCAGGATCCGCAGGAGATTGCGCTTGGCGATGATGAGAGTGTCGGTGACCATGTTGCCGTGCGCTCGGGTGCTTCTCGCGGTCGCCGGTTCGGTGGTTGCAACGTTCGTGGTGAGTGAAGTCATGTCCGTCATCCCTTGGTACGTGATCGGGCTTTGCGCGACCGTCGGCCCGTGGCGGCGGGCTCGTCGTCCTCGGCTGTCTCTTCGGCCATCCGCCCGGTGATTGCGAGGAACACGTCGTCGAGTGACGGACGCCGAACCCCGAGATCGTCGAGGCGGATGTTCGCTTCGTCGACACGCTTTGCGGCGGCGAGGAGCACGTCTACCCCCCGCTGCTCCCCGACCGGAATCGTCAGACGGCCATTGCGGAGGTCGAGCTTGGCCGTGTCGGAGCCGAGACCGTGGACGGCTTCGGCCGCACGCGTGAGGTCGGCGGCGTGGTGCACTTTGAGATCGATCACGTCGCCGCCGAGCTTGCGTTTCAGCTGATCGGACGTGCCCTCGGCGATCACCTTGCCGTGGTCGATGACGACGATCCGATCGGCCAGCTCGTCGGCCTCCTCGAGGTACTGGGTGGTGAGGAGCACCGTGGTCCCTCCGCGGACGAGCTCGCGGATGAACTCCCAGAGTTCGATCCTGGTGCGCGGATCGAGGCCCGTTGTGGGTTCGTCGAGCAGCAGGAGGCGGGGACGCCCGAGCAGCGAAGCGCCAAGGTCGAGACGACGGCGCATGCCGCCCGAGTACGTCTTGACCTGACGATTGGCGGCGTCGGTCAGCGAGAGCCGCTCGAGCGTCTCGTTGGCGCCCGACCGCGCCTCGGTCTTCGTGAGCCCGTAGAGACGTCCGACCATCTCGAGGTTCTCGCGTCCGGTGAGCACCTCGTCGACGGCGGCGAACTGGCCGGCCAGGCCGATGCGAGTACGCACGGATTGCGGATCGGCAACGACGTCGATCCCATCGATGCGCGCCGTCCCGGCTTCGGGTACGAGCAGCGTGGCCAGAATTCGGACGAGCGTGGTCTTCCCGGCGCCGTTCGGGCCGAGCAGACCGAGGACGGTGCCCGCCGGGACGGTCAGGTCGACCCCGTCGAGCGCCTTCGTGGAACCGAACGACTTGGCGATTCCGGTGACCTCGACCATGGCAGTGGCGGTGCGACTGGTGGCCAACGTATGCTCCTTGTAGTTGTCCAACAGTTGGACATTGCCGAAGCTGGACATTAGCAAACCTTTTTCGCCGTGGATCCCCTCGACCCCCTCGACGCCGCCCTCTGGGCGGTGAGCGACGTCATGCGCGGCGTGTTCGCGCGTCGCGTCGCCGACCTGGGGCTGACCCCGCCACAGGCGCTGATCCTTCGCCTGCTCGGGCGTCCGAGGCCGATGAAGGAACTAGCAGCGACGATGCTGTTCGACCCGAGCTATGTCACGGCGTTGGTAGACGGGCTCGAAGAGCGTGGCCTCGCCGAACGGCGCCCCGACCCGGCGGACCGGCGGATCAAGCTGATCGCCACCACCACACAGGGGGCGACCGCGCTGCAATCGCTGCAGCAGGCCATCTCCCAGTCGCTCCCCGGCATCGACGCGCTGAGCAGCGAAGAACGCTCACAGCTGGCACAGCTCCTCACCAAGGCGGCGGGGCCGGCCGGCGGCCCGTCGGCCGACCTCGGCTCAACGGGTATCTGCGGCTGAAGCCGTCGTCACGATGTCGCCGAGCTGATCCAGAAGGGCATCCGCGGCACCCAGATCATCGACGAGCGCGTGATCGAGCGCCTCGTCGGGAATCGACGCACACCGGTCCAGGAGCGCAGCGAGAACGGTCCCGGACCGAACGTCTCGGTGACGGCGCACCGAGAGGAGCGCGGCGACCAGCTCACACGCGATGACCGTCCGCAGCGCCACCAGGCTTGACCGGGTCGCGATCGCCGACTGCCAGGCGAACGATGCGTGATCTTCGATGCCGAGCGAGATCACCGCGTGGCCGAGCGTGGCCGGAGCGGCCCACTGTCGCAGGTCGGCCAACGACGAGGCCGCGGTGTACTCCAACACCATGGTCCCCGAACTGCCGTTGGGACCCTCGGAGAGGAACGGTCGGAGGCCCGACATCGCCGGATTATTCAGGTGGGTAAGGCGCGACAGGCCCAGACCGGCGGCCTGCGCCAACGCAAGCCGAAGCTGATCGAGGCCGAGCGCCAACCCAGTGTGGTTGAACCCTCCGTGGTGCCAACTGCCCGAGTCCGTGTACAGCGGGTTCTCACACGATGCGTTGATGTCGATCTCCAGGGTGACGCGCACCTGGTCGAGGACGTCGGAGAGCGCCCCGTGCACCGAGACCAGGCAGCGCCAGGCAAACGGGTCCTGCAAGCGACCCGGCTGGTAGCCAGCGTCACCGAGCAGCGCCCGCATCACGGAACCCACGTGCACCATGCCGGGGTGCGGTCGCGACGACGCGCCGACGACGGACCATGCCTCGGGGTTGGCGCGCACGGCATGTGCCGACAGCGCGGCCACGACGAGCATCGCGGTGCTGAGCGCTTGCACATCGTGGAGGGCCAGCGCGGCCAACGCCAGCGTCGGCGCGTTCGAGCTCATCAGCGGCAGAGCGCCAGAGGCGTCGATGTCGTCAAGGAGGGCACGTGTCGTTCCGTCGGACCACGGTCGTTCGCCCAGCAGAGCGAGGCCGAGTTCGGCCAACACGGTGATGTCGCCGGTGCCGACGCCTCCGTGGCGGCGTACCACCGGCACCAGTCCGAGACGTCGTGCGTCGATCAGCGCCTCGGCCACCGGCGGGGCGACGCCCGATCGGCCGGCTGCGAGCTGATGGGCGCGGACGATCACGAGCGCTCGGCCGACCTCGTCGGGCAGAACGGGGCCATATCCCGCGGTGTGACTGCGAAGGAGTCGACGGCCGTGCTGACCGTCCCGGTCATCGGCGACCACATCGCGATTCGCCCCGACGCCGGTGGTCCGGCCGTAGAGCGAATGCTCCTCGGCGATCCGCGTCGCCAGCACGCTGTTCGCACGGAGGCGCTCCGGAACACCCTCGGCGAACGAAACGCCGACCCGAGGGTCGCGCGCCGCTGCTGCGACCTGGGCGATGGTCAACGGATCCCCGCCGATGACGAGACCGTCGGTCACGACGCAGCCGGGTCAAGATCATCGCCCGAGCTCGACATCACCGCCATCGCCTTCGCCGCAAGCTCCATGACCCGACCATGCATCTCTCGACCACCGACGACGAACCCGTCGATCTGTAGGGCCGCACGAGTCGCCGGTGTGAGCTCGTTCACGGCGGCAACAACCGCCTCGCGCAGCATCGGCACGAGCTCGGCGTAGGCCGTGAACAATGGCGTTATTGCCACCTCCGGACCGTGACCGATCACCTGCAGCCCCTCGACCGCGGCCGGCCGATGGGCCGAGAACAGCGAGAACGAGTGAGCATCGATCGAAGCAAGATCGGCGGCCCCGCCGCGAACCGCCTCCACGCTGGCGGCGTGGCCCCCGGTGAAGGTGATGTGGCTGGGCCGGATCCCGGCATCAGCGAGGGCCACACCGAGACTCACCCACCCCGACAGCGATCCGATGTCGTTCGCCGCCATCGACGCACCGTTGAACGCCGCGACGCCGTCCGCGGCGCGTGCGTCGTCGGCTCGACAGATGACCACCGACCGGTACCAGCCCGGCCGATCCGGGCTCCCACCGGTGACGACGAACGAGCCGAGCACATGCTGCGCGTCGGTGAGCTCACGAACCAGCGGATAACCGCATGTGTGCGAGAGCAGCAGCCCGGGCTCCACCCAGTGGTCGCGGAGGGGGACGGTCGGTCGCACCAGGTTCGACGGAACGTCCACCACGCCCCGACCCCTCAGGTGGCGGGCGATTTCTGCCCAGAGCGCGTCGGTATGGCCGGCAATCTCTGGGAGGTCGTACATCGGCAGCGACGCAATCACCGCCGACCCCGGATTCGCAACCACGCCGCTCAACCGGTGCTGACCGAGCCGGGAGCGGTGCCGTACCGGGCGGCCAGCAGCGCGGACCCCTCGGGTGTCGAGGGATGCACGGGAACACAGAACGGCTTCACCCCGTACAGCCTGATCACCTCGCAGTAGCCCTTGTAGTAGCCGGCTCCAGCGTCGGCGGCCGCTCGCGAACCGAGATGGTCGGCCAGCCGCGGCAGCTGGTACCAGGGAACCGTCGGACGGGCGTGGTGGGTGTTGTGCATGTTGTTGAACAGGAACAGCAGGCCGAAGGGGAAGAACCCGTCGACGAACGCCGTCCTGTCGGAGCTCTCCGGCTGCCAGAGATGCTCGGCGAAGGACCGGATCTGGATGACCGAGGTTCCGAACCACACGGAGCCGACGACGTATTCCCGCACCGGCACGCCGGCGATCCCGAAGGCCCAGACGCAGGTGATCGCGACCCAGACCAGGTGGGCGGTCCAGTCCTTCCACGCCGTGCCTTCTCGACGACGCAGCCGGGCGGACTCGCTGCCGAGGAACCGGACGAGGGCGATCGGCGGACCGATGATCATCCGACCGAAGAACGTGCGGTTGGCCCACATGACCGAACGCACGATCACGTTGGCCCGACGCCAACGTTCGGCGTCGCAGTAGAAGCTCTCCGGATCCTCGAACGGGTCGGTGAGCAGCGTGTCGCGATGGTGACGGAGGTGCTGGGACTTGTAGACCCGAAACGGGATCCACAGGCTCATGGCGAAGGAGCCGGCAACCTCGTTGAGGCGCTCCGAGGGGAACGGATGGCCGTGGATGACCTCGTGCTGGAATGACGACCACCATCCGGAGATCACGGCGAGGACCACTATCAGCACCGCCGCGGGCAGGTGGCGGTGGCCCAGGGTGACCGCCACGTAGAGACCCAGGATGAGCACTCCGAGAGCGACCGTCGGCCACTCCACCCTGGTGGCGCGACCCGAGAAGGTGGTGTCGCGATGGGGAAGTGTTCCGACTTTGCTCGACATGCTGCCTGGCTGAACGGGAGATGGACGGTTGCTTACGCATTACGTTCGACCATCACACAACGTGAGTCCAGGGGCACTTGCGCACATTCCGCATCAGAAGCGCACAGAATGCCGCAAATGTGGCGAATCCACCTCGTTTGCGGTAGACACAACGCATGCTGGAACGACAGTCGACCCTCGAAGTGTTCCGGGAACGGCTCGGCGAGCTCGTCTCCGACGTCCACGGATCCCGCGTCGCCCTGGCCCGACAGCTCGAGATCGACCGCACCACCCTGACCCAGCTGCTGTCGCCGACCAACCGGCGGCTTCCGCGGGTCGAGACCCTGGTGGCCATCGCACGTCACGCGCACGTGTCCGTCGACTGGCTGTTGGGCCTGCGATCAGACAACCCCGGCCAGACCGATGTGCTCGACCGTCAGCCGATGATCGAGCGCGACGCCGGCGCCCCTGACGACGCCAGGTTGGTCGAGTGGCTCGCCGACGCGCGGGGGTCGAAGATCCGCTACATCCCCTCGACCCTGCCCGATCTCCTCAAGACCGAGGACGTGATCCGTTACGAAGCCGCGGGGACGCCGGCAGGCACCCTCCAACGTGACCTCGGAACAACGACGACCGGGCTCAACTGGCAACGGCGGCCGGACGCCGACATGGAGTGCTGCAGCTCGGTGCAGTCCCTCGAGGGCTTCGCCCGGGGAGAGGGCATTTGGAACCGACTCCCGCCCGCGTCGAGGCGCGGTCAGCTCGAACGCATTGCCGAGCTGACCGATGAGCTCTATCCGACGTTCCGCTGGTTCCTCTACGACGGAAGGTCGCGCTATGCCGCACCGGTCACCGTGTTCGGCCTGCGCCGGGCCGCGCTCTACGTGGGCCAGACGTACCTGGTGTTCACGTCCGATGAGCACGTCCTGGCCATGGCTCAACACTTCGACGCGTTGCTGCGCACCGCCACCGTGCAGCCACCGGACGTACCGGCGCTCTGCCGCCGACTCATCCGTTCGTCAGGGGTCTGAAGGGGCGCCTTCCACTTGCGTCTGGGCACAACAGCGACCGCGGCGCCTGCCGCAGCAAACGCCCCGATCGGCGAAACATGTGTCCCGGCGAACCGGGTTGGCTCAGACGGCGAGCAGATCCCGGGCGCCGGTGTCCGACGAGGGGTGGCGCAGCTTTGACATGGCGCGGGCCTCGATCTGACGGATCCGCTCACGCGTGAGGTTGAAGTGCTCGCCGACCTCTTCGAGCGTGCGTGGCTCGCCACGGTCGAGACCGAAGCGGAGACGCAGGATCTCGCGCTCGCGCTCGTCGAGCGGACCGAGAAGCTTGATGATCTCCTGCGGCAGCAGCGCGGTGGCGGCCATCTCGAGGGGTGATTCGGCGCCACGATCCTCGACGACGTCGCCGAGTTCGGCATCGCCGTCCTCGCGCAGCGGCTCGGAGAGCGACAGGGGCTCAGCCGCGAAGCGAAGTGCCTCGGTCACCTTGTCCTCGGGCATCTCGACTTCCGCGGCGAGCTCGGAGAGCGTGGCCTGGCGACCGAGCTTGAGCTCGAGGCGCGAGCGAGCCTTCTGCAAGCGGGCAAGCGTGTCGCCGGCATGCACTGGCAGACGGATCGTGCGGCCGGTGTTCGCGATGCCACGCGTGATCGCCTGACGGATCCACCAGGTGGCGTACGTCGAGAACTTGAAGCCCTTGCGCCAATCGAACTTCTCGACCGCGTGCATCAGGCCGAGGTTGCCTTCCTGGATCAGGTCGAGGAGCGGCAGCCCAGAGGCTTGGTACTTCTTGGCGATCGAGACCACGAGGCGAAGGTTGGACTGCACGAAGGTGCGCTCGGCGTCCTCGCCGGCACGATGGATCTTCTTCAGCTCCCGCTTCTTCGCCGTGGTCAGATCCTTGCCGCCGGCCTCCAACTGGATGCCGGCCTTCTTGCCCTCCTCGATGGCCTGGGCGAGACGGACTTCATCGTCTTTGGTCAGCAGTGGATACTGCCCGATATCGGTAAGGTAGAGCCGGACGAGGTCTTCCTCCTCGCGCTCACCACGTTCTTTCGCCACAGCTAATCCTCGGTTCCTCTGAAGCGTTCGTTCGCGGCCTGTTCGCTACGATGTCAAACCCACTGCCAACGCTGAACATTCCCACACTGTCGCGCGGACGCACAGCCACGGCGCTGGGAGCGGGCAGTCTACCCCCTTCCGGACCGGGTCCGAATCGGAACACGCCCACGTTCAGTGATTTGTCGATCCAGACTTCGGCACACCGAGTGGTGAACTGAAGTCCTTTCCCCTGCCAAGTAGGAGTGTCAACGTCAGTTCCGAGGTGCGGGACCGTTCATCACCGGGCGACGACTCGTGGGCGGGGAGACCCCGAGTTGATTGGCTGCCGTCCTCGGCACGGTTGAGCCTCTCTTGCGCCGCCCCGAGCTGAACGTCGATCCCGGCAAGTGCCAGGTCCAACGCTCGGTCGGCGGTCGGTGACAGCACGGTCCGTCGGTCGGCGATGGCCGACCGGAGCGCCGTCACCAGCCCGAACGTCACCTCCCGGAGCGAACCCTCGTCGAAGAACCGGGTGAGCGCGCCGAACGCCGCGGAATCGACCAGGTCGGCGCGCACCTCGGCGGCCAATGCCCGAAGCCCGACGGCGTCGGGCGCCAAGGCTTCCCAGCGTGCCGCGACCTCACCGAGATGGCGCGATGCCTCCGTCACATCTCGCCGTTCGTCCACCCGTTCGGCGCGCCGGGCCCGTCGGCCGACGACGCCGAACCCGGCTGCGGTGACCTCACCGGCCACGGTCACGAAGCGGACCTGCTCGGCGAACGCGATGCCGGGGCCGTTCACGCCTGGTCCGCCGATGGCGCGGGCCGCCCGACAGCTGCGGCCGGGCGGGTGGGCAGCGGGCAGCAGTCGCGCGGGCAGACGTCGTGATTGGCGCCCCGGGCGCCCAGCGCTACTCGCTCCGGTCGCTCGCCTCGTTCGGAGGCGGCACGCTCCAGGGCAAGGCCGACGATCATGTCGACGAAACGCGGATCGGTGCCGACCGTCGCCGCCCGGACCATTGCGAGGCCGATCTCGTCAGCGGTTTCGCGGGCCTGCGTATCGAGGTCCCAGACCACTTCCATGTGGTCGCTCACGAATCCGACCGGAACGACGACGACAGCC
>JANOJN010000109.1:0-4155 GCA_031418775.1 Acidimicrobiia bacterium
AACGTCGTAGAAGCGGATGAGCAGGCTGGCCAAGGTGCTCTTGCCGGCGCCCGTCTTCCCGATTACCCCCACCTTGGTCCCAGCAGGGATGTCGAGGTTGACACCCGAGAGCACCGGTTGCCCCTTGTCGTAGGCGAACGACACATCTCGGAGGGCGAAGGTGCCCAGCACCCGGTCGGCCGACATTCCTTCAACCGGGTCGTTCACTTCGGGTCGCGCATCGAGCAACGCTACGGAGCGACCGACACTGACAATCAGGGACTGCAGCTTCACGGGTTGTTTGGTGAGTATCTGAAGGGGGCCGAAGAGCTGGGTGAGGTAGGAAAGCATCAGCAGCAAGGCACCGAGCGTGATCCGACCGCTGTCGACCCGGAGCCCTCCGATCACGAGGATCGATGCGGTGCCCACCGCTGTGACCAGGTTGAGAAGCAGGGAATGGACCCCCTCGCTCAGGGCCACTCGTACCCGCGCCAGGAGAGCGGTTTCGGACTGGGTCCGGAACCGCTGTTCCTCGCTCTTCTCCATGCCGAACGCCTTGACCACCCGGAAAGCGGAGAAGACTTCCTGAACGATGTGCAGCGATCCGCTCTCCAGATCCTTGACCGTCGTGTACTGAGGCTTGATTGCGTCCCGGTACCACACGGTGATGAGCACCAGCGGGGGCGCTACAGCCAGCGCTACCCCGGCAAGCAGAGGGTCAATCCGGAACATGATGAAACCCATCGAGGACAACGTGAAGGTGGCGGTAACGAACGGGATCAGCCCGTAGATGGCGATGCCCTGCACGGAAGGAGCGTCGTACTGGATTCGGTAGATGGAGTCCGTCGTCCCAACCCTGTCGTGGAATCGGAACGACAACTGCTGCGCGCTGGCGAGCATGCGGGCGCGGACACGAAGCGTGATCCGCTCTCCGGCCCAGTTGGCGACATAGGACGAGACGAGCCCGCGTCCTTCTGACATCAGCACCACTGCCACTTGGAGTACGGCGGCGAAGATCAGCAGTGAGGTCGGCGATTGCGCTCCACCCGGAAATAGCCAGGCAATGACCCGGGGCAGCGGGCGGTCCCCGAGGGCGGAATCTACGGCGATTGCGATTGGCACCGGGCTGAGGAGGGCCAGCGGTATGGCCAACAACTCCAGGGTCAGGATGAGCGCGATCCACCGACCTGACCCACGGGTCTCCCTGTAGACGCGCCGGATCGTTGCTATGTCGCCGCGGGTCCGAGTTCGTGCTCTGGCGCTGGTCACGCGCCAGCCCCGCTGGTTGTTGTTTGCAGCACTTGCTCCACCTTGCCCGTCAGTCGCCGGTACTGCCACAGCATGGTGGCCGCCAAACCCAGGCCTGTCACCACCAGGGCGGTGACGGACCAGAGCAGCGTCAGCGGCAGGAGTGCGCAGAGCACGATCGACTGCGCCGTCGGCGAGACCGACACGGATGCATGTGGGACCCAGCGCCACGAAATAGCCGTGGAGATGCGAGCCCGCAGCAGTGAACGACTTGTGACCTTCAGGTCCCAGGGATCGTGCGGTTGGCCGATGTGCACGCCCAGCCCCTGCGCCCGCAGGTTCGTGTCCAGCTGACGAAGCCACGTGGCCCGATCTCCGTTCCACGCCGGACCAGAGACGTTCTCATCGGTTGCCAACTCGTGCCCCCGCAAACGCCCCCAGGTGCGCACGAACGGCTGGAGCAGGTGGAGCAACCCCACCAGCAGTCGCAGCTTCATCGGTTGCGGCTCGCGCCGGTCGGGTCGAACGGAGGTGACCATCGCGGCCAGGTTGGCGCCCACCGACAGCAGCACCAGTGCCGGGACGACGAACGCCCAAGGGGTGACGAGGCCCAGCGCCAGCCCTGCCAGCCCGATGGGCAATCCGAAGGGCAGCAGAGCCGACGTCCATGCCGCTGCGGACTCCGACCTTCGGCCGCTGACGGACTGGAACGGCGCATGTCCCTGGTGCCCGTGGTAGACGACGGGTCGCAGCAGCGTCGGCAGAAGGCCGACACCGCCATAAATGCATCCTGCCCAACGAGCCTGCCCGAGCGCGTTGAACCGGTGACGGTGCGGGCCCGACAGCAACTTCTCCGCTCTCCCATAGCCGCGCTGCTGGCGCAGATACCCGCGTAGTTTCGCCCGCCGGTGATGGGAGATCTGTGCCGCCGGCGAGAAAGCGATCTCACGCCCGGCGTCGAGCAACTTCCAGCACACATCGACATCGTCGCCGGCGGCGGTGTAGGCGGGGTCAAACCCCCCGATCGCGAGGATGTCCTCGCGTCGGAAGGCCATGTTGCAGCCGGCCACATGCTCGGCCCGATCGTCGGTCAACAGGACCTCCGTGGGTGCACCCGGCGAAAGAGCCACCGCCCGCTCCACCAGACCGGCAGCAGGGAAGGGGAGGTTGGGCCCACCCGTGGCTGCCACCCGCTCGTCATCGAAGGACATCACCAGAAACCACGGCCACTGGGGATGACACACGGCGTCGGCGTCCAGAAAGGCCACGATCTCACCGCTTGCCGCCTCGATGCCGGCATTCCTGGCCCGGCTGAGGCCGCCGTGCGGCAGTTCGATGATCCGGAACGGGAACCTCTGGCTGATCTGCAGTGTCCGGTCCGACGATCCGTCGTCGCACAGGATGACCTCGAGGTCCGGATAGTCGCACGCCTCGAGCGAGGCCAGGCATTCCTCGATGGTGCGCTCTTCGTTGTATGCGCAGACGACGACGCTGACACGAGGCCACGTGTCGCGCAGATCCTTGAGGCTCCGCGTGGTCCAGGTCTTGACCGACTCGATCGCCTGCTTGGGACGTCGGTCGTGAGTGGTCAGGCCGAACCCCCAGCCCTCCACATGGTTGTCCGCCACGGTCCACTCATCGGTCCAGGAGAAGATGGTCGCGCCTGCGCAGCCCACCTCGTCGACGATCGCGAGCTGGCGATCGAGCAGGGTCGCCTGCGCCTCCTCCCCGTGGACCTCCGCGGCGAGACCGAGCTCGGTGATCACGAGGGGCTTCGCCCCACTCACCACCTGAAGGTGGCGGAGGTACTTCTTGAAGCTCGCCGGGTCCTCCAAGAAGACGTTGAACGTGAACAGATCGACGTCGTCGACCTGCAGATACTCGGTGGTCGGGAAGTTCGTGTAGGTGGCGAGCATGTCCGGATCGGCCGCGTGGACGGCCTGGACCAACTCGCTCAGGGTGTCTTCCACATGGCCGATTCCATGGGCGCGGACGATGTCAGCCGGCACCTCGTTCCCCACCGACACGGCGAGCACCTCCGGGCGGCCGGAGCAGATTTCCATGGTGTGGCGTACCGCGTGGAGACCGGCGGCGCGGATCTTCCTCCGGGTCGCGCGTCCTGGGGTGTTCTCCATCCGCCAATCGTGGTAGTCCAGCCCGACGATCAGCTGGAGGCCGTGCTCGGCCGCGGTGTCGAGAACGTCCCGAGAGGGCGCCTCGTAGATGCGGACCGTGTTGATACCGACGGCGGTCATCGCACCGAAGTCCGCTCTCACCTGGGACGGGGCGGGAAACCGGTGGCCGTCGTCACGACGTCCGAACGACCCGTACGTCACTCCGTGCACCACAAACCGCTCCCCGGCGAGCGCCAGATGTTTCCCAACGGGGTGCACACGCGCGGACCTACGAACGCCGACGGTGAGATCGGGTCGGATCGTCATCGCTGCGTCCGGACGCCCAGAATCAGTTCGACTTGGTGCCGATTTGAAGTCAACGCCCGTCCTCCGTAAGCCGCGAACAGCACGACCCCCCCATTGTTCATCGACCGGTCATCTGGAATTCGCGGTTCAGTACTGAACGAATCTACACATTCTTCGATCGTTCGGCCACCGCCAAAAGGCGCAATCTTCACTGTCTGTAGTTTTCGCAGCGTCCGTAAGGCCGGTCACGTCACCTCGCACTGAGTGGTCAGAAGAACCGTCCCCGAGCGTCGGAGGCGAGGCTCCGCCGTTCACGGCCGTGACCAGGACTCGCGAACGCCGGCGCGCTCAGCGTTCCGCGCTCAGCGCTCAGCGTTCCGCGATGAGGAGGCTCTGAGTGGCTCGCCCGACAGGCCCGAGGTGATCCGACAGTTGCGCGGCCGCCAGCCCGATACCGGTCTCGTCGATCCGCATGACGCTGTCGACACAGACCCATTCGCCGTCAGGC
>JANOJN010000110.1:0-12585 GCA_031418775.1 Acidimicrobiia bacterium
CTTTGATTCGCTGAGCGATTCCTGGACACTGCCCATTCGGATTCCCTTGGCCTGCTCGGCCCTCTCGGCACGAAGTCAGGGGGAGGGTAGTGGCTGGGTGAGGTGCCGTGCTGGGATGCGGGCCCCTCAGTTGTGAGTGTCATCGACGGCGACGCGCCTGACCGGCCCGGTGGCCGCGCCGCAGCGGAGTCCGTCCCGGAGATGGAGCGTCTCCGTGCCGAGAACCGCCAACAGTCCGCCCAGCTTGCGGTCCTCTATAGCGTGCAGCAGGCCCTGGCCGCCGACCTCGACATGCAGGGCATCTACGACGCGGTGGGAGACAAGTTCCGTGAAATCTTCCCCGAGTGCGAGTCGCTCGACATCCGTATGGTCGATGCGCTGACCGGTCGTATCGAGTTCCCCTACGTCCACGAACATGGCGAACGGGTCGAGGTCGAGCCGATGCCCAGCGGGGGAATCATGATGCGCATCCTCGCCACCGCGTCGACGCTCGACATCAGTGAGAACTTCCATGAGGAGGCATTGCGTCTCGGCGCGGCTGTCATTCCCGGCACCTCGTCCGACGAGAAGTCGGGGATCTGGGTTCCCCTGATCTGGTCCGGCGCCGTGCAGGGCCTCGTGTCGATGACGGACTACCGCCGGGAGCAGGCGTTCAGCGAATCAGACGTTCGGCTGGTCGAGACCTTGGCGGGGGCTCTGGGTGCTGCGCTCCAGAACGCCCGTCAGCTCGCCGAGACGCAGAAGCTGTTCAAGGAGAGTGAACAGCGCGCCGCCGAACTCGCGGTCATCAACAGCATTCAGCAGGGCATGGCTGCGGCGCTCGACTTCCAGGCGATCATCGATCTTGTCGGCGATCATCGATCTTGTCGGCGGGAAGATCCGCGAGGTCATGCACACCGATGAGATCGGCATCCGCTGGTACGACGAAGCGTCGGACCTCAACCACTACCTGTACGAGTTCGAACACGGCGTGCGCCTCGACGTTCCGCCAACTCGCCCCCCGGCCGGGGGCACGTGGGATGCGATGCGAAAGTCCCGCAAGCCACTCGTGTTCAACACCTTGGCCGACTGGGAAGCGTCGGGCATCCAACTGGTTCCCGGAACGGACCAGTCGGTGTCCATGGTGCTTGTCCCGATCGTCGGCAGCGACCGCGTGCTCGGGTCGATCCTGCTTGAGGATTACGAGCGGGAGTTCGCCTACGGCGAGGCCGAGGTGCGTCTGCTCCAGACGATGGCGGCGAGCATGGGTGTCGCCCTGGAGAATGCCCGGCTGTTCGACGAGACGCAGCGGCTGTTCCAGGAGAGCGAACAGCGCTCCGCCGAGCTGGCGGTGATCAATAGCGTGCAGCACGCGCTTGCGACGGAGTTGAACATGCAGGGCATCTACGACGCGGTGGGCCACAAGACCCGTGAGATCTTCCGCGATGCCGACATCGACATCCGCATCCTGAACCCCACGACAGGCCACGTGGAGTTCCCGTTCGTCTACGACGGCGGCCAACGCGTCACCATCGATCCGGCACCGCTCAGCGGCATCTCGGCCCATGTCCTCACAACTCGGGCCACGCTGCTGATCGACGAGGACCTTCCGGCGAGCATCGTCCGATTCGGCGCAACGACGCTCCCCGGCACGCTGTCCGGTGAGAAGTCGGCCGTATGGGTGCCGCTGGTGTGGGGGAATGAGGCCCGCGGCCTGGTGTCCATTACCGACGACGAACGCGAGCACGCCTTCAGCCCTTCGGACGTCCGGTTGCTCGAGACGTTGGCCGGTGCGATGAGTGCAGCGCTGCAGAACGCGGGTCTGTTCGCCGAGGTGCAGCAGCGCGCCGCCGAGTTCGACACCATCAACACGGTGTCGCAGCAGCTGACGGGCAGGCTCGACGTCGACGCGCTGATCGAGCTCGTAGGCGCGCAGATCACCGCCGTCTTCAAGGCCGACATTGCAGACGTGGCTCTGCTCGATCGTGTGCGAGGGATGATCGACACCCCTTCCAGCACTGCTCGCCACCATCGCCGCCAACGTCGGTGTAGCCCTGCGCAACGCCCGGCTGTTCTCCGAGGCCCAGGAGGCACGCGCTGCGGCAGAGGGGGCGAACGAGGCAAGAGCTCGTTCCTGGCCACGATGAGCCACGAAATCCGCACACCGATGAACGCGGTGATCGGCATGAGCGGGCTGCTGTTGGACACCCCGCTCAACGCCGAGCAGCGCGACTTCGCCGCGACCATCCGTGATTCGGGTGACTCGCTCCTCACGATCATCAACGACATCCTCGACTTCTCGAAGATCGAGGCGGGCCGCATGGATGTCGAGTCGCAGCCGTTCATCCTGCGCGACTGCGTGGAATCCGCCCTTGATCTGGTCAATGCGCGTGCCGTCGAGAAGCACCTTGATCTCGCATATCTGTTCGAGGGTGATGTACCGGTCGGCGTGCTCGGTGATGTCACCAGGCTTCGTCAGATCCTGCTCAACCTCATGTCGAACTCGGTGAAGTTCACCGAGGCCGGCGAAGTCGTGCTCACCGTCACCTCCGCGGCAACCTCCGACGGCCGGGTGCAGCTCACCTTCACCATACGCGACACCGGCATCGGGCTCTCCGCCGAGGGCATGGGTCGGCTGTTCCAGTCGTTCTCGCAGGCCGATTCGTCCACCACCCGCGAGTATGGCGGCACCGGCCTCGGCCTCGTCATCAGCAAGCGCCTTGCCGAGCTGATGGGAGGCACCATGTGGGCCGAGAGTGACGGTCCCGGCGCGGCTCGTCATTCCTCTTCACGGTCGAGGTTCCCACTGCCTCGCTGCCGACCGACAACCGACGGGGCCATGCGGGTGCCCAGCGCGAGCTGAAGGACCGCTGCGTGCTCATCGTCGACGACAACGCCACGAACCGCAAGGTGCTGACACTGCAGACCGCCAAGCGGGGCATGACGTCTCGGGACACCGAGTCACCGGCGGAGGCGCTGCGGTGGTTGGAGGCCGGCGACACCTTCCACGTAGCGATCCGGCGGACTCAGCGCGGCACTCTGGGCTCGGCGGCCTTCGTGGCCGTCACCTGGCTGCTGACCCTGCGACTCCCCGCTCTCCCGGGACGGGAAGCCGACAAGGTCACGCAACTCCGAACGAAAGCGGCCCTGGCCAGCGACTGATGGTCGCCGTCAGGACCGTATACGCCTCGTGGGTTGATGCGGTCAGGCAGCCACTCGCACGGGGAGAACAGCCCACGTAGGGGCCCAAGTACACGCGCAGCCACTCCGATGGTCGCCCTTCGGCCCGACTCAGTTGGGTCTTGTGCCCGTATCGCCAGCGCATTCGTGAACGTACCGTCTTCGTGCAGCATCGTTGCAACAGCAGTTGCACATTGTTGAGAGGACACATCATGGGAATCTCGCTCAGCATCCTGCTGATCGCCGCCGGCGCCATCCTGCGTTGGGCGGTCACCGTCACGATCGCCGGTGTCAATCTCCAAACCGTCGGCCTCATCTTGTTTGTCGTGGGCATCCTCGGGGTACTGCTGAGCTTGGCCTTCTGGAACAGCTGGGGCGGATTCCAGAGCGAGTCGCTGCGTCGCAGCAACCGCCCGGTCAGCTGAATCAACCGGCCCACGACTTTCAGAAAGGAGTCACCATGTACATCGGAGGCGGATTTCTCGTCACTGTCCTCGTCATTTTGCTGATCATCTACTTGGCAAAGCGCGTCTGAATCAACCCGCTCAACAAGAGGCGGAGGGACCACGTCGGCCAGACCGGCGTTGGTCCCGCGACGACGGTCGTCAAACCGAGCCCGTCGCCCTCCACGGTCGAACCTCACGAAGGCAGTGAGATCCGAGAGGGCGAAGCCGGTACCATCCACAGCGTGGCTCTCTCTCCCTCGGCGGTTTCTCTCCGCGCAGGTCGAGCAACCGGTAAGGACGGAGAATTCGAAGGGCCGCTTCGCAAGCATCCGGCACCCGAGGATCTCGTCCCCGCGGCTCTTCTCCGCGAACTGGAGGAGCGCTACTGGCGCCCCATCCAGGAGGTCGCCACCCTGGAGGCTCTGCTGGCGGACACGGCGTTCACCGGCGACCCGGGCGCGCACCTCGCGCTCTACAGCGACCACGGCATCGTGCATGTTCGAGACGTCGCAGCGCGTGCGTGTTCCCTCGCCGGCATTGCGAACGGCGTGCTCATGGAGCGCAAAACGCCGGACCGGTTGCATTTCGTGCGCGGGTGCGCCGTGCTGCTGACCTACCTCCATGACATCGGCATGTCGCCCGCCAACACCGCCGGGCGTCGGCTGCACGCGCAGTTCGCCTCCCAGACGGCGCTCCATCACGAGTTCGATGGGTTGGCACGGCAGCTGTGGGACACCGACGCCGGGCTGCTGCGCTCGGGCATCGAGGCCCTGCACAGCGCGTCGCCCCTTCAGGTCCCCGGACCGCTCGTGCTCCGCGAAGTCCTGGCCCTGACGATGTGCCACAGCAAGTCGGCCGTGCCCCCCGAGCTGCTCGACGATCCGCAACGGCTGCGCTCGCTGGTGCAGTTCGCTGTCTTCACCCGGCTCGACGCGCAGCTCACGCCGTCGCCAGGACCCGCGCCGGCCGGTCCCGCCGAGGCGCGGTACCACGAGGTGGATCGTGACGCAGCCGCGCACTCGTTCGCCTGGTTGACCGACCCGCATCCCGTGGCCGCCGAGTTCCGTGCCGATGTCATCGACGCCGTCCGGGTGCTGCGGGCCGCCGACGCGCTCCGACAGCGCGGCACCACCCACCGGACCAGTGCCGGGTTCGAGATCTGTACCAGCCGGATCACCGGCGAAGCGGTATGCACTATGCGCACAGAGGATCGCCAGACTGTGGTCGTCCTCCGAACATCGCATCCGAAGTGTTGTTCTGAAGCGAACCTTCGCGCGGTCGAGCTCACCGACGTAGGCAACCTGCGCGTCGCGCTGCACCGGAGCGACTTCCTCTCGCCGGACGTCGCCCGACGTCATGCCGGTCAACTGGCGGACACCATCGTCGACATCGAACGCGATGCTCTGGCGTCGTTCCCCGCCTTCCACACGTCCGCAGGCAGTCCCGGGGCGGTGGAGATCGTACGGCCCCATGACAACCCGGGCTTCGCTGAACTCCTGGTCGGGGAGCTGATGCTGGCCGACCCCTCGCTGTCGGGTCGGGTGGTCGTGGTAGACGAGCCCGGCAACCCGCCGCCACCGGACCTCGTGGACTGGAGTGTCCGGGGAACGCTCCTAAGCAACGACGACGACTTCGCAGCCGAGGTCATCTCGGCCATGCGCAGCCGCGGTCTGCACCCGTCCGTCGACGCCCGGAGCGCCTTCCAACGAGTCAGAACGGTCCGAATCCTCGCCGGTGAGCAGGTAATGGCGGCTGGCACCGAAGCAACCGCGGTGCTGGTCGCCACGGGCCCCGGCTTCGTGGTCCGGCCTGTCGGCGGATACCCTGCGGATCCGCTGGTTCCGTGGACGCCGCTCGGTGCCACCGGACCAGTCCGAGGAGCTGAGCGAAATGCCGACGTGTGGGCCAAGGAAACCGTGGACGTGCTGAGCATCCCCATCGACGTGTATCTCGCAGAATGGTTCCGGCCCTACGACCTCGCCGAGCTCCGAGCGGCAGCGCAGAAGTGGCAGTCATGAGCAGCCCACAGCAGATGGTCACGGTCGAACGTGTTGCGGTGCTCCGTCGCGTCGAGTTCTTCAACCGTGCACCGGGCCATGTGCTCGCGTCGGTCGCCGCCGAAGCGGAAGAGATGTCGTTCGGCCCCGGTGAGGTCATCATCAGCGCCGGCGATCCGGGCGACTCGCTCTTCATCGTGGTCCGCGGGGTAATCCAGGTCACGGTCGACGAGGGGTTCACCAACGAACTGGGCCCCGGCACCGTGGTGGGTGAACTCGCCGTGCTCGTGCCCGAGCTGCGCAGCGCAACCGTGCACTCCGTCGTCGACTCCCTGCTGCTGCGCCTCCGCAAGCCGGTGGTGGACGAACTGCTCCTCGACTATCCTGACGTCGCCATAGGTATCATCGCAACCCTCGTTCGGCGCTTTCAGGGCGGAGGCCGGGCCCCGGCGACGGCGGACCATCGGTGAACCTCCGGCGTCCCACCGGGCCGGTCGCCTACCTCGCTGCGCAAGGTGTCACACTGGGTCTCCTCGGCGGCTTCATCATCATCCCGGCGTCGGGCATCTTCCTGGAACGCTACGGGTCGAGTGGCCTTCCGTGGGTCTACATCGCGGTCGCTCTGGTGGGCGCCGCCATAACGCCGGGGATGGCATCCGCGCTCCGCCGATGGTCGCTCGCCACCGTGTGTGTGCCGGTGCTCTCGATCATCACCGCTCTCATCACCGCAATCTGGGTCGGTCTCGACGCAACCGACGCCGTATGGATGTCGTTCCCGTTGCAGGTGCTGTTCCAGGTCGTCTTGCAACTCGGTTTCACGTTCATCGGTGGACAGGCGGGCATGCTGCTCACCGTTCGTCAGATGAAGGAACAGTTCCCCCGCATCGTCACCGGCTTCGCCGTCGGCTTCATGGCGTCGGGCCTCCTCGGCCCGGTCCTGCTCTCCGTGCTGGGTCGTACGGAGCGCCTGCTTGCCGTCGCCTCGTTGTGCTCCGGGGCACTGCTGGCCCTCGTGTCCCTCACCCGGCGCCGCTTCCCGGCCCAGTTGTCGGTCATGCAACGAAGCGCTGACGATGCGCCCGCCGTTCCGTTGCGCACGCTGCTGCTGAGACCGTTCGTATTCCTGTTGCTCAGCTACCAGGTGCTCTCCATGTTCGGCACCCAACTCATCGACTTCCTCGTCTACGACCGTGCTGCCGCCCGCTACGCAACGAGCGCGGAACTGGCCCGCTTCACGTCGGTCTTCACCGTGGCGCTCAACGCCGCCGACATCGTGTTCCTCGCACTCGTGGCAGCGTGGATGCTCCGCCGTTACGGCATGCGACTGGGGTTGGTGGCCAACCCGTTGGTCGCCACGATGTTCGTTCTGGGCGGTCTGCTCTCGGGCACCGCCTCGGGAATGGGGGCGCTGTCGGTGTTCATGGCATTCGCCGGTGCACGCGTGGCGGACATCGTCCTCACCGATGGCTCCACCCGCACCGCCATCAACACCGCGTACCAAGCGCTTCCTGCGCATGAGCGTCTGGCAGTGCAGGCAGGAGTCGAAGGCCTCGGTATCCCGGGCGCCATCGGGGTCGCCGGAATCGCATTGCTCGTTCTCGAACACGGCTTCGAGGCCGATGCCCGGGCCGTGGCCGGACTCACCGTCGTGGCCGGCGTGCTGTGGGCCCTGTCCGGTCTTGCGGTGTACCGCGGCTATCAGCGAAATCTCCGCGCCAACCTCAGCCGAAGGGTCCTGCGGCCCGCCGACATCGACCTTGAAGCTGTGGTGGACAGCGACCCGTCGGTGCAGACCGCGGCGCACCATCTACTTGGCGATGCCGGCCGGTCGCGTTCCAAGATCGTCGACCCCATGCCGGACGGTGGCGTGCGCGACCTTCTGCGCGCAGACGATCCGGATGTCCGTACCTCGGCATACCACTCGGCTGCTGCGCTCGCCGCTCATGACCCGGAAATGCTGCAACTCGTCCTTGACGGCCTCGGGACCGCGTCCACCGCTTCCATGGCGGCGGCGGCGCTCGTCACCCAGCATGGCGGCTTCGGGGACCTGCTCGACCAGGCGCTCACCAATACGGAGGGCAGTACCAAACAGTGCCTTCGGCTGGTCCGCTGCGCCGCCCGGTCGTCGGACCCGGCCGTCGTCGGCGTGCTGCGTCGTCACGTCGGGCACCGGTCACGCGACATCGGCCTCGAGGTGCTGAGCTCGCTGGTCCGTCTGGTGGCGCAGCACGGCCCCGGCCCCGGCCCCGACCAGTGGTCACGCCTGGTCGGTGACGTGTTGCGGGACGACCTCGTGCACGCCCAGCGGTGCGACCGTGCGATGGCTGCACTGGCCAGGGTTGCGGGTGCCGGCGAACTCGTGCGGTCGCTCCAGGACGAACGCAACCTGCTGCGACGCAGGACACTCGCCGCGCTGGGGCTCATCGTCGATCCGGCCACCGTGGTGCAGGCGCGTGCCTGGCTGGAAGGCACGGACCAGCGCGCTGCCGCTCTCGCACTGGAAGCCCTCGAGGTGTCCGTTCCCAAGCAGATGCGCGCTGCGGCGGTGCAGTTGCTGCAGGGTTCGCCGGGCACCGCGCCCATGACCGGTTCAGCCACGGCCTCAGCGACGGCCGACACCCTTGTCGACCTCGCTGGCGACCCTCAGGGTATCTGGCGACGTGACTGGCTCGGCGAATGCGCGCAGCACGCCATCCTTGCCGGCCGATGAACCCGTGCTTGACGAGGTGGGTGGGTTGCCCCGGGCAGCGGCACGCGAATCCGACGGGCGCGACCCTTCGGCCGCAACACAACTCTGGCCGACGGCTCACTTTCTCGGGGTGCCACATGTTGTACGAGTCGTAGGAGCAGAAGATCTGACGGCGGACGAGCTTGCGCTCCCTGGCATCCAAGCCGAAGCGCCCCTGCTCATGGGCGAGTGGTTAATCCGGTCGGACCCGGGCCGGTCCGTAGCCGCACGGCTGCGTCGCGCGACCGCGGTCGTCGGGATGTTCGTCCCGCTTCGCGTGATCAACTCGCGGTCGCCACGGTCGTTGCCACCGTCGGCGTCCGGTTCACCGACCTGCCGGTGATCGTGCATGCTCGGGCGCCGAGGGCCGGGTCCTCGTGACCGCCATCGCCCCCGAACGTGTCCGCCCGTCGGACGAACCGAGGCGGTTCCTCGATCGCCTCGTGACCGCTGGCCCAGCGCGGCCCACAAACTCTGCGACACCGTCAACACGCATCGGCGCGGGGATCGTCGGCTGCGGGCCGTTCGGCGGGATGGGCTAGTGGTCGAGCGGTCCGCGTGGGCCCACCACTGGGCGCGCGAGGGGTTTGTAGAACGGGGTGCGTGGATCCCTATGCGCGCATAGCGGAGTTGGACGCGGAGAACGCCTTGGTGCGTGATCGGGAGGAGCCGAGCTGACTGGATACGCCTAGTGTGGCCTGGTGGCGAACATCGATTCCCTCGAACCTGCCGACTGAACGTTTGGTGAGAACTGCATGGAAACAGCGATCGGCATCACCCTCGGTGGCCTTGGTTTTGGAGGGTTCTTCGCTCTGTTGGCGGTGGGTCTCGTCATCGTCTTCCGAGGCTCGGGGGTCATCAACTTCGCCCAAGGCGCGATCGCGATGTTCACCGCTTACGAGTTCCATTCGCTTCGCACGAAGGGAACGGTCCAACTCCCGTGGGTTGATCCGCTTCCGACGAAGCAATTGAATCTCCCGGTTCGACTGACCATCAGCGACGAAGGTCTAGGGCTCTGGCCGTCGTTCGTGCTGGCGCTGCTCGTGGCGCTGCTTCTGGGTCTCTTGGCGCACTTCCTCATTTTCCGACCGTTGCGAGACGCGGCACCACTTGGCAGAGTCATTGGTTCACTGGGGTTGATGCTCTATCTCCAAGGCGTGGCACTGAAGAACTTCGGCACCGACAGTCCGCAACCAGAGAGGGTGCTTCCTGGCGGCTTTTACAAGAACTTCCTCGGTCTGGAACGTGACCTTCCAAGGGAGTCGTTTTGGCTCGCCGCATTGGCGATCGTCTTCGGCGGCGCGCTGTGGTGCTTCTACCGATACACACGCTTCGGACTGGCGACCCGCGCTGCGGCTGGAAACGAGAAGGGCGCCATTCTGCTCGGCTATTCACCCGAGAAGCTGGCGCTGTCGAGCTGGCTCATCTCCTCGTTCCTGACGGGACTCGCCGGCATTCTTGTCGGGTCAATCACCGGGGCTTTGAACCAAGTGAAGTTCACCGGCCTCCTCGTACCGGCACTCGGGGCTGCCCTCGTCGGCCGCCTGTCCTCGATCCCGATCGTGACCGCTGCTGGAATCGTGATCGGGCTCTTGCGGACGCTTGCTTCCGTCTGGCTCCCGACGAAAAGCTGGTTTCCTCTTGCGTGGCAGTCGCCTGCCATCAACGCATTACCGCTTCTGATCATCGTGTTCGTGTTGTTCATACGCGGGCTGTCGCTGCCGATTCGCGGGATGGTCGCGGAGACGCGACTACCGCTATCTCCGCATCCGAAGCACGTCTGGCAACACGCACTGATCTGGAGCTCTGCGGCACTTCTGCTGGCGTTCCTCGCCGATCGAAGCGGGCGATTCGCGGTGTATCAACCAATGGGCCTTGCGTTGACGACGACGATCATCGCCGCAGTAACCATGCTGTCGTCTGTGGTGCTCACTGGCTACGTCGGCCAGATTTCGCTCGCACAGATGTCCATTGCGGGATGCGCAGCGTTCATGACCTCACGCATGCTCTCCGACGGAAGCCCGTCATCGCTCCTCCCCTTCTCCGTGGACGGACCGGGTCTACCTTGGCCACTCGCTGCACTCGTCGGCGTGGTGTTCGCCGTGGTCGTCGGCATGCTCCTCGGGTTGCCCGCATTGCGGGTTCGCGGCATCCAACTGGCAGTGGTGACGATGGCAGCAGCGGTAAGCATGCAAGGCATCTACTTCGAGAACCAAACTCTCACGGGGGTGCCGGCGGGCTCTCCCGTGGAGTTCCGTGATCCCTCGATTCTCGGAATCAACTTTGGCGTCGTCGGCCACTCGGGCTTGAACAACAACTTCGAGTTCGCGGTGTTCTGCACTCTTGTCCTGGTGGTTGTTGCCCTTGCTGTTGCCAACATCCGAAGAAGCGGGACCGGTCGCCGGTTCCTCGCCGTTCGAGCGAACGAACGAGCCGCCGCAGCGGCAGGAGTCAACATTGTGCGCACAAAGATGCTGGCCTTTGCGATTGCGTCGGCGATCGCAGGCATTGCGGGCGTGCTGACCGGGTACCAAGCCCGACAGGTGAGTTCAGCGAACTGGGTGTTCCTCTTCAGCTTGACCGTGCTCGCCTTCGCATACCTGGGAGGCGTGACATCCATCAGCGGGGCGATCGTTGGCGCCATGCTCATCCCGAACGGTGTTCTCACCATCTGGGCGAATACCCATTTCGACAACGCAATCGACGCGGATCTCACTTATATCCTCGGTGGACTTGCGCTGATCGTCACCGCGATCCTCAATCCGATGGGTATCGCCCCAAAGTTTCAGCCCGTGGTCCAGCGTCTCGGCAGGTTCATCCGAAGCGCCGGCATCCACGACTGGACCGACGCGGTGAGAAGAGTGGCGCCAGGGGCTGTTCTGGCCGGCACGCCGGTGATCGTGCTGCTCTGGACTAAGGCGGAAGAATGGAGGAACTGGTTTCTGCTCCTTGTACCGGCGTTGTCGCTCGTCATCCGAAGCATCGTCGCAAAGCTGGCTGGCTTCCGACTTCTCGGATCACCGGCTCACAGAATCCGGCGCAATGCGGCGCACGCGGCGCGAGCGAACGACATGGACACCCCAGTGAGGTAGGGAGCCGGCGCGGGTTCGTTGGTGCATTCACCGAGGAGTGCACCGGAGAGCGTGTGCACCGGAGAGCGGTTTAGAGACAAATGGCCCGCCGGCCGAGTTATCCACAACCTTCGCAAGTCTCTGACCTGCGGAAACGCCGCCCAAAACTGGTGTCGAAGGGGGGACTTGAACTCCAGAAATACGTGTACTTACTAGTCCTGTGGAGAACCCGTTTGTCCTGCTCAGCGGGTGCTTTTGCCACTACGTACGCTTATGTTCTGACGTCTGATACCCGCTCGTTTCGGGTCGTTCGCGGACAAAGTGATGACAAATTGCTGACAAGCGACACAAGATTGCGAAGCCGCTGAGGTATCCGATAGGATACGAGGCATGAGTACTGCTGCCGAGCTGATTTCCAAAGCTCGCGACCGGGCGCAGCTCACGCAGGACGAGCTTGCGAAGCTCGCTGGTACGTCGCGTCCGACCGTCTCGGCGTACGAGTCCGGAACGAAGGACCCACGGGCCGACACGCTCGACCGCATCCTCGAAGCGACCGGTCACCGTCTCGTCACCCGCGCTCGGCCTACTTGGACCGTCGTGGGTTCGGGTCGAAAGTCTGCGTACATACCGAGCGCGCTTCCCGAACTCTCGAACGACGCTGCGCTCGCAGAGGTGACCCTCGGCATCCACCTCGCATGGAGCGGTAAGCGCACCTTCCGGCTGGCCGATCGACACGACCGTCAGCGCGCCTACGAAATCGTGCTTCGCGAAGGCGGACCGGAAGACATCGAGCAGCACATCGACGGCGCCCTCCTCGTCGACAGCTGGAATGAACTGTTCCTGCCAAACTGGATCCGTGCCGGTTGGCAACCCCTGATCGACCGCCATGTCAATGCCTGAGGTCCCTGCAACAGGACCATCGCGGCGCCCTCGATCGCCTCGGCGACATCTGATGCCGCCGGAGGTTCGGGCGTCATTGATTCCAGATCCCTACTACTCCGACCGGAGAAGCGCAGCTCGGACGGGTTCGAACTCAAGCAGCGCGTCAGTCTGGGTCGCGCGCCATCGCTCCCGGTGACCTGTCGCAGCGAGGCGGTAATAGACGATTTGGCGGAGCGGGTTCCACATGTTGCCGCTCTGATTGTGGGCGAGGAGATAGTGGGCCAGAAGCACATCGCCACGTC
>JANOJN010000111.1:0-8736 GCA_031418775.1 Acidimicrobiia bacterium
CGCCTCCGGCGCCAGCGCGTCAGAGAAGGCCGCGTTATTCCACGGTACGGCCACACGCGTGTACCGGCTCTGACGGTCCGTGGGAACAGGCGGACCCGCTCAGCGAATCGGGTTCTTGTAGGTGTCGAGGTAGGTGATCTCCTCAATCGGGCCGCGGGCGGCCGGCTTGAAGTCCGTGCCGAGGGTGTACGCAACAGGAAGCAGTCCGGCCTGACTCATGTGGTCCGGAATGCCGAGCAGCTCGGCGGCCTCCTTCTCGAGGCCGAGGTGGATCGTCGTGTAGCAGCTTCCGAGGCCGCGGCTTCGGAGCGCGAGCTGAAAGCTCCACATCGCCGGAATGATCGACCCGAAGAAGCCGGCGGCCTGGGTCACGTCGGCCGGACGACCGATGATCAGTGGAATGACCATCACCGGCACCCGTCCGAGATTCTCGGCGAGGAAGGTGGCCGAGTCCATGACCCGACCGGTCTGCGTGCCTGCTTCGGCGTTTGCGGCGGCGGTCTTCAGGTACTCGCCGCCAGCACGGTTGTAGATGTCGGCGAGGGCCGTCTTCTTGGCCCGGTCGCGCACGATCATCCATCGCCAACCCTGCCGGTTCGATCCGGTGGGTGCCTGCACGGCGAGACGCAGGCAGTCGAGGAGGACATCGTCGGGCACCGGCTTGTCGAAGTCGAGGCGCTTGCGGACCGCCCGGGTGGTCGAGAGCAGTGCGTCGGTCTGGGCGAGGTCGAAGTCCATCGTCTCAGCCTCCCTCATGGAGGAGTCCGCCCGCCAAGCGTCCGCGAGGTGTCGAACCGGCGAAGCCGCCGACTGCAAGACTCGCTCCGATGAGTGGCGCGGAGGAATCGGTCGGAGCGGCCGCTGATGATGATCTCGACCATCGAGGTGAGCGTCGTCTCTCAGCCCGGGAGTCGTTCGTCTGGTATGCCGTTGCGGCGGTCACCTACATCGGTTTCGCGACGTGGGAGAAGGTGCTCCTCACGTGGTTCATCGGTCCGGCGTGGCTGGTTGCCACGCTGACGTTCGGTCCGCGTCTGTGGGACCGACTCCGCGGCCGAGTTTCTACGCGCGCTGATGAGATGATCCGATGAGCTGGGCCGCCCATCAGTTCGAGACCTATGCCGTGATGGCGCACCTTCCCAAGAAGATGCGCGGCAAGGTCAGCTACTTCGCGGTGTACCTCGGCGATTTCATGCCCGACTTCCTGGCCAAGTTCTGGGTCTACGGCATCACCATCAACGGGAAGCGCTACGGCGCGAGCGTCCCGGAGCGTTGGCACCGGGGGTGGCCCGGCATGGGCTTCACTCACACGCTCGGCTTCGGCATCCTGCTTACGCTCGGGCTCTGGTTCTGGAAGCACAACCGGGCGTGGGCGGTCGGGTTGGTGCTCGGCTACGCCGCGCACGCGCTGACCGATGTGAACGACAGCGTCGGCACCATGCTGCTCTTCCCCTTCAGCACGCTGAACTGGACGATCGAGACCTGGGCGTATGCCGCCACGAAGGCCGGCGGGAAATACTTCGACGCCGCGGCGTACTACTCGTCCTTCGGCCTCGTCATGGATCTGTTCTGGCTCGGCGTCGTGCTGGCCTCGTGGCGTGTGCTCACGCGCGAGCACTGGCGCACCCAGATCGTGCCCGCCGACGCGCGCTTGTGGGCGAAGCTCGGTCGGCGCATTCCCGAGCGCGGATTGCTGGCGCTCTACCGGGCGACGTTCTTCTTCGGTGTGTGCCGCATGGTCGGCTGGAATCTGTATGCGCACGTGTTTGCGACGCCGACGATCAATGGCGTGAAGCAGCGCGGCTACCCGTTCGATCTGTCGTGGACGGGGCCGTGGTGGACAGACGCCAAGTCGTTGCCGCATGTGCACCCGCTGATCGTCATGCCGGTCGTGATCACCATGCTGATCGCGCTGTACTGGACACTGGGCCGGTTGTGGGATCGGATGGGTGCAGCCGAGCGTGTGCGCGAATTGCCACCACCCCAGCCATAGCTCGGGGGATTCGTTGCTCCCAGAGCAACGCAGACTGCGAACTCCCTACGCGAATCGGCGGCGCCGGGCCGGGCGCGGGACGAGCCACCCGAAGACGAACGGTTTGCGTCGCGGCGCGGTCTTCCACGTGCAGGCAACATCGACTGCGTCGGAGCCGAGGATCTCGACGGCGTCGAGATCCAGTGAACGGAGGAACGAGACGGTGTGGGAGAGCTCACCGAGCTCGTCGTAGGGGGCAACGACGCCGAGGTCGGCGAGGAAGTGCTGCGTCGGTCGCTTCAGGAGCACTGCCGCGGCAGCAACCTGACCGACGACGACTTCGAGCTTCGAGAAGCAGTTCGCGCACATACCGATAACGCTACGACATCGACCGGAGGACCCGGGTCGACCACTCCTCGATGGCGTCGACGACCGCCTGAGGCCTGGTGATCGATGGGACGTGCCCGGCGCCGGGGATGACGACCAGCTCGGCTCCTGGTATCGAGGCAGCGACGTATCGGCCGATGTCGAGCGGAACTATCCGGTCGAGTTCGCCATGAAGAACGAGCGTGGGGACCGTTACGTCAGCGAGCGACGGGGCGACGCCGGCCTCGTAGTGGACCTCAAGGATTCGGGCGGCCGCCTCCGGGTCGGCGCGAAGCAGAATCTGGCGGCCCCAGCTGCGGAAGTGCTCGCTGTCGGGCTCGGGCACGCAGGCGTCCACGAAGGCGTGCACCGTGGCCGGGTAGTCCGCCCGGCTCCCGGCCACGAGCGCGCCCTGGCGTTCCCGGTTGGCCGCGGGTGCACCGTCCAGGAGCACCAGTCCGGCAAAGCGTTCCGGATCGCGATGCACCGCCTCAAGGCACGTGAGCGCTCCGAGTGACTCGCCGGCAAGGACGCAACGTTCGACGCGGAAGTGGTCGAGCACGGCGAACAGATCGTCGACGAGCGCTCCTGGCGTAATGGTGTCAGCCGGAAACGTGCTTGCGCCGGACCCACGGTGGTCGTACCCGATACAGCGCCATCGTTCCTGCATCAGGATGAACGGGTCCTGCCACAGCTCCCAACTGCCGACCCAACCACCGTGCGCCACGAAGTTGACGGGACCGCTTCCGAACGACACGGCGTTGAGCAGGTGTCCGTCGATGGGAATGAACATCGGCGGATGGTATGGCAGAACGTCACGATATGAGGAGCGCGTCTGCTTGACCGAGGGCCAGCGTGATGCCTTCCTCCATGCCCATCTTCACCAGCTCCTGCATCGCGTTGAGCGACGCAAACGTGGTGGTGATGACCATGAGTGTCCGACCGCTCTCGTCGCGGTCGAGAGCGACGTGAGCATGCGAGGTCGGAAGGTCCGGATTCGGAGCGCCGGTCTCGTCGGCGAATCCGTCTTCGAAGTCGAAGGCGTGCGGAGCATCGACGCTTCCGATGCGCCACCAGCCGTGGTAGCGGTCCCCTTCGGGTCCGGTCATGAAATAGGTGACCCGACCGCCGGCGACGAGCGTGTGCTCGACGACCGTAGCGGGATGCGTTGGCGGCCCCCACCAGCGTTCGAGCTTTCGTGGGTCGGCCCAGAGTTGCCAGACCGCTTCGACGGTGGCATCGAACTCGGCGGTGACGGTCAGCGTCAGGGCTTGTTCGTCCTTGAGGACGCTCTTCACGGTCATGTCGGTTCTCCTTGGTTGGGTTCGGGTTGGTCGGGTTCGGCGAGGATCTTGCCCATGCGGTCGATCCGGACACGCCAAACCTCTTCGAGTTGCGACAGAAGCGCGGTCGCGTCGCGCACCGCAGCGATGTTCCCGCTGACGAGTTGTTGGCGTCCGTGACGCCGTTTTCTGACCAGGTCGGCCCGTTCGAGGATCGCCACGTGCTTCTGCACGGCGGCGAAGCTCATCGGGTAACGACGAGCGAGAGAGGACACGGAGTGTTCGCCCTGCAGCACGTGGGTCACGATGTCACGGCGTGTTGCGTCGGCCAGGGCGTGAAGTGCGCGATCGGCCCGTGTCCCCGATCCGTTATCTACAACCATTTGGTTGTAGGATAGTGGACAGGCGGCATCAATGCAAGCAGTCGGGTTGTCGCAGGCTGCCGGTAGCCTCGGGTGGGTCATGTCGGAGTTCCGCTCGCTGTTCGCCACCGCTGCCGATGCGGCGAAGAAGGCGCCCATCGGAACTTCCGCCGACGGGTTCGACGAAGACCGCCCGCCCCTGACCGACGACGATGCCCCCGGGCTCGTTGAAGACGCGCCGCCACCGGCCGAGGATCTCCTGGCCCGGGCTGAGCGTCTCGCCAAACGGGTGATGGGTGAGGAGGCCGCCGACCGCCGGCGACGCCGCATCGACGTCACCGAGCTACTGGCCGGGCTCAACCCCAACCAGCGCGACGCCGTGGTCCACCCGGGAGGTCCGCTGCTCGTCGTCGCCGGAGCGGGCTCGGGCAAGACGAAGGTGCTCACCAGTCGTATTGCCTGGTTGATCGCCGAGGCCGGGATCTCGCCGTTCGAGATCCTCGCTATCACGTTCACCAATAAGGCCGCCGACGAGATGCGTCACCGGGTCGGCGCCCTCGTCGGCCCCGTCGCCGAGAAGATGTGGGTCTCGACCTTCCACTCGGCGTGCGTCCGAATCCTCCGCCGCGATGCCCATCGTCTCGGCTACGGGCAGTCCTTCACTATCTACGACCAGTCCGACGCGGTGCGTCTCGTGCAATACGTGCTGCGCGACCTCAACGTCGATCCCAAGAAGTTCGCGCCCCGCGCCGTTCACGCCACGATCAGCGCAGCGAAGAACGACCTCGTCGATGCGGAAACGTTCCGGGCGAGGGCGGCCAACATCTACGAGCGCAAGATCGGCGAGATCTACACCGAGTATCAGCGCCGGCTCCTCGCCGCGAGTGCGATGGACTTCGACGACCTCCTGGTGCAGGCCGTCCGTCTTCTCCAAACCGAGCCGGAAGTGCTCGATCACTACCGCAAGCGCTTCAAGCATCTCCTCGTCGACGAGTACCAGGACACCAACCGCGCCCAGAACGAACTCGTCCTCCTCCTCGGCGCGACCCACCGCAACGTCACCGTGGTCGGCGATTCGGACCAGTGTCTGCTCCCGGGAACGCTCGTAGGCACCGACGGAGCGGACGTTGCCATCGAATCAGTTCGTGTCGCCGACGAGGTTCGGTCGTGCGTCGGTGTTCGGACAAGCGCGAATGCGACCGTCGCCGTTGCGAAAGCATCTCGCTACTCCGGGCCGCTCGTAACGGTCACCGCAGGATCGCGACAACTGAGCGGAACGCCGCATCATCTTCTACCCGTTCACACCGACCTCCCGGTCAATCTGCACCTCGTGTACCTCATGTATCGAGCCGATCGGGGCTGGCGGATCGGTCGAACATCGGCGGTGCGCTCGGACAGCGGCGGAGCACGAACGAACGGACTGAAGGTCCGTGTGGGACAAGAGCACGCAGATGGTGCGTGGATTCTCAAGACATGTCCGTCAATGAGTGAAGCGGCGTTCTGGGAAGCGTGGTTTGCCGCTGAGTTCGGTCTTCCGACGATGTGTTTTCATGCAGTGGGCCGCGCCGGTCTCGCGTTCGATGATGCTTCGATTGCCCGCCTCTTCGAGAGCCTCGACACAGCGACGAAAGCGAAGGAATTGCTTGGTTCGTTGCTGCTCAGCGAAAGCCATCCGCACTACAGGCCGCAGAACGGTCTGCGTCGACAGACGCTGAACCTCACCATGTTCTCTGACGTCCGGGCAAACCGCGGGTACCACCGGATTCAATGGTCGTCGAATCGAGTTGACGTTGCTCTTCGATTGCGCGACGCCGGCTTCAGTGTGCGGCCTGGTAAGGGCATCGGCAATGCAAGGTTCGAGACCTCTCGAGTCGACTATCGCGAAGCCCTCGCTCTCGCTCGGGCGGCAGCGGATGCCGCAGGACTGGACCTTCGGCAGCGCATTGCTGTTGAAGGAAAGGTCTACGAGTTGCTGCCACTCGGCAGTGTCCATCCGGGGATGAGTGTGCTGACCGACGACGGGTCTGGGACCTTCATCCCAACGCGCGTCGATGCCGTCGGGCGTAGCCACTACGAGGGGTCGGTGCACGACCTGGAGGTTGATCAAGCGCACACCTACATTGCGAATGGATTCCTCGTCCACAACAGCATCTATCGCTTTCGGGGGGCCGACATCCGCAACATCTTGGAGTTCGAGGAAGCCTTCGGCGATGCCACCGTCGTGATCCTCGACCAGAACTACCGTTCGTCGCAGAACATCCTCGACGCGGCGAACTCCGTCATTGCGAACAACGTCGGTCGCAAGCCGAAGGAACTCTGGACGGCGGCCGGGCCTGGCCTTCCGATCACGCGCTACCACGCGGAGGACGAACGTGATGAGGCGGGATGGATCGTGCGGGAGATGGCGCGGCTCCACTCGACCGACGGGTTCAAGTGGAGTGACATGGCGGTCTTCTACCGCACGAATGCCTCGAGCCGCGTTGTCGAGGAGCAGCTCGTCCGCGTCGGTGTGCCCTACAAGGTGGTCGGTGGCACGAAGTTCTACGACCGCAAAGAGGTGAAGGACGTCCTCGCGTATCTCCGTGTCGTCGTGAACCCCGACGACGAGGTCTCGCTCAAGCGGGTCATCAATGTGCCCAAGCGGGGCGTCGGCGACACCTCGATCGGACGCATCGACGCGTGGGCCCGCGCCAACGGACGCAAGTTCGGTGAGGCGTTGGCGCACGGCGAGGATGCTGGCGTGACCGGCAAGGCCCTCACCGGTGTCCGGGCCTTCACCGCACTGCTCGAAGACCTGCGCCTGATCGATCCGAAACCGGCCGATGTGCTGCAGGCGATCCTTGACCGCACGGGCTACGTCACCGAACTCGAAGCGGAGAATTCGATCGAGTCGGCGGGACGCCTGGAGAACCTCGGTGAGCTCCTCGGGCAGTCGAAGGATTTCGACACGCTCGAGGAGTTCCTCGAATCGGTGTCGCTGGTTGCCGACTCCGACGATCTTGCCGGTCCGGAGGGAAGCGGCGACGACACCCAGGTGATCCTCATGACCCTGCACACGGCGAAAGGCCTCGAGTTCCCGGTGGTGTTCCTTGTCGGACTCGAAGACGGCGTGTTCCCGCACATTCGTTCACTCGGCGAACCCGATGAGCTCGAGGAGGAACGTCGCCTGGCCTACGTCGGGATCACTCGCGCGCGGCAACGGCTTTACCTCACCCATGCGTGGTGTCGATCGCTGTTCGGTTCCACCCAGTACAACCCGATCAGCCGGTTCCTCACCGAGATCCCCGAGGGTCTCATCGTCAATGTTGGCGAGTCGAAGCGCAACGGTCCGTCGTGGTCTGGTCCGTCCGGTGGATTCGGCGGAGCCGCAACGGGTCGCAAGTGGAACGAGGAGTGGAAGGCCCGCCGCGATCGTGACGGAAGTCTCGACTCCGACGACACGTCCGGCCGGGTGTTCGGAGGTGGCGGGCGGGGAAGCGCCGCACACCGCGAAGACGTCGTCGACGCGGCGTTACGAGCATCGAAGCGCGATACCCCGGCGGCAACGACCGGGGCCGAGACGCTTGGCCTGACGACCGGCGACGTGATCGTCCACAAGCGCTACGGCGAAGGACGCATCGTCGAACTGCTCGGCAGCGGCGACAAGACCGAAGCGGTGGTGGCGTTCCCGAGTTTCGGAGAGAAGCGCTTCCTACTTGCGTTCACGCCGCTGAAGAAAGCGTGATGCCGTCCCGACGCTGCCCTATCGGGGCCCGATGAACCCCGCCGACCGTCGGACGCTGACCATGCCGGCCGAGGGAGTCCTTGCGCTGCAGACCGTGATCGGCATCATCGACGACCATGCGCTCCACGCCGACCCGTGGGTTTACGCGTCGCTGACGAGGACGTTGCAGGAGAACTCTCCGGTCTCCACCGGTGCCGACGGAGATTCGGTTTCGATTGCCTTGTCGATGCCGGAGGCGGACCTGCTCCTTCGTGGGCTGTCCTTCACCGAAGCCATGAGCGTCGAGTTGCCGTGGTACGACATGGTGATCTTCACCGTTCAGTTCGTGGGCGATACGCTGCTCGGATTGTGGTCCGATTCCGAGTGGCTTGCCTACCGGGACCGGCCACGGTAGGCACACCAGGGAAGCGGGTTCACCGCTCAGTGGGCCGACACCGCCACCGGGGTAGCGTCGGTCGTGGTTCCCGACGAATCCGACGGCCCGCCGCCGTTGGCCTTGTTGTGGCGTTGCGAGGCAATGATCGCGATCGTAAGTGCACCGAGGATGATGGCGAGGGAGATGAACGTGTTCATGTGGTACCAGTGCGCGGCGATCATCTTCGCCCCGACGAACACCAAGATGAACCCAAGTGCGTGGGAGAGGTAATGGAACTTCTCCTTTGCGTCGGCGAGCAGGAAGTACATGGCGCGCAGACCGAGGATCGCGAACGCGTTCGACGCGAAAACCAGGTACGGCTCACGGGAGACGGCAAGGATCGCCGGAACCGAGTCGACGGCGAAGACGAGGTCGGTGAGTTCAACCACGACGAGCGCTACGAACAGCGGAGTGGCGACACGCTTGGCGTTGATCCGCGTGAAGAACTTGTGCCCGTCGAGACTGTCCGAGACCGGGATGAACCGTCTCACCAGCGCAAGCCCTTTGGACGCGTCGCCCGCTTCCTCGTCGTTGCGATGACGGATGATCTTGACGCCCGTGAACACGAGGAACACGCCGAAGATCAAGAGAACCCACCAGAACTTGGCGATCAA
>JANOJN010000112.1:0-2917 GCA_031418775.1 Acidimicrobiia bacterium
CCGACTCGCTCCGGGCCGCGGCCCGCTACGGCGCCGGTGACGTGCAATGGCTGACGGCCGGCGCGGGGATCGTCCACGCCGAGATGTTCCCGCTCCTGCGTGAGGACGAGGAGAACCACATGGAGCTCTTCCAGATCTGGATGAACCTGCCAGCGGCCGACAAGATGGCCGATCCGCACTTCAAAATGCTTTGGGCCGAGGACATCCCGATCTTCCATGAAGTCGATGCGGACGGCCGGCGGGCCACGGTCACTGTTGTCGCCGGAGCGATCGGACCGCACGTGCCGCCGAGCCCGCCGCCCGCCTCCTGGGCGTCAAAAGCCCAGGCCAACGTGGCCATCTGGCGCGTCGCCCTGGAGCCCGGCGCATCGTGGACGTTGCCGACCGCGCCCGAAGGGACGATCCGTACCGTCTACGTGTTCGAGGGTGGCGGCATCGACCTGAACGGCCACGGCGCGGCGCTCGGCACGGGTACCGTCCTCGACGCCAACCGCTCGGTGACGGCGACGGCGGGTGGCGAGGCCGTCACCTTCCTGGTGCTCCAGGGACGGCCGATCGGCGAGCCGGTCGCCCAATACGGGCCGTTCGTCATGAACGACCGGGCCGGCATCGAGAAAGCATTCCAGGATTACCAGCGGACCCAGTTCGGCGGCTGGCCCTGGCCGACGGACGACCCCACCCACGGTCACGTCACCGCCCGGTTCGCCCGCCGCCCCGACGGCTCACTCGAGCTCCCGCCCGACACCAGCGCCGTCGGCTAGTCCGGCGAGTTGGGGCCTACTGGGTCAGCTCCGACGCACTGGGTCAGCTCCAACTCACCGGGTCGGTTCCGACGCGTGGGTGCACAAATCCCGACCCAGTGCACAAATCCCGACCCAGAAACCACTGGCCGAGCTCGTTCGCCGTGCTTGCTGTCCGCGGCGGGTCGGTCCGCTACTACCGGCCGTGCTCGTTCGCTCCGCGCGCTGTCCACGACCTGTCGGCTCGCAACTACCGGCCGAGCTCGTTCGCGATCGAGGTGAGCATGCCGTTCACGTAGCGGTGCGAATCATCGGTGGAGAAGCGCTTGGCCAGCTCGACGGCTTCGTTCAGGATGATGCCGCGGTCGACATCGGGCTGGTCGAGGAGTTCGTAGATGGCCATGCGCATCACGATGCGGTCGAGCATCGGCATCCGCGAGATGGGCCAGTCGGGACGGGCGAACTTGCCGATCAGTTCGTCGGCGCGTTCGGCGCAGTCCGCCGCGCCGATCGCCAGCGTCGATGCGTACTCCGCCGGCGGGAGGGGAAGCTCGTCGATGATCGTGGCCACGGAGGCACTCTTGGTCTCGGCTTCGTAGAGCAGTTCCATCGCCCGCTCCCGGGCGTCGCGACGCCGCGACGGCGTGGCGCTCACACGCGGGTCAAGTAATCGCCCGTGCGGGTGTCGACTTTGACCTTCTCACCCTGATTCACGAACAGAGGGACCTGGATGACCAGGCCGGTTTCGAGTGTGGCCGGCTTCTTCGCGCCCGACACCCGGTCTCCCTGGATGCCCGGCTCGCACTCGGTGATGACCAACTCGACCGCCGCAGGCAGGTCGATGCCGACGATCTCGTCGTCGTAGGAGTTGATGATCGCGTTGTCCTGTTCCTTCAGGTAGTTCACGGCGTCGCCGAGCTTCTTCGGATCGACTTCGATCTGGTCATAGGTCCGGTTGTCCATGAAGACGTAGTTGCCGCCATCGCGGTAGAGGAACTGCATCTCGTTCTTCTCGATGATCGCCTGCTCCATCTTCTCGCCCGCGGTGTAGGTGCGGTCGATGACGGCGCCGGTGCGCACATTGCGGAGCTTGGTACGCACGAACGCCCCACCCTTGCCCGGCTTCACATGCTGGAAGTCGATGATCTGCATGAGTCCCTCGGGGATGTCGAGGGTGATGCCGTTCTTGAAATCAGACGTGGAAACGGGAGGCATGGCGTGTACTCCTGGGCGCGGGGCTCTTCGAGGTGAGGGATCAGTCGGCCACCTCGGTGGGGCGGCGAACAAGCCGACCCGCCCGACGGGCCGTCCAAGATTACTCGGCCCGCCGATCCGCCCCGACCCGCACCTCCGCCCCTCGCACCTCCGCCCCTCGCAACCGGTACGGCCGCCGTGCGCGAGCGGGTGCCACGGGTGCTCCATCCCAGATGCCCGAAAAACGAGCCGCCAGAACGCGAACACCAAGGGTCTGGGATGCGGCGCCCCCGCATCTGGGATGCCTGCAAGCGGCGCGCCGGGCCGCCGGAGGGAGGGGTTTGCCGCGAGACGGTTGACACCACCCGGGCCAGACGAAAGGCTCGCCGCATGCGATCGCGGCGCAGACTCCTCGTTCTCCTCGTGCCGGCTGTTCTCACCACGGTGCTGACCGCCTGCGGGGGCGGGAGCGGAAGCGGGAGCGGGACCGACCAGACCACGGCGGTGCCGACCACGACCGCTGGCCAGGCGCCGCAGCTGACCACGGCTCCGACGTCCGCCCCGACTTCAGCGCCGGCCCCCACGACGCTTGCCCCGACAACCGCGGCGCCGACGACGCTTGCCCCGACAACCGGGGCGCCGACGACCACGCGCCAGGTGGTCACCCTCCCGCCAGGCGTGACCGAGGCCGACCGGATCGCCGCGGAGGCCGCCGCCATCGGTTGGTGGGAGGAGTTCTACCGCCAACTCTTGGCTCTCCCAGACTTCGATCCGCAGGCAATCCTTCTGCGCGCCGTCCCGGGTCGACCAGCTGGCCCCGTGATGGTTGACGGTCTGGAAAAGCGGAGAAGGAACAAGTTCTCTTTTCGACCTGGAGTCGTCCATCAGACCGTTCTGCTCGATACTCGCTTTCTCGCAGCCGACCTAGTTGAGATCCAAGCGTGTCTTGCCGACGATGGAGTCTTCATTCAAGAGGGCACCGG
>JANOJN010000113.1:0-2042 GCA_031418775.1 Acidimicrobiia bacterium
GTTCCCGAGGTCCGACGCTCATCCGGTGATCGTTCTGAACGGGGTGGTTCTCCACGCGCCCGGCGAGATGGACCTGGGTCGCTCAAGCCGTCTCGCGTCGCGGGCACAACGCCGAGCGCTCCGCTCGCTCTACGCGACCTGCGCCGTGCCGGGATGCGCGGTCAAGTTCGATCACTGCAAGCCCCATCACGATCACTTCTGGGAAGACGGCGGACCGACCGATCTCTGCAATCTTCTCCCGCTCTGCAACATCCATCACCACCGAGTGCACGACTGCGGCTGGAAGCTCACGCTCCTCCCGAACCGCATCCTCACGATCACCTATCCCGACGGAGCCGTCCAGACCACCGGCCCGCCCCTCCGCCTCCAAGCCGCCTAGCCAACCAAATTCCCCCCCGAAACAGCACTCCCCATTCGTTCCTAGACAACCAAGCCCGCCCGGCCATCCTCTTGCTGATGGATTGTTCGCGCACTCGCCGACGCCGAGCACAACCAACGAGCTGGAGGGGTGGCACCGGGGAGGGGCCCGCCGAGGAACGGAGACCCGGTTCGACGGAGGAGAACAACGGGCGAGTACCGCAGAGTGGAAGGCTCCCCGATGACAGGACCCCGGAAGCGGCCGCCCGACACCAGGCTCCCCCGGCGACAGGACCCCGGAAGCGGCCGCCGCGACGGACGTTCCCCGGCGACAGGACCCCGGAAGCGGCCGCCCGACACCAGGCTCCCCGGTGACAGGACCCCGCCCGCACATCGACGGCTAGCGAACCGACCTCAGGTTGGAGTTGAGCGGGACGTCGGGCGGCGATCCGGCCGCCGGAAGGGTGATCGTCCCGTCCCGGAAGGCCTGCTGTCGCGCCGCGTGATCGCGTAGCCGGCGACGAGTGCGGAAGAGCTTGGGAGTGAAGGGCACGACCTTGCGGTCCGACGACCAGTGCGCCGGTGGCGCCGACACCACCGTGGTGAGGCGGACGAGCGTGGTGTCGTAGTTGACCCGCCAACCGCAGAAGTCTGCCCAGGCCCGATCGTGGTCGGCCTTGAGCGGGACCCCGGCCGCTTCGAGTTCGAAGTACATGAGGTCGAACTCGCGCCGGGAGATGCTGATCGGATCGGTGGGTTTCGGATCGTCGTTGTGGGGAATCATGAAGTAGTCGGCGATCCGACGCAATGACAAGAAGCCGGCCCGCAGACAGAGTGCAGCCTCCGCAGAACGCTGCACGTCGAGCACGCTGAGTGACAGCGCGGCGGTGTCGAGCACACACCCTGCCGCGGTGATCCATGACCGATCCGCTCGGGGCGAACGGAAGAAGTTCAGGGCGGCAAAGTTGGTATGGCTCTCCTCGACCTCGACGAACCAGTCCTCCCAGCGGCTGAAGACCGCAGGCAGCGTACCCAGGCCGCCGACGAGATCGAATCGCACCAGCATGGTCACCGGCGAGGGCGGCATGCCCGCGCGGGATTCGAGAAGACCCACCAGCACTTCACGCTTCGAGAACGCGGCATAGATCGCCGGGAGGTACGAGATCAACAGCGCGACCACGATGAGCCCGATCGCCGCCTGGGTGAACGAGGCCGCGGCGGCGGGGCCGTTGCGGCGGAACATGACGCCGAGTGTGAGCATCGACGAACCGCTGACGTAGAACGCATCACCGACCGACTTCGGGTCGAGCGCCCAATGGACCCCGGCGAAGCCGACGATGATCAACGTCACCCAGACGATCGGCATCAGAACAAGAGCGAGCGGCGCGTAGAGAGCAAGCCGTTGATCCCGCTTCGCCCACGGAAGAGTCGGTCGGGCATACAGCTTCATCCCGCCGCGGACGACCGTGAACACCGTGCGGGTGATCTTCTGCGACGTGCCCTTGGGGACGACCACGAGCTTGATCGCCGACATGAACGTCGCAAGCGCCGCCCAGACTCCGACGAGTCCGACGACCACGCGGAAGATGATGGCGGCGGGCGACGAGGAATCCACGACCATGATTGTGACCCGAAACCAGCGTCCCAATAGCGTTCACCCGGCCCAACCCCGCAATGAGGATCAG
>JANOJN010000114.1:0-6355 GCA_031418775.1 Acidimicrobiia bacterium
GGCTCGTCGACCGGCGCGGCTATCCGGTCACCTTCATCGTCGCCGGGTGCGTCGGCCTTGGTGGACTCGCCTTCCTTGGCCGCGGCCGACTAGTCGCCGCGACGGCTCCGTCGCTGTCGTGAGCCACGGCGCCGACACCCCACTCGCCCCACGCGCAGATCGGGACGTCTGGCGCGCAGATCAGTCGAATCGAGGCGGGCTTGCCGGCAAGTTTCAGGGATCTGCGCGTGGAAACGATGGATGTGCGCGTAGAAAGCGATGCAGGTGCGCGTGGCCATGCGCAGACGTGACGGAGGTGCCGGTGGCGTGATCGCCTGCATCGGGCAAGCTATGGTGCGTTTTGTAATTCGGGAAGTTATTCTCAGAATGTGAGACAACCGGATGTGGATCTTCGTAACGTTGGGTGCCGTCGTGTTCCAGGCGACCCGGACCTCTCTGCAGCAGAAGCTCCGCGCCCAGTTGTCGATCACGGCGGCGGGGTTCGTCCGGTACTTCTACGGGGCACCGATCGCCCTGGCGGCCGTCGCCATCGCCGTTGGGCCGTTCGGCCAGTCGCTCGATGCGCCGCCAGCGATGTTCTGGGTCACCGTAACCGCAGCGGGCATCGCTCAGATCGTCGGGACGGTCGCCCTGATCGCGGCGTTCGACCGCCGAGGGTTCGCGCTGGGGACGGTCTACTCCAAGACCGAGGTGCTCCAGGTTGCGCTGTTCTCTGCTGTCGTCCTCCACGAGCCGTTGCGAGTTTGGGGATGGATCGGAGCCGGCGTCTGCGTGGTCGGCGTGGGCTGGTTGGCGATGGCGCGTCGGCCCGACGCGGTAGATGATGCCCGGGGCAGCTTCCGACTCGACGCCGCTCTGGCGCTCGGCCTTCTCGCTGGGGCCGGCTTTGCTCTTGCTTCGGTCTGGATCCGGGCATCGTCGAAATCGCTAGGAGATCACCCTGCGGTGTTCCGGGCGCTCGTCACGTTGGCGGCGATGAACACCATCCAGGTGCTGATCAACGGGGCCCAGATGCTTGTCACGAAACCCGACGATGTCCTTGCCGTGGCGCGCACGTGGCGGAGCTCGGCGATCGTCGGGGTGCTGTCCGTCTTCGGATCGGCCGGATGGGCGATCGCCGTGACGCTGGAGAACGCCGCCAAGGTTCGGGCGCTCGGTCAGGTCGAGCTCATCCTCACGTTCGCCATCTCGCACCGGTTCCTCGGCGAACGCCATCGTCGAAGCGAGTTCGCGGCGAGCGCCCTGACCGTCGCCGGGGTCGCCGCAGTGCTTGCGTTCGGCTGAGCACCCGGGCACTTGCGCTGAATCGCTTCGAGGACCGGTTCAGCGCGACGATGAGGGGGTGGATATCGACGAAGCGGGGCGCATCTTCATCACTCCCAGCGCCTACGCCGACGACAAGCGGTGGCACGAGGCAGCGGCGTTGCTCCGCCGCGAGTCGCCGGTGCGCCTCATCGCCGAGAACGATTTCTGCTACCCGTTCTATGCGATCACCAAGCATGCCGACGTGCTCGAGATCGAGACCCGCAACGACATCTTCCTGAACGCCCCACGGCCGGTGCTCGGCGAGAAGGCCGGTGACGATCGTCGCCGTGAGCGGGGCGATCTGCTCCGAACCCTGATCAACATGGACGAGCCGGACCACAAGGCGTACCGGGCGATCACCGCGCAGTGGTTCCAGCCGTCGAGCCTGCGCAAGCTCGAGGGGCGGATGGCCGAGCTGGCCAAGCGTTACGTCGACCGCATGGTCGATCTCGGTGGCTCTTGTGACTTCATGCAGGACGTCGCGGTGCATTATCCCCTCTACGTGATCCTCTCGATCCTCGGCCTGCCCGAGAGCGACCATCCCCGCATGCTCAAGCTCACGCAGGAGCTCTTCGGCGCGGCCGACGAGGACATGCGTCGTGGGAACACCACCGCGGATTTCATGGAAGTGATCGCCGACTATTTCCGATATTTCGGTGAGCTGACCTCCTCGCGGCGGGCGAATCCGACCGACGATCTCGCGTCGGTGATCGCCAACGCCACCATCGACGGTCGCCCGCTCGGGGAGATGGAGACCATCAGCTACTACGTGATCATCGCCACCGCCGGCCACGACACCACCAGCGCAACCATCGGCGGCGGGCTGCATGCGCTCATCGAGCAGCCCGATCAGCTTGATCGTCTGCGCGCTGCTCTTTCCCTACTACCCAACGCCGTCGACGAGATGATCCGGTGGGTCTCTCCGGTCAAGCACTTCATGCGGACGGCGACGGAGGACTACACCCTTCGTGGCACCACCATCCGGGCCGGAGAGTCGGTCCTGCTGAGCTACGCCGCAGCAAACCGCGACGAGGAGGTGTTCGGTGACTCGATGCGCTTCGATGCGGGGCGGTCTCCGAACCGGCAACTCGCTTTCGGATTCGGTGTGCACTACTGCCTTGGGGCGATGCTCGCCCGGATGGAGATCAAGGCCCTGTTCAACGAGCTCATTCCGCGGCTTCGGAGCATCGATCTCGCCGGAGAGGTGAAGTACATGTCCACGCTCTTCGTCGGTGGGCCGAAACGACTGCCGATCCGCTACGAACTCGCCTAAGTCGCGAGCCCCTTTGCCTTCACGTCCTTCGCCCCAGTAGACCCGTTACGTTCCCAGCCAGCACATCCACTTACCCAGGAGTACCTCATGCCCCTCGAATCACTGCCTGCCGAGTTCCTCTTCACCATGACCGCGAACATCGCCGACAAGGCGCCGGCGATGGTCGGCGCCGTAAACGGCGGAACCCGCATGGTCTTCACCGCCATGAGCGGCACCTTCGAGGGACCGAAGCTTCGTGGCGTCATCGCCGACGTGGCCGGGGGGGACTGGGTCATGATCCGAGCCGACCGGGTTGCCGATCTCAATGTGCGGCTCTGCCTGCAGACCGAAGACGGGGCGACAATCTTCCTGCAGTACACCGGCATGAACATCAAGGGCGTCATCCGGGTGGCGATCCGCTTCGAGGCGGGCGACGAGCGCTACACGTGGCTGAACAGTGTGCAGGCCGTCGGTCTCGGAACGAGCGGGACGGGAATCGTCAGCTACGACGTGTACGCGCTCACGTACTGATGCGCGGGGGAGATGGGCGCCGCGGGTGCGCCCGTCTTTTCATCGTCCTGACGCTCATCGCGTTTGGCGCGTCGGGCCCGGCGCCGGGTGTGGCGGCTGTCCCGAAGCGTTGGATTCCGACGACGAAGGATCGATGGGTCTACGAGATCGGGCGCGCCGCGCCGCGCCTCGGCCTTTGCGTGAAGCCGTGGTCGGGCGGACGCTGCGTAAAGCCGACGGTGTGGGTCATCGACCTCTATGCGGCCGACGGGGTCACGCTGAACACGCAGGCCGTCCGACGGATCCACCGCACTCGATCCCGGGCCGTCTGCTACGTCTCGGGGGGAAGCATCGAGGAGTGGCGGCCCGATGCGGCAGCCTTCCCTGAACCGATAATCGGGCGTGCGCTCGAGGGGTGGCCGGGCGAACGCTGGATCGACATCCGTCAACTCGATGTGCTCCGGCCGATCCTCACGGCGCGGGCCGACCGGTGCGCGCGCGCCGGGTTCGACGCCATCGACTGGGACAACGCCGACGGTTATACCCAGAACACCGGATTTCCTCTGCGCGCTGATGATCAGCTCACGTACAACCGCATGCTGGCATCAATTGCGCACGAGCGCGGGTTGTCCGTCGGTCTCAAGAACGATCTCACGCAGATCCCGGCACTTGTCGGCTCATTCGACTTCGCGGTGAACGAGCAGTGCGCCGAGTTCGAGGAATGCGACCTTCTGCTCCCGTTCTCCAAGGCCGGCAAGGCCGTGGTGCAGATCGAGTACACCGCGAAGACCGGCACGTTCTGCGCCACGGCGAACACGCGGCGGTGGTCGGCGATGCTCACCAACCGGGACCTCGACGGCAAGGTCTGGCAACCGTGCCGCTGACGCGGCGGCGCGCGCCACTCGGCTGGCTCAGTCCTTGAGCTGCGCGTATTCGATCACGCGCTCCACCACCGCCTGGGACGACTTCGCCAGCGATCCGCTGTCGAAGGGTGGCTGCGGGTCGTACTCGATGGCGAGCTGCATGGCCTTGGCCGCGGTTTCGTCGACCAGGAGCTCGGCCAGTCGGAGGGCCATGTCGATGCCCGATGAGACCCCGGCCGCGGTGATGATCCGCTGGTCGAGATGCTCGACCACCCGCAGCGACGTGGGGGTCGCGCCCAGGGCTTCGAGCGCGTTCAACACCGACCAGTGCGTCGTCGCCGTCAGCCCGTTGAGCAGACCGGCGGCGCCGAGCACGAGTGAGCCCGTGCACACCGACGTGGTGTACCGGGTGGTCGGGTGGACCGCTCGGAGCCAGTCGAGGACCACCTGGTCGCCCATCAGCGCCCGGGTGCCGACGCCTCCCGGGACGATCACCACGTCGGGCTGCATCACCTCGGCGAACGCCGCGTCAACGGTGAGTCCGAGGAACCCGTTCTCTGTGCGGACCTCGCCGCGTCGGTGTCCAACGAACGTGACCGTTGCTCCGGGGAGCCGCTGGAGGACTTCGTAGGGCCCGATCAGGTCGAGCGCGGTGAGACGGGGGAAGAGAACGGCGGCGATCTGCATAACTGGTCCTTGTGTCGTAGGTGTACGTAGGGAGTTGGAAGCTCAGGTGGTCCGGAGCGTGAAGCGGCTGCGGTAGTCGCTGGGAGCGATTCCCTTTGTTCGCAGGAACGTTCGGCGCATCGTTTCGGCGGTGCCGAAGCCCGATGCTTTCGCGATCACGTCGACGCCGACGTCGGTGGTCTCGAGCGCTCGGCTGGCGGCGTCGACGCGGACGGACTCGACGAACTTCGCGGGGGTCACGCCGATCTCGCGGACGAACACCCGCAGGAAGTTCCGTTCGCTCATGGCGGCTGCGGCGGCGAGGTGAGGAAGATGGTGGTCCCCTCCGGGGTCGGCCACGACGCGGTCGCACAGTCCTCGGATGGACTCTCGGCCGCTGACGCCGCGCCACACCGGTGCGGCGAACTGCGATTGACCGCCGGGGCGCCGATAGAACATCACCAGCCAACGAGAGACCGTCTGCGCGAGCTCAGGGCCATGGTCCTCGGCCACGAGCGCAAGGGTGAGGTCGACGCCGGCGGTCACGCCGGCCGATGTCCAGATCTTCCCGTCGCAGCGGTAGAGCGAGTCGCGGTCGAGGTCGACGTTGGGAAAGCGCTTCTCGAACTGATCGGCGCGGGCCCAGTGGGTGCATGCCGTGCGACCGCCCAGGAGCCCAGACGCGGCGAGGACGAAGGCACCGGTGCAGACGCTGGTGACCCGACGTGCCGATCGCGCGAGGCGGCGGACCTCGCCGATGAGTTGATCGTCGCGGCTCGCCGTGTTCGTCCCTCGGCCGCCGACAACGACCAGGGTGTCGACGTTGCCCCGTACTGCTCCGAGTGAATGGGTGGCCACGATGCCGAGTCCGCTCTCCGACGTCACCGCTCCGGTGCTCGCAGCGGCAATCAGCGGGCGGTACCGCGGTCCGGTCCGGCCCTCGGCGTCGAGGAGATCGTTGGCGCCTGCGAAGACCTCGAACGGTCCGGTGAGGTCGAGGCTTTGAAAGCCGGGAAACACCACGAACACCACGGTCCGTTCACGTGCGTCCTTTGCCACGCATCGATCGTGCTCCGTCGGTGGCGTGGCGTCAATGTCATTGTGCCCACGTTTCCCGCCACAGCCCGCTCTACGCGTCGACCTGTTTCAGTTCCAGGCGGCGTTTTGGGTGATGGGGAGTTGGGGGTTGGGTGGTCGGCTTCGGTGGGTGATGCCTTCGGGACCGGTGAAGTGGAGATCGCCGTTGGGGTTGCCGGTGACGGTCCATCGGCCTTTGTGGATGAGGGTGTGGTGTTGTCGGCAGAGAAGGCAGCAGTTCTCCCGGTCCGTGGGCCCGCCGCGGGTCCAGTGCCAGATGTGGTGAACGTCGGTGAACCATGCGGGCATGTCGCAGCCGGGGAATCGGCAGGTGCGGTCACGAACCGTGACGGCTTTGCGGAGCGCAGGTGAGACGACCCGGGTTTCGCGGCCGATGTCGAGGGTGAGTGATGGTCCGGCGGTGAGGATCCGGGTGACGGAGGCGTCACAGCAGGTTTGCAACACCGACGCCATGTCCAACCCACTCACGTTGCAGGGGGACTCGGCGTTCCCGGTGAGATGGGCGGTGGTGAGCTGGTCAAGGTTCACCACGACGTTGACGTGGGCCCGGTTGATCGACGTACTGCCGTCTGGGGTTGCGTGGTCGTGGTGGTCGAGGAAGAACTGGGCGATGAGGACGAGCGCGTCGGCGCGTTGTTGGGCCGGGGTTCGTGGGTCGCCC
>JANOJN010000115.1:0-2071 GCA_031418775.1 Acidimicrobiia bacterium
CGGCCGCGGTGACCGAAGCAGACGCGACTTCCAACCCGGCCGACAGCTCATCGACGAATCGTTGCCAACCGCCGTCGACGTATCTGACGCCCGGAGCCTGGAGGGCCGTCACCGTCACGTCGGCACTCAGACGATCAGGGGCGGCACAGTATGTAGACGTACGAACGGCCATGAGCGCGACCAGCCGTGCCCGCTCTCGGAGGTCGCCGACGAGTTCAGCGGTCGGGACACCGGACCACTCGGCGACACGGAGCTTCGGGAGCTTGGCGAAGAACGAACCGAGAGATGCCTTGTCGCGCACACCGAGGTAGCCGCAGGCCACCAGTGAGGCCGCCGAGAAGGGCAGTCGGTCCGTCTTCCCGCACGCCAGGATCGCCCCGCCAGCGATCTGCGGCGGACCACCGGGCAGAGCGATGCCGAGGTTGGTCAGGACCCGTTCGGTGGCGCCGCCGAGGTAGACCGCGTGAGGGCCGCGATTGAAGATGAAGCCGTCCTTCGTGTCGGACTTGGCCCGACCACCGGGGTGCGGATCGAGCACGAGGACCGAGCGGCCCTGACGCCGGCAGAGCTGGGCCACGGCGAGGCCGGCGAGGCCGGCACCGACCACGACGACGTCGTGACGGGTGACTGCAGCAGTTTCGTTTTCGTTCATGCAGAGACCGACGGCCAGCGACGTTCGTTTGTGACAGCACTCGCCAGATTTCTCGAGAACCGGATCCGGCAGACCAGTCGTCCTCCTGACATCATGGCCGGATGCACGACATCGTGATCCGCAACGCATCGCTCATCGACGGGTCGGGTGGGCCCCGCCGGACCGCAGACGTTGCAGTGCACGACGGGCTGATCGCCGCGGTCAGCGAGGCCGGCGGGGAGATCGGCGCCGGTCATCGGGAGGTCGACGCTGGGGGCCGACTGCTCACCCCCGGCTTCGTCGACATCCACACCCACTACGACGCCCAGGCCAGCTGGGACCCGATGCTCACGCCCTCGTCGTGGCACGGCTGCACCACCGTCGTGATGGGCAACTGCGGCGTGGGGTTCGCCCCTGCCCGTCCCGACCGTCACGACTGGCTGATCGAGCTGATGGAGGGCGTCGAAGACATCCCTGGCTCGGCCATGGCCGAGGGCATCACGTGGGAATGGGAGACCTTCCCCGAGTACCTCGACGCCCTCGACCGTCAGCACTTCGTCATGGACGTCGGGACGCAGGTGGCACACGGTCCTCTGCGCGCCTACGTCATGGGTGACCGAGGGGCGCACAACGAGGAGGCCACAGCCGACGACCTTGCCGAGCTCAACCGACTCGTCCTCGAAGGTCTCCGGGCCGGAGCACTCGGATTCTCGACGTCACGCACCCCGATCCATCGCTCGAAGTCCGGCGAGCTGGTGCCGGGCACGACGTGCAGTGTCGACGAGCTTCTTGCCTGCGGCGATGCCCTCGGCGCGGCCGGTCACGGGGTATTCCAGGGCGCGTTCTGGCACCCCGAGGTGCCGAACGAGTTGACGTGGATGGAGACGATGGCCACGCGCACAGGCCGTCCGGTCTGCTTCAACCTCAACCAGGTGAACAGCCATCCCGACGTGTGGCGGGGCGTCCTCGACTCGCTGACCGACTTCCATCGACGCGGGCTGCCGATCTACGCGCAGGCGGCCGGTCGCGCCATCGGCGTCATCATGAGCCTCGAAGGCAGCTTCCATCCCTTCATGGGCACTCCGGTCTGGGAGTCCGTCAAGACCCTGTCGGTGGCAGAGCAGAAGGCCACACTGCTCGCCCGACGCGACGAAGCGATCGCTTCGGTCAACGTCGACCTGACCGGATGGTTCCTCGCCGTTCACGGTGTCATCGAGTACGAGCCGGACCCGGCCGTGTCGTCGATCGGGGCAGTCGCCGCACGTCTCGGAGCTGACCCCCGAGCGCTTCTGCTCGACCATATGTGCGCAGATGATCACCAGGGGTCTGCTCCGAGGCGTGCGGCGACTGCCCCGATCGACGACACCGCCGGGTCCGGCTCGTAGTCGATGACACCGTGATCGGCGAGGAACCATCCGGTCAGGTCGACGTTGACGGTGG
>JANOJN010000116.1:0-2377 GCA_031418775.1 Acidimicrobiia bacterium
TGAGCACCCAAGCCGGAGTGCGCGTCCTACGCATTGCGGGCCACCGTGGAAGTTCCTCGGAGACATCCGACGAAGTACGGGAACTCCAGCGTCGCCGAGTAGTGATACGTGTTGACGACTTTGCCATCGATGAGGACATCGGAGGTCCGGCCATGGCATTCGTCGAGGTCCGCGTTGGTCGGTAGCGCTCCTTTCGCGTCTCGTTCGACGACGATCGGGAACCCGTCGTTCATCCAGCCCACGACGGTCGAGGACCCGGTCGTGGCGTTTCGGATGCATGACGGAACGTTGTGATAGTGGTAGGTGCTCATCGCCGGGTGCCCGTCGCACTTGTCCTGTGACTCGTGGGCCACGGCGTCGTGGCCGCGTCCGTCGAGTGAGCTGAACACGAACACGCCATTCTTCAGAATCCCGATCGGCCCTTCGGAGAGACACGACGGCGAGGCGTTGATCGCCGGCTTCTCCGTGAGCGTGATCGTTGTCGGCCTCTCGGCGATACGACCGGGATTGCGGTCGTATTGGAACGACGGATCCGATGCGGCAATGGGGAAGGTGCCGGTCTGACCGTCGACCGGAACGTTGTTCGTGGTGAGCACTCTCGTCCCACCGGAGACCGTCTCGCTGTACTTCGCGGTCGGCCAGGAGACGGATCCCTGAACCGCCAGCTTCGCGGTGGAGTCCCACGTGCCGGCGGCAACGTTCAGCCACGGTCCGTCGGCCGACGCCCCGCCGGCGTTCGGGTTTCCGGCGCGGCACGCCCACAGGCCGCCGACGGCGGCACCGGTCGTCGTGACCTTCGAGTCGCCGATCGGCAGTTTTGCCGGGTCGACAGCCGCGGACTTCCAGGCGTTGACGATTGCCCCGGCGGCTGACGCTGTCGGCGCGGTGGACCCTGCGGTGGTCACCGCAGCCGTGGCGATGGTCGTGACCGTTGTCTTGGGCATCTTCGCTACCGGCTTCTTCGTCGTCTTCCGGACGACCTTCTTGACGCTCGCCGCTTGGGACAGGCCGACGCTGGTGACGCACAACGCGCTGGCCGCGATGGCGAGGGCGAGAAGTCGGCGACGGCCCGAGGTGGTCCGATGGGAGAAGGCAGTACTCATGGCCGGTCACCCTGTCCGGTGGACGTGAGATTCAGGTAAGGGCGCGAAGGCGGTTTAGGGTCGGGCCATGCGGACCATCTCGCTTGCTGCTGGCACCATCTTGGACGTGGGGCCCGCTGACGCTGTCGACGTTGCCGCCGACGCAGGTTTTCCCGCAGTCGGGATCTGGTTCGATGCGACCACGTGGACCGATGCGGTCGCCGATGATGTTCGTGCGAGGGCCGAACGACGTGGGCTGATCATTCTCGACATCGAACCGATCATCATGTTGCCGGAGGGAAGCTCAGGCTCGGACAACGGAGAGGCGATCGTCGACGCTGCGCTGCGGATCGGCGCCCGCAACATCCTCGTTGCCAGTCGAGACCCCGACGAGGGGCGAGTGGCGGAGCGTCTCCGTGTTCTCGCGCAACGTCTCGAAGGTTCCGATATCCGACTCGTGCTCGAGTTTCTTCCGATCATGGCGGTGCGCGCCCTTCCTCAGGCGTTGTCGATCGTTCGCGCCGCCGATCGTCAATGTCTCGGAGTCCTCGTTGACAACCTGCACCTGTCCCGGGCCGGTCACCAGCCCGGCGACCTTGCCGCGATCGACGCACGTCTGCTGCCCTACATCCAAGTGTGCGATGCGCCGGCCGCACCCGCCGACACCACGATTCCGACGTTGCTCCATGAGGCGCTCCACGGTCGGCTGTTGCCCGGCGACGGTTCGCTGCCGATCAGCGAGCTTCTCGCCGTCGTCCCCGATGTCCCTCTGTCCATGGAGCTCCGCTCGGAGTCGCTCCGAAACGCGTTCCCTGACCCGGTCGAAAGAGCGCGAGCTGTCCGGACCGCAACGGAACGTGTGCTGAGGCGGTGAAGCCTGCCGACGTTGGTATCCCAGTCGCTCCGGGAGCGACCGAGCGAACAATCATTCATCCAGCTGATCGGCTGCGCTCGACGAGTTCTCCGTATGAGGTCGTCAACGGGGCAGGCTGAGCCGTTGGCCGTGGGTGAACTGGGTCGCGCCGCCGGGCCCGAACACGGTGACCCGCTGACGACCCATCACGGTCCACTCGGTGATGCCGCCGACGAGTGCGGTGTCCTCGTCGACCCCGACGAGATGGAAGCCGGGCTGGAGCTGGGCCAGTGCCTGTTCCACCATGTTCGGGAACCAGTGCGCCATTCGGTCGAAGTGTGGGATCACGGTGACGTGTTCGATCAGATTCGTGGCGGGCTCGCTGGTTCGGCCTCCGCGGCGCACGTCGATGGCGCTTGCGGTGAGCGCGATCGCACCTGCA
>JANOJN010000117.1:0-7292 GCA_031418775.1 Acidimicrobiia bacterium
TACGCCCCGACGCAGGTGATCTCCGACGACGAACTCGAGATGATCCACCTGGCCTCGCTGGAAGTTCTCGAGCGCATCGGCATGGACGTGCTGAATGCCGACGCCCGCGATCTCTTCGCCAAGGTCGGCGCCAAGGTCGACGGTGAACGCGTGCGAATCGGACGGGACGCGGTCGAGGCCGCGATGGCCACGGCGCCCGCGGAGTTCACCCTGCACGCGACGAATCCCGAACATTCGCTGCGCATCGGCGGGAACTGGGTGGCCTTCGGCTCGGTGGCCAGCGCGCCGAATGTGTTCGACCGCGACAACGGTCGGCGCATCGGAAATCGCCTCGACTACCAGAACCTCATCCGGCTCGGGCAGATGCTCAACACCGTGCACTTCTTTGCCGGGTACCCGGTCGAACCTATCGACCTGCATGCGTCGATCCGTCACCTCGATGCGACCTTCGATGCGCTCACCCTGGCCGACAAGCCGATCCACGTGTACTCCCTCGGCGCCGAGCGGAACCGCGACGTCATCGAAATGGTGCGCATCGCCCGTGGCATCGACGATGAGACGCTCGAGCGCGAACCGTCGCTGTTCACGATCATCAACACTTCGTCGCCGCTACGCCTCGACCTGCCGATGGCCACCGGGATCATCGAGATGTCGAAGCGCAATCAGGTGGTCTGCATCACGCCGTTCACCCTTGCCGGCGCCATGGCGCCCGTCACCGTGGCCGGCGCGGTCGCCCAGCAGAACGCCGAAGCGCTTCTTGGCATGACGCTGACGCAGTTGGTCCGTCCCGGTTCACCGGTGATCTACGGCGGCTTCACCTCGAACGTCGACATGCAATCGGGCGCACCGGCGTTCGGCACACCGGAGTTCATGAAGGCGGCGATGATCGGCGGGCAGTTGGCGCGCCGGTACAAGGTTCCGTACCGGTCGTCCAACGTATGTGCGGCAAATGCGCTCGATGCCCAGGCTGCGTACGAGTCGGTCTTCTCGCTGTGGGGCGCGCTGATGGGTGGTGTCAACTTCCTCATGCACGGCGCCGGCTGGATGGAGGGCGGCCTGCACGCGAGCTACGAGAAGATGATGCTCGATGCCGAACTGCTCGGGATGATGGAGTCGTTCCTCGAACCGCCCGTCGTCAACGCCGCCGAGATCGGAATCGACGCGATAGCCGACGTCGGACCGGGTGGTCACTTCTTCGGGACGCAGCACACCCAGGATCGGTTCCGGACGGCGTTCCACCATCCGATGCTCAGCGACTGGCGCAACTGGGAGACGTGGGTCGAAGCGGGTTCCCCGACCACCTACGACCGGGCCAACGCGATGTGGAAGAACATGCTCGCGGCCTACGAACCGCCAACCACGCTCGATTCGGCTCGTCACGACGAGCTCGCCGCATTCGTCGCCCGCCGTCATGCCGAGGGCGGCGTCCCGACCGACTACTGATCGGGTCCGATCAGAGCCTCGACAGCACGACGTCGTCGACGAGGAACGACGCCGATCCGCTGGTCACCTGAAAGTTGACGGCGGTGACGGAGGTTGAGGAGCTGAAGCGAACGGTGATGCGATTCCATCCGTTCACCGCAGGGTCAACGGTCGCTGTCGTTCTGGTCGTCGGAAATGGCCCGGTCTTGACCACTACGGCGGTTGGCGCGTTCGCTGTCGACCTCACCCACGCGGTGAGGGTGTACGAGTCGTTCGTCGCCGCGTAGGGCCGGAGGGCGAGCGTTGCCGTTCCGCCCGAGACAAGGAGCGCGAACGATCCCGACCGCGGCGTCGCCGCGAGAGAGATCCGCTGTTTGCCTGAGGCCGACCAGCCGGCCGTCGAGCCGGATTCAAAGGTCCAGGTGGCGACCGGAACCACCGGCGGACTTGCGGTCGTGGTGGTCGGCGCGATCGTGGTGGTTGTGGTGGTTGTGGTGGTTGTGGTGGTTGTTGTGGTGGTTGTTGTGGTGGTTGTGGTGGTCGGCGCGATCGTGGTGGTTGTGGTGGTCGGTGCGATCGTGGTGGTTGTGGTGGTCGGTGCGATCGTGGTGGTTGTAGTGGTTGGCGCGAGCGTCGTTGTCGTCGTCGCCGGGGAGGTCGTGGTCGTTCCAGCCGCGATGGTGGTGCTTGTCGGAGCGAGTGTGGTTGTCGCCGCCGGCGTCGTCGTGCTCGTCGTGCTCGTCGGGGAGGGCGGCGTGGCCGTGCTGATGGTGACATCATCGACCGTCATCGGTGACTCGCCGCCGTTGAGCCCGATGAACACGTTCGACACGCCCGCGGGCACGGTGAACACCGAAGTGAAGCGGTTCCAGCCGTTGTCGGGAGCAAAGGTGATGGCCGCAGCCGGAGTGCTCGAGCCCCAGAATTGCACCTCGCCCAGATTGAAGGTGGCGACGTCGTTGCGGGAATATCCCTGCAGAGTGAAGGTCTGACCGGGGGCGAGACCGGTCACGGTGATGCCGGCGGTCGCGTAGATCCCGGTGGTCAGTCGCAACGCACCGGTGCCCGAACGGGGACTGGTCGTTGTTCGGGTGACGGTTCCGGTGCCGAACCAACTCGTCCAGCCCTGCGTGCCGGTCTCGAAGTCCCAGCGGTTCGTGACGGTCTGGCCGGCGGGCGCCGTCGTCGTGGTCGAGATGACGGTCGTCGGTGTAGCCGTGGTTGTCGCAGATCCGGCGATCGTCGTGGTGGTCCCGGGTGTCGTTGTCGTGGTGACTGCCGGGAGGGTGGTGGTCGTGACGGAGGAACTCGGGGCGGCGATCGTGATGTCGTCGAACGTCGTAGCGGCGGTTCCGCCGTTGAGGCCGACATAGACGGTGGTGGTCGCGGCAGGCACGGTGAATGTGGCCGAGAACGCATTCCACGTGCCGTCGAGGACGAACGCGATCGGCGCCGATCCCTTCGATGTGGCACCGGTGTAGAACTGGACCTCGCCGACGTAGTAGGACGGCGCGTCGCTTCGGGCGAAGCCTTTCAATGTGTAGGTGACGCCCGGGGTGAGGTTCGAAACAACGCCGACAACGGTTGCCGGACTCGCCCCGGTGATACGCAGCGCGCCTGTTCCGGTGTGGGGCGCGTTCGTCGTGACTGACGTTGTGCCGCCGCCGTGCCAGGGCCCCCAACCCTGTGTCGTGCCGTCCTCGAAGTCCCAGCGGTTGGTGACTGTTTGACCGACGGGAATGGTCGTCGTCGACGCCGGCATCGTCGTGGTCGGAGGCGCAGTCGTCGACGGAGGGCCAGCAGGATCGATCATCGCGTTCATCAGGTTGCGGGTCATGGTCTGGATCCGTCCGTCGATCCCCCAACTGGCGTTCGAGAGCAGCCACGGCCAGTAGATGGTCGAGGCGTTGAAGACGAGAGCGTTGCCCTTCTGGTGGATCGTGGACTGCTGCTTCGATCCAGCCTGTGGTGTCGAATCAGAGAGCGTGACGAGACCCGCCGGGCTCGAACCATTGTCAAACGCGCGGTCCCACTCGTAACCGACGACCTTTTGGATCTGATCGCCGTTGGCGAGCCCGGTGCCGGCGTAGATCCAATGGCTGGCATTTGCAACCGTCCAGGGGACGGAGTTCCCGTAGGCGAAGTCGCCCTCGTACATCGAGCCGAGGAAGCTGTTCTCCGGTCGGTTCACGGGCGCGTCACGGAATCTTCCGGTGGTCGTTGCTCCTTGGATCGGGTCGCTCCCCGCGTTCTCCTTGTACGAAACGATTGTCCGGGAGGGTCGCCCGTCGGCTGCGTTCTCGTATCGGACCTGCCAATACATGCTGTTGGCGCCGAAGAACGCAGCATGCTTGCCGGCGGCCACCGCACCCTCCAGGTTGTTGCGCATGGCCGGGGTCCAGTATTCGTCGTGGTATCCAGTGATGAACGCCCGGTGGTTCGAGAGCAGTGAGGGGTTTGCATCGAGATCGCTCGACGCCGCGTAGGTCACGTCGTACCCCTCGCGTTCCACGAACTGCGCGAGGTAGGCGTCGCCCTCGAACAGGAAGCCCGCCCCGTCCTCGGCCGCGTAGGGGCGATCGAAGGAGATCTTGCGGGCCTGGACCCCCGCAGTTGAGTTGAAGCCGTAGAGGCTCTTGCCTCCCCAGGTGTTGTAGGCCTGGTACGTGTTGAAGGGTGCCACGTGGACGAACGCCGCAGTCGACGCGTCGTCGCGGAGCACGAAGGGAATGTAGGACGAGGCTCCCGCCACGCCGGACTTGTGGAGGCTGGCCACGTAGAGTCCGCTCACCCACGAGGCGCTCGTGGCGAGGGTGTAGGTGGTCGGCCAGGTGAGCGCCAGCTTGCCGTCCACATCGGGGGCAGGAACGGCACGGGACACGCCCGTCAATCCGGTGACACTGAGCAGCCGTCGCGAACCGACGCCGCCGTACCAGCCGAGGCGAAACACCTGGAGGTCGAGGTTGCCGACCTTCGAACTGATGGAGAGTGGAAGCGTTGCCCCGGCGTTCACGGACTGGGCCGAGGCGTAGCCGACGATCTGCGCTCCTGTCGCGCTGTCGATCGCCGGAACCAGATTGCCGGGAAGGGCGTTCTCACCGGCGATCGCCGGGGCTGCGGCGAACGAGGTCCCGGTGTGGACCGTGGCCCCAGTGGTGGGAAGGACGAGGGCGGCGAGCACCGCCGCCACGACTCCAAGACGAACCTGGCGCTTCGAGATCCGCGGTTTCCCGACGCGCCCGCTCGTCGACATGCCCGCACCCTAGTTCCTCGACCCCCTCCCGCTCAATGGGCCTGGCGACCCTGTATGGCGCGATTGGGGGTTCGACACACCACCGAGGTTGGTCGCGGCCTCGCCTAGATTCAACCCCCTATGCCTGTTCAGGAATCACCGGTACTTCACGATCTTCACGGCCGCACGGACGGAGGAATGAAGTCGACTGCGCGGGTCGTCGTGATCGGCGGTGGCGTCGTCGGCGCCAGCGTGCTTTATCACCTGACGAAGGCCGGCTGGACCGATGTGGTGCTCCTCGAGCGCAAGGAGCTCACCCACGGCTCGACCTGGCATGCGGCGGGCGGCATGCACACGCTCAACGGCGATCCGAACGTGGCCAAGCTTCAGCAGTACACGGTCAACCTGTACAAGACAATCGAGGCGGAGTCGGGACAGAACTGCTCCATTCACCTTCCCGGCGGCATCATGCTCGCCGACACCCCGGAACGGCTCGACTGGCTGAAGATGGCCCAGGCCCGTGGCCGCTACCTCGGCATGGGTCTGGAGATGATCTCCATGGCGGAAGCGGCCGAGATCCATCCGCTGGTCGACCCGAAGCACTTCCTAGGTTGTCTCTACGATCCCGACGAAGGCCACGTCGACCCGTCGGGTGTCACCCACGCGTATGCCATATGTGCGCGTAACGCCGGGGCCGAGGTGTACCGCCACACGATGGTCGAGGCTCTCGAGCCGAGGGCTGACGGCACGTGGACGGTTCGAACGAACAAGGGCGACATCCACGCCGAGCACGTCGTGAATGCGGGCGGGCTCTGGGCTCGCGAGGTCGGGCGTATGGTCGGCATCGAACTTCCGGTCCTCGCCTTCGAGCACATGTATCTGCTCACCGACGACATGCCCGAGATCGTCGAATACCGGGAGAAGCACGGCAAGGAACTGCCGATGTCGGTCGACTTCGCCGGCGAGTCATACTTCCGTCAAGAGGGCGACTCGATGCTCCTGGGCAGCTATGAGTACGACTGCGTGGCGTGGTCGCCGAAACAGACCCCGTGGGAGTTCGGCGCCCAGCTGCTCACCCCCGATCTCGATCGGCTGGAGAAGCCGCTCAGCATCGCCTTCGAGCACTACCCGAGGCTGCAAGACGTCGGCATCAAGCGGGTCATCAACGGTCCGTTCACCTTCGCACCCGATGGCAACCCGCTGGTTGGTCCCGTCCGCGGTCTGCGGAACTTCTGGACGGCATGCGGCGTGATGGCAGGTCTGTCCCAGGGCGGTGGCGTCGGCCTCGCGCTGGCGGCCTGGATGACCGAGGGTGACCCGGGCATGGACATCTGGGGCATGGACGTCGCTCGCTACGGCGACTACGCCACGCTCGGCTATACCGCGCTGAAGGCGAAGGAGAACTACCAGCGCCGCTTTCGTATCCAATTCCCGAACGAAGAACTTCCTGCCGGTCGTCCGCTGCTGACCACACCGATCTATCAGCGCCAGTGCGACGCCAACGCGGTGTGGGGTGCATCGTTCGGTCTCGAATCACCGCTGTGGTTCCAGGAGCCCGGCAAGGAGCCGGTCGAGAACGTCACGTTCAAGCGGTCGAACGCCTTCCCGGTGGTGGGCGCAGAATGCCGGAACGTGCGCGAGGCGGTCGGCCTCACCGAGGTCTCGAACTTCGCCAAGTACGAGGTCACGGGTTCGGGCGCCGAGGCTTGGTTGTCGACCCTGCTGACCCAGCGCATGCCCAAGGTCGGCAAGGTCGCGCTCACGGCGATGCTCAACCACCGCGGCCGCATCGAAGGGGAGTTCACCGTCGCGCGGCTAGCTGACGACCACTTCTTCCTGTTTGGTTCGCTGCCGGCCGAGGTCCACCACTCGCGCTGGTTCATGCATCACCTGCCGACCGACGGCAGTGTTGAGTTCAAGGTTCGTGGCCTCGGCCTCACCGGTCTGTCCATCGCCGGCCCGCGGGCGCGCGACGTGCTCGCCAAGGTGACGGATGCTGATGTCTCGAACGCGGCGTTCCCGTTCATGTCGTTCCGCAAACTGGAGTGCGGCATGGTTCCGGCCCTGGTCGGACGTCTCACGTATTCGGGCGATCTCGGTTACGAACTCTGGGTCGAACCGCAGTACCAGCTCGCCCTGTTCGACCGGATCATGGAGTCGGGCGAGGAGTTCGGCATCAAGCTCTTCGGGCTTCGGGCACTGCTGTCGATGCGCCTGGAGAAGAGCTTCGGTACCTGGTTTCGTGAGTACCGACCGATCTACACACCGCTCGAAGCCGGCATCTTGAGCTACGTGAAGCTCGACCACGATTTCATCGGTCGGGCTGCCCACGAGGCCGAGCTTGCGCGTGGTCCCGAGCGCCGTCTCGTCACGTTTGTCGTCGATGTGGTCGAGGGCGAAGATGCCGCCGATGTGATCGGCGACGAGCCCGTGTGGCACACCGATGCCGATGGCACCGCCAAGGTTGTCGGCTGGATCACGTCGGGTGGCTATACCCACTACGTCGGCAAGTCGGTCGCCCTCGGGTACATCCCGGCGGCGCTGGCGGAGAAGGGCAACGAGGGCTTCGAGATCGAGATCATCGGCGAGCGCCGAAAGGCGCACCTGCAGCACGAGCCGTTGCTCGACCCCGCCGGCA